>CAYTMR010000134.1:0-9228 GCA_964438855.1 uncultured Micromonosporaceae bacterium
AGACCAGCCTGCAGGAGCTGACCGCCGCCCGCGGCCTCGGCGTGCCCGAGTACCACGCCGAGGAGTCCGGCCCCGACCACGCCAAGACCTTCACCTCCTGGGTGGTGGTCGCCGGTCAGCGCTACGGCGGCGCCACCGGCGGCAGCAAGAAGGAGGCCGAGCAGCGGGCCGCCGAGGCGGCCTGGCGGGAGCTGTCCAAGGAAACCACCGAGGCGGAGCGTGCCTGAGCTACCCGAGGTCGAGACCGTCCGGCGCGGCCTGGAGACCTGGGTGGTGAGACGACGCTTCACCACGGTGGAGGTGCGTCATCCCCGAGCGGTGCGACGGCATCCCGGAGGGGCCGACGACTTCGCCGCCGCCCTCGCCGGGCAGCGCATCGTCGCCGCCCGGCGGCGGGGCAAGTTCCTGTGGCTGCCACTGGAGTCCGGTGACGCGCTCCTGGCCCACCTGGGCATGTCCGGCCAGCTGCTGCTGCGCGACGCGACGTTCCCCGACGAACCGCACCTACGGGTGCGGTTTCGCTTCGCCGACGGCGACCCCGAACTGCGCTTCGTCGACCAGCGCACCTTCGGCGCGTTGGCGTTCTCCCGCGGCGGGGCACAGTCACCACCGGAGATCGCCCACATCGCGCGCGACCCGCTGGACGAGCAGTTCGACGAGCCGGCGTTCGTCGCCGCGCTGCGGCGACGCCGCAGCGGCATCAAGACCGCTCTGCTCGACCAGGGACTGATCAGCGGCGTGGGCAACATCTACGCCGACGAGGCGCTGTGGCGGACCCGGCTGCACGGCGCACGTCGGTGCGACACCCTGACCCGGCCGGTGGTCCACGAACTATTGGGCCACGTGCGCGACGTCCTCACCGAGGCGCTCGCCGCCGGCGGGACGTCGTTCGACGCGTTGTACGTCAACGTCAACGGCGAGAGCGGTTGGTTCGAACGGTCCCTGGCCGTCTACGGCCGGGAGGGTCGCCCGTGCCACCGCTGCGGCAGTCCGATCCGCCGGGAACCGTTCGCCAACCGATCCTCCTTCTCCTGCCCGCGCTGCCAGCCCCGCCCTCGCGGTGGGCGAGGCAGCGCTCACACGGTGGCGCGTCAGCGGCCGAAGACCTGGGTCCAGTAAGGGCGGCCGTTGGGCGCGTAGGCCAGCCCGACCCCGATCGTGCGGTGCGAACAGTTGAGGATGTTGCGCCGGTGACCGTCGCTGTTCATCCAACCGCGCATGACGTCGGCCGGCGTGGCGTAGCCGTAGGCGATGTTCTCCCCGGCCGGGGAGGGGTAACCGGCGGCCTGGGCCCGGTCCACGAACGAGCTGCCGTCCCGTCCGGTGTGGCTGAAGTAGTCGTGCGTGGCCATGTCCTGGCTGTGGCCGCGAGCGGCGGCGCGGAGCCGCTCGTCGGTGGTGACCTCGCCGCAGCCAGCCGCCCGGCGCTCCTGGTTGGTGAGCGCGGTGACCTCGTCCTCCCACGCGGTGATCTCGTCGGTGGGCGTGGTCGGCGGGCGCCGGCGGGATTCACGGTCCGGATCGCGGTCCGGCGACGGGACAGCCGCCGGTGACGACGCACGCTCGGGCGGGCGGGTCGGTTCGGGGCTCGGCTCCGGCGTCGGGGACGGAGACGGGGACGGGGACGGTGCTGGTGACGGTGAGGGAGTGGTCGGCTGGCCGGTGACCGGCGCCTGACTGCGGACGTCCCCGTCGATGGCCACGGTCGGCGCCGCCTGCGGGGAGGCGGTGGGGCTCTCCGCCAGTTTGGTGAGCCCGACGCCATCGGTGAGCAGCAGTAACAGGACAGCGACGAAGCCGAGTAAGGCAGGGTGCCGCGGAGGGCGCCGCCGACGGCGGTGTCGGCCGGCTTCCCGTCGAGTACGGCGAGGGGTGAGCATCGCCATGAGGCTACGGGTGCCCAGGATTTCGAGCAAGGAGACGTCGCCCACCGCGGTGACTTGACTGCGACCGGGCGTAGGGGAGAAAATAAGGTATAGCGCCAGTCGCGCCTGACGCTGCCCAAGTGTTGGTCAGGGCCACACGGTTCCGGCCAGCGGGTACATTGGGGCAGTGTCGTAGCGAAACGGTAACGGCGCGCGTGAGCTGGTCTTTCCGGCAGCGCATCAAGAGGAGACGATATGGCGAAGGCCCTCTACGGCCACGTCGCGGTTGCGCCGGATCGGCGCCTGCTGGACGAGGTCACCCGTTTGCGTGCCACGGTACGGGCACTGGAGTACGAGGTCACTCGGCTGCGCGCCGAGAACGACCGGCTCGCTGCGGCCGCCGCTGAGGCGGACGAAGCGCTCCGGATTGCCGAGCCGGCACTAACCTGATCCGTTACGCGGTGCCGGTCCACCGGCACCGCGTCCTACCTCTCCTCCCCGCGCTGCCCCGTTACCGCTTCACCATGCGCGCCTGATGGCGCACTTCACGTCTCCGGCCGGCGAGCCTGCGGATGTGGCCGGGCAGGCCGGGGGTACTCTGCGCGTGAGTGACCCACCAGGAGCGGGAAGGACCGCGTGCATCTCAAGAGTCTGACGGTCAAGGGCTTCAAGTCCTTCGCCTCCTCGACCACCCTGGTGCTCGAGCCAGGTATCACGTGTGTGGTCGGGCCGAACGGCTCCGGCAAGTCCAACGTCGTCGACGCCATCGCCTGGGTGCTCGGAGAACAAGGCGCCAAGGCGCTGCGTGGCGGCAAGATGGAGGACGTCATCTTCGCCGGGACTCCCGGGCGACCCCCGCTGGGCCGGGCAGAGGTGACGTTGACCATCGACAACAGCGACGGCGCCTTGCCGATCCAGTACACCGAGGTGTCGATCACACGCCGGATGTACCGGTCCGGCGAGAGTGAATACGAGATCAACGGCGACAAGTGCCGACTGCTCGACATCCAAGAACTGCTGTCGGACTCGGGCATCGGCCGCGAAATGCACGTGATCGTGGGGCAGGGGCGCCTCGACTCGATCCTTCACGCCAAACCCGAGGACCGTCGCGCGTTCATCGAGGAGGCCGCCGGCGTCCTCAAACACCGCAAGCGCAAGGAGAAGGCGCTGCGGAAACTGGAGGCGATGTCGGCCAACCTCAACCGGCTGACCGACCTCACCGCCGAGCTGCGCCGTCAGCTCAAACCACTGGGCCGCCAGGCGGAGGTGGCGCGGCGGGCGGCGACCATCCAAGCGGACCTGCGCGACGCCCGGCTGCGGTTGCTCGCCGACGACCTGACCACCCTGTGTGCCGCGCTGGAGCAGGAGATCGCCGACGAACGCGCCCTGCGGGAACGCCGGGAACAGTTGGAGCGCGAGCACGCGGCGGTCAACGCCCGAGTGGCCGAGCTGGAGTCGGCGCTCGCCGCCGACGCGCCGGCCCTGGCCGCCGCCCGGGACACCTGGTACCAGCTCTCCACCTTGCAGGAGCGGCTACGTGCCACGGCACAACTGGCCGCCGAACGCCTGCGGCACCTGACCGCCCCGGAGGAGACGGAGCGACCTGGTCGAGACCCGGACCAGCTCGCCGCCGAGGCCGAGCAGGTGCGGCAGGAAGAAGCGATGCTGCGCGAGGCGCTGGAGGTCGACCGGGAGCGGCTCGCCGAGGCGGTCGCGGTTCGCCAAGAGTACGAACGCGCACTGGCACAGGCCGAGCAGGAGCTCGTGGCCGCCGCCAAGGCGATCGCCGACCGGCGGGAAGGACTCGCCAAACTGAGCGGGCGCGTGGAGGCGGCGCGCAGTCGTACCACCGCCGCCGCCGAAGAGATCGAGCGGCTCACCGTGGCGTACGCGGAGGCCAAGCAGCGGTGCGAGGAGGCACAGGCTGCCTACGACGCCGCGGTGGAAGGCGCCGACGAGCACGACCGTGACACCGCCGAGCTGGACATCGCCCACGCGGCGGCCAAACAGGCCCGCGACGAGGCCGCGGCGACCGTCGCCTCCCTGGAGAAGGCAGAGCGGGCCGCCGAGACCGAGGTGACCCAGTGGCAGGCGCGGCAGGAGGCGCTGGCGCTCGGGCTGCGGCGCAAGGACGGCGCGGGTGCCCTCCTGGCCGCAGCCGACCGGGTGCCCGGCCTGATGGGCAGCGTGAGCGCCCTGCTGTCGGTGGAGCCCGGCCACGAGGCAGCGCTCGCCGCCGCTCTCGGGGCACTCGCCGATGCCGTCGCGGTCGCCGGAGTGGAGGACGCGGCCGAGGCCATCCGCGTACTGAAGATCGAGGATGCCGGCCGGGCGGCGCTGCTGGTCGCGTCGGGCGCGCCGGCGCCTACCCGGCCCGAGGTGACGCTGCCGGAAGGGGCCCGGTGGGCGCTCGACGTGGTGAACGCGCCCGCGCAGGTGCGACCGGCGCTGGAGCGGGCACTGGGCGACGTGGTCGTGGTGCCCGACCTGGACACCGCGACGCGGCTGGTCGCAGCGGAACCCGGCCTGCGGGCGGTCACCCGGGACGGCGACCTGGTCGGCGGGCACCTCGCCGTCGGTGGTTCCAGCAAGGAACCGTCCTATCTGGAAGTCCAGGCGGCGGTGGAGGAGGCCGGCGCCCGGCGGGCGGAGGCGCAGGAGCGGATGGCCGCCCTCCAGGAGGAACTGGCCGTAGCCCGCGAGGCGTGGGAGGAGGCCAAGGAACGGCTCAAGCAGGCGGTCGAGGCGAAGCGGGAGGCCGAGGGCCGACGGAACGCGACCGCGCGTCACCTGGCCGAACTCGGTGCCGCGGCGAAGTCGGCGGCGGCCGAGGCGCAGCGGCTGAAGCAGGCCCTCGACCAGGCGACGACAGCCCGCGAGGAGTCGCTGGCCCAGCTCGCGGACCTCGAGGAGCGGCTCGCGGTGGCCCAGGCCACTCCCATCGACGAAGAACCCTCCACCGCGGAACGTGATCAGCTCGCCGCGTCGGTCCAGCAGGCCCGGCAGAACGAGATGGAGGTACGCTTGGCGGTACGCACCGCCGAGGAGCGGGTGACCGCCCTAGCCGGGCGGGCCGACGCGCTGGAACGGCAGGCCGCCGCGGAGCGGGCCGCCCGCCAGCGGGCCGCTGCCCGCCGCGCCGCCCGGGAACGAGGCGCGGCGATCGCGCGCTCGGTGGTCTCCGGCGCCGAGCAGGTCCTGCGCCACCTGGCCGTGACCCTCACCGAGGCGGCGGCGCAGCGTGACGAGATCGCCGCCGCTCGTTCGGCGCGCGAGGCCGAGCTGTCCCAGATCCGCGGTGTGGCCAAGGAGCTGGACCGGGAGCTGACCCGCCTCACCGACGAGGTGCACCGCGACGAGGTCGCCCGGGCCGAGCAGCGGCTACGGATCGAACAGCTGGAGGCGAAGGCAGCCGAGGACTTCGGCATCGATGTGGACACGCTGCTCGCCGAGTACGGCCCACACGTGCCCGTGCCGCCGTCGCCGGCAGCGGTCGCGGCGGCTGAGGCGGCCGGGGAACCGCCGCCCGAGCCGGCCCCGTACGACCGGGCGGTGCAGGAGAAGCGGGCCGGCAAGGCCGAGCGGGAACTGGCCCTGCTGGGCAAGGTCAACCCGCTGGCGCTGGAGGAGTTCGCCGCGCTGGAGGAGCGTTACAAGTTCCTTTCCGACCAGCTGGAGGACCTCAAGGCCACTCGCAAGGACCTGCTCACGGTGGTCAAGGACGTCGACGAGCGGATCCAGACGGTGTTCGCCGACGCCTTCCGCGACACCGCCCGAGAGTTCGAAGAGGTCTTCCGGGTGTTGTTCCCCGGTGGGGAGGGACGGTTGGTGCTGACCGACCCCAACGACATGCTCACCACCGGGGTGGAGGTCGAGGCCCGGCCACCCGGCAAGAAGGTGAAGCGGCTGTCGCTGCTGTCCGGTGGGGAGCGCTCGTTGACCGCCGTGGCCCTGCTGGTCGCGATCTTCCGGGCCCGGCCCAGCCCGTTCTACATCATGGACGAGGTGGAGGCGGCGCTCGACGACGTCAACCTTGGTCGGTTGATCAAGCTGCTTCAGCAGCTGCGGGAGCGCAGCCAGCTCATCGTGATCACTCACCAGAAACGGACCATGGAGATCGCTGACGCCCTGTACGGCACCACCATCCGCAACGGCGTCACCGAAGTGATCAGCCAGCGGCTGCGGGACCGAGACGGTGACCACCCCGGCCCCGCGTCGGACACATCGGAGGTGGCGGCGGCATGAGACGCTCCTATCCCACCGCGCTCCTGATCGACTTCCACGGGTGGGAGCAGGCACCACCCGAGCTGGTCGCGTTCGCCACCGAGGCGCGCGCCGCTGGGCGACAGGTGGCGGTGGTGGCAGACTCGCCCCCCGCGCCGGAGTTGCCGCTGCTCGACCGCGAGCGGCTCGGGGCCTCCAAACCCACTCGGGAGTACTTCGCCGCCGCCTGTGCGGCGCTGGCCACCCCACCCGGCGAGTGTCTGTTCGTCGACGAGCACGACTGGAACATCCGAGGTGCCCGCGCCGCCGGCCTGTCGGCGTACCGCTGGAACGGCCCGGACGACCTGCCCTACCTGCGCGCCACGCTCGAACTGGACTGATCCACGCGCGACGAGGGCGGGTTCCACACGCCGGTTGATGCGGTCGCCGTGACGTAGTCGCGGAACTCTCGGGGCGGGCGCCCGAGTGCCCGCTGCACCCCGTCGCTGAGGTAGGCGTTGCGTCCGTCGAAGATGGTGGCGAACAGCCCTGCGAGCATGGCCGCCTCCGCCTCCGGCACCCCGGCGTGGGTGGTGAGGGCGGCGGCGTACGCCGCCGGTGACACCGGGATGTAGCGGACGGGCAGACCGGTGGCGGCGGCGATCTCGCCGACCGCCTGCGCGAACGTCAGCAGCCGCGGCCCGGTGACCTCGTAGACCTGACCGCGATGGCGGTCGTCGGTCAGCGCCGCCACCGCCACGTCGGCGACGTCCTCGACGTCGATGAACGGTTCGGCTACGGCACCGGCGGGGAAGGCGACGAGGCCGCTACGGACCGGTTCGAGCAGGAAGTACTCGCTGAAGTTCTGGTTGAACACGCTGGCCCGCACGATGGTCCACGCCAACGGCTGACGTTGGAGCACCTCCTCGCACCGCTGGGCGCCCGGCTCCCCGCGACCGGACAGCAGCACGATGTGCTCCACCCCCTGGCGATGTGCCAGCTCGCTGAACGAACGGATCACCTCGTCAGCGCCGGGAACGGCGAGGTCTGGTTGAAAGGCCACGTAGACCGAGCCGACGCCGCGTAGCACCGGCTCCCAGGTGGTGGGGTCCTGCCAGTCGAATCGTGGGCTGGCCGAGCGAGAGCCGATGCGGACCTGTCGACCCGCCCGGGCGAGCCGGTGCGCGACCCGACGGCCGGTCTTGCCGGTACCGCCGGTGACCAGAATGGGTTTGTCGTTGGTGTACGTCGTCATGACTCCATCCAAGATGAGCCATGTGAGACGTTCCATGGTTGACATGCTCGTTCGCATACGCCGGCGTCTACACTGCCGCCATGGACGCGCTCGCTGGCGTGCTGACCGGTCCACGCGCGAGGGGAGCGTTCCTGCTCCGGGCGGTGATGAGTCCACCGTGGTCGGTGCGAGTGCGCGACGAGGCTCCGCTGAGCCTGGTGGCGATGGTCCGGGAACAGGCGTGGCTGGTCCCGGACGACGCGGATCCGGTCCCGGTGCGACCCGGGGACGTCGCGATCCTGCGTGGGCCTGCTCCCTACACCTTCGCCGACGACCCCACTACCGCACCGCAGGTGGTGATCCACCCGGGTGGGCGGTGCCGCACCCCAGACGGGCGTGACGTGGCGCAGGAGATGGACCTCGGCGTACGCACGTGGGGCAACGACCCGAACGGTCCGGTCGTGATGCTCATCGGCACCTATCAGTTGCACGGCGAGGTGAGTCGCCGTCTGCTGGACGTCCTTCCCGGCCACCTGGTCCTCTCCGGTGAGGACGCACCCGACCGGTTACGGGCGCTGGTGACCCTGCTGGGCGACGAGGTGGTGACGGACGAGCCGGGCCAGGAGGTGGTGCTCGATCGGCTGCTCGACTTGCTGCTGGTCGCCGTGCTGCGGACCTGGTTCGCCCACTCAGGGCGCGCCCCGGCGTGGTACCGGGCGTACAGCGATCCGGTCATCGGGCCGGCCGTGCGGATGCTGCACCACCATCCGGCTCGCCCGTGGACGGTGGCCTCCCTGGCTGCCCAGGTCGGCGTGTCGCGCGCGAGCCTGGCGCGCCGGTTCACCGAGCTGCTGGGAGAGCCGCCGATGAGCTTCCTGACCCGGTGGCGGCTCGATCTCGCCGCGGACCTGCTGCGCGACGGCGACCTCACCCTCGACGCGGTAGCGCGGCGGGTCGGCTACGGCAGCGGCTTCGCCCTCAGCGCCGCGTTCAAACGGGTGCACGGGGTGAGTCCGCAACAGTATCGGGCGGGTCGTCCGCGGCCTGGTGCGGCGGCTTAGGCGGGCACGTCCGCGGTGGCGACACCGTAGGCCAGCGTCAGCATCCCTGCTGCCAGCAGGACCGCGCTGACGGCGCTCACCGTGTTGCACTGCGCTCGCGCAGGAGGGCTACGAGCTGCTCGCCGACGCGCTGGCCAGCGCCGGCAACGACCTGCTGGCGGCGGGAGCGGCGTACGTGACGTTCGCCGTCGAGCACCCGGCTCACTTCCAGGTGATGTTCCAACCCACGCTCTACCGTCGCGACGACCCCGCGGTGGCCGCAGCCATCGCCCGAACCCGCGCCGCGCTCCACAATGGCCTGCGCTACCTTCCCCGCCCACCCGAGGACCCGGCGGCCGCCGCGGTCGCGGCGTGGTCCATCGTGCACGGATTCGCCACCCTGTGGCTCGCCGGTGGGCTGCCACCGGACCTGGGCTCTGACCCGGCCGAGGCCGCCCAGCGGGTGATCCGCCTGCTCTTCGACGCCTGAGCGTGCCCCCCGCATCAGCCACGCAGCCGCAAGCCCCGCGGGGTGGCTCGAAAGCCGGCGGCGGTGAGGGCGTCGTGCAGCGGAGTGGAGCGCACCGCCGCCCCGTCGGCCCGCTCGACCGACAGGGTGCCCAGCGCCCCAGCGTGGACCGCGTCGGCGAGCGCCTTCGCCGCGGCGGTGAGCGTGTCCGCGTCGTCGGTGAACGACAACAGCGTGCGCCCGCCCCGCTCGACGTAGAGCGCGAGCTCCCCAGCGACGAGGACCACCACCGCGCCGGCCTTACGCCCCGCCCGGTGCCCGGCCCCGCCAGAGTCGTCGGTGGCCCGCTCCGACCACGGCAGCGCCGCGCCGTACGGGTTGGCCGGGTCGGTGGCGGCCAGCACCAGCGTCTCGCCG
>CAYTMR010000135.1:0-9193 GCA_964438855.1 uncultured Micromonosporaceae bacterium
CAGCACGTACTGGATCCTCGACCACGCGCTGGCCGCCGCGATCGTCTGGCCGACCATCATCACGGTCGTCTTCCTGCCCCTGGCCGTACGCCAGTACCAGCGGTTGAGCCGCTAAGCGCAGTCGGGGGCCGTCACACCGACGGCCCTCGACTGCGCAGACAGCCGCGCTACACGTAGGTCTCGAACTCGGCTACCTGCGGGACCCCGTTGGCACTGATGTCGCACCCTTGTGCTGCCGCCGGATGACGTGATCGATCCACACGTCGGTCACCCGCACCACGCCGCTCGCTCGTCGACGACTCATGCTCCACCCACCACGTTGAGGGCTCGACACATCGCCCGCTTGGGATGCACAGTTCGACCGGCCCTCAGCCCGCCGACAGGTAGCGTCCAGGGACGGGCGATAGCCTGAACGCCATGGAGGAGCAGCGTGCCCGCCGAGTGGTCGACGCGCTGCGGGTGCAGTACGGCATCCCCGCTCACCTCGCCCGCCCCAAAGCGGGGGTGACTCAGTTCGGGGTACGGGTGGCGCTGCCCGACGGACGTGAGGCGCTCTGGGACACCGACGGCACCGCCGGCTTGGAGGCGCAAGTCCTGCGCAACGGCGTCCTCGTGGGTTTCGTCCCGGTCATCGAAGGCTCAGAAGACTTCACCGAAGAACAGATCATCGACGCCATCGCCCGGGCAGACTACGACCAGCCGATCGGACGGCTGCGGACCACGCCAGTCCGCAATCCCTCCCTGCCCCGAGAGGGCGGCCTCTTTCGGCGCCTCCTCGAGGGGTTCCGCGAATAAGCCGCGAGGTGGCCACCACCGTTCGTCGCGGTCGACCTGCGCCTCCCCTCGAACCGAGCCGGTTCGACGAGGTAGGAGAGCTGCTGCCCCAGAGCTACCATCGTGGCCATGACGTCGAGGCAAGACGCGAAGGGGTCGTCACCGACACCGGAGGTGGCGGCAGCCAGCGATGAAAACCCGGACGAAGCCACCCCTTCCCTGACCATCCTGGCGGACGAGCGCACCTTCGGCGTCTGTGAGCTCGACGGAGAGTGCTCATGACGTCCGACAACGAACCCGACCGCACGCCCACCCGCCTCACCGTGGACGTGTGGAGCGACGTGATGTGCCCGTTCTGCTACCTGGGCGACGCTCTGTTCACCCGAGCACTACAGCAGTTCCCGCACCGGGACGCGGTCAATCTCCGCTATCGCAGCTTCCTGCTCATGCCGGACCTGCCCCCTGGCTCGGCGCACAACATATATGAACTGTTGGCCTCCCGGCGGGGAATCTCCCGCGCACAAGCCGAGGCGATGAACGCACGCGTCGTCCCATCGGGTCGCGACGTCGGCATCGACTTCCAGTTCGACCGCGCGATCGCGACGAACACCCACCAGGCGCACGAACTCACCCACTTCGCCGCCGCCTCCGGGCGCCAGCACGCCATGGTTCTCCGGCTCTTCGAGGCGTACTTCACCGAGGGCCGTCACGTCGGTGACCGAGAGGTGCTCGCCGACCTCGCCGCAGAGGTGGGGCTCGACCGCGCCGCCGCGGCCGCCGCACTCGATACCGGGGAATACGCCGACGCGGTGCAGGCCGACGTGCGACAGGCGCAGCGCTTCGGCATCACCGGAGTCCCCTTCTTCGTGTTCCACCACACGTACGGGGTCTCCGGTGCCCAGCCCGTCGATGTCTTTCTGGAGACCCTCGACCGGACGTGGAAGGAGATCACCGGCACCTCCGCCGAGAGTGCCCGGTGAGCGGCACCGAACGGCTACGGGCGGACGCGCGGCACACCGTCGACGTGGTCCGCCGAGCCGCTCAGTGGCAGCACTGAGTCACCGCGATCATTGCGGAATGTCGACACCGAGCTCCTCGGCCGCGCGTAGCACCGCGCGCGCTGCTTCCTTCAGCTTCTTAGCGCCTGTTTTCGTGTCCGGGGAGACCGGTCGGCCCTTCTTCCACGAGCTCACCATGCCGGTCCCCACGATCACACGTATGAAGGCTCGCCGCTCCTCGCGATCCTCCAGGCCGGAGTTGACGATGTTCGCTCGTACCTCTCCGAGGTACTGGTCTTCGTTGTACCCGTCGAGCTTCAGGCGCCACCGCCCTTCCGGAGTCGCCATCTCCTGCCGTCGACGCCGTTCCTTCTCCATTCTCTCGAGGAGCGGGTGTTCTGGTCGGACGTGGAACTGTCCGTACCCCAGTGCGGTCTTGGCTCCGGCGCCGTACTCCTCCAGGGCAGCGACCAACCATTGGCGCGCCGTCGTCATGTCCTGCCGGTCCGACGGGCTGACCGGCACAAGCCCGAAGAGCATCGCCAGCCCAGGTGCGGCGACCAGGAATGGCACGGGAATGGGAGACCGCCAGTCACCGGGAAGGTCGTCGTCACTCCAATTCGCATAGTGGGGGTCAGGACGTCGGGTTCCACCCTGACCGGTTGGACAGGCACCGCGTCGAGGAAGACCACCGTGCCTATCTGGCCTGCGAGCCCGAAGATCCGAGCCACGTCCTCCGGGCACTGCTGCTCGCCCTGTGCCCAACTCTTGGTGAGCCCTTTCACCGAGCTGCCCGGCAGATAGGGCGTGCCTAGTGTGGGATGCCAGGCGAAGCCATTCTCCACCGGATGACTCAGTCCGAGACCGGTCACGAACCGCGACTCAGACGCCGCAATCAGGTACTCACCGCCTCGGGCGTCTACCAGATTGGCGAACCGCTCGGCGTAGTCACGCAGGTCCTGCGCGGATCCGACATCTCCGCTCGCACGCGTAATCCATTTCAGCTTGGGATTCGTCTCACCGACCGTTCTGAGATGCCAATCGTCCGACCATGTGTCGCAGAACTTGTCGTACCACAAACCGCGGTGGCCACTGTCCGGCGCTAGGACGACGCCTTCGAGAAGGCGATAGAGCGGACGAGCCATCAGTCACTCCCCTTGGGCAGGTGCGCGTGGCAGAACTTCTTGTGCCAGGTCAGCCACGCCAGTACCTCTGCCTGCGCCCGAAGATAGGTCCCTTGGTCGCTTTCGGTGATCGCTTTCATCACTCCGTCGACGCCCGCATAGACGCCGCCGGGGCGGGTCAACCATTGCGCGACGTGGTCGGCCAGGGCACGGTGCGCCGCCTTCTCCTCGTTGGTGTCAGCGGACAGGGGTCCGGCCGCGGCCAGCTCGGTCGCGAGCGCCTGGCCGAGTCCTATCATCACCACCGCACCACCAAATCGGTCTACATACGATCGATAGCGCTTCTTGAACTCCTCCGACCGGGTTTCGATGGCGGCGACTGTCGCGAGGGCATGAGCGGCTCGCTCACGTGCGAGATCCTTCATCACTGGAGACCTCCTTCCCGTACCGTCACGGCGAACCAGCCCTGACCGACCGTGGCGTTGCCGCCAGCCTGGAGGTAGCAGTCCTCTTCGAACAACTGCTGCACCAGCGCCAGTGAGTCATCCGTGCGACCGAGCAGCAGCGCGTACATCACCGTGTCGGGCGGAAGGGTCTCCTCGTACCAGAGGTTGTTGCTCCGCTTGGTGCCATCATCGAGCTGATTGCGTGCCTGGACGGGCAAGCCGTACCTGGCGAACCAGGCGAAGTCGTCGTTCATCACCACCAGACTGTCGCGAAGCCGTCGGTGCACCGCCTCATGACGGACGAGCGGCACGATGGTCTCGACCAGGGTGTCGTACTCGTCGGGCGCTTTCTGCACAGCGAAGACCCGCTCCTCGAGGAAGACCTTCTCGGTCCCCTTGGCCAGGACCGTGCCCGACTCGACCGTCGGTACCTCCGGGATCGGCCCCACCCCACCTCGCCTCAGGTCGCGGTGGTACCGCTCGATGAGCTGCGGGCAGGTGGCGAACCGCGAGGCCCGGTCCAGGCTTCGCACCGGCAGCAGTAGCAACCGCGCATCGGAGACGAGGAGGTCACCGGCGTGCTCCTGTCTGCCGAAGCTTCTGTTCACCGAGTCAGCTTGTCGCCCTTCCTTCTCCTCGGCCTTCTCGCGCAGCGCACCCTTGAGGCTGGATCCCACGATCACCGGATATCCGGTCGCCTCCTCGCGAGCCACCGGCAAGTCCACCACGCCCAGACTGCGGCCGGTGCCAGGGTGGACCGGCGTCTCGGCGAGCAGTCCCAGCATCACACTTCTCACTCGTCCTCCACTTCCTCGTCACCACACACCGAGCGCGACCGCTCCGAACCCCCAGCGCTGCCATCCGCCCACCCGCACCGGCCCATCCGCAGCGACGACCGCCGCTCGTAGCGCGTCCAGGTCGCTGACCTCGCAGAACAGGACGCTGCCGGCGGGCAGGACATTCGACATCGCCCTAGGCCCTGCCCGCTCTCCAGTGGACGCCCAACCACCGGCCCGTTCAGCTCGTGGTAAGCACGCCGACACGATGGTGGCGCCACCCAGCTCCGGGATCCGTACCCCGGGGCGGACGTACTCGTCACCGGCACGAATGGGAGTCAACGCGACCACGGTTACTCCCTCTCGACGCTGCGAGAGCTGCGGCTCTAGGTGAGCATCGCCGCCCCACGGTAGCTGCTCGGCCCACCTGGCCTCCCCACCGAGAGGCACCGCCGAGGAACAGCGCGCCCACCAGTCGGTGGGGACCCCGCCGACACGTACCCCGATGCTGACGTTCCTTTTCGGTCGGACATGCCGGGAGGTGTAGAGCATCCGTTCCTGCACGGTCCGGGTATCGTCGTCACGCGCGATCCCGACCCGCTCCTCGACGGACCACAGCGTCGACGCGAAGACGCGGTCGTTCTCGTCCGGCGACTCTCCGCGGAGCACGGTGGCCATGCCAGCGCGGGTCAGCCACCATCCGCTACCCGGTGCGGGATTCTCATCGGTCGAATCCGCTACCGGCAGGCGTACCGCCTCACCCAGGTCGCAGCGGACTGGTGTCCCGGGGCGTAACTGGCCTTTCGGCACCCAATGCGGGCCCTCACCGGTACCGACCACGTGTGCCGGCATCGGGTACAGGGGTTCCCCGTCGCGCAGCAGGTAGGGACCGTCGACGCTGATCCGGCCGAGGCTGTCCGGTCCGTAGCCGTCGCCGAGCACGTCGGCCACGGCCGGGCCCCAACGCCCCCGCCCGCTCCAACCATTGCCCCGAGCCAGCCAGGCGCGAAGCGCTCCGACGACGGTGGTCGGGTAGGGCGGGAACTGACCACCGAGCTGCTCTGCTGAGGTCGACACGACCGCGTAGGCCCGACTGTCCCGGAAGAACAGCGTGTCGATCGGGCTCAGCGCAAGACCTACCGCCTTCGCTCCGCCCTGGCTCACCCGTGCTCCTCCTCTCGGCCACCACCAGCGATGAACCTAGCCAGCAGCAACCCGTCCAGGCCAGCACGCGCAGAATCCACAGTGGCGTCTGAACCGGACGACTGGTTGACGGACGGCGCCAGGAGATCCGTGACGAGATCCGCGATCTTCGAGATCGTGGCCAGATCCAGCTCACCGCCCCAGTGATCCCCTTTAGAGGCCGAGCCCTCACCGTTCGACGGCCTCCGGCTGTCCCAACTGTCGACCACCTCGGCGCGGATGTACGCCCTGAGGTCGAGCCCAGCCGGCAACTCGCCGACCTGCCCCGGCATCCACTCCCGCTCACCACACAACAGGGAGAGCGTGTCGCGGGTGTGGTACAGCAGGGACGACGAGAAGTCGCGCCCACCTGCCTTGTCGCCCATCAGCCCCGCCAACTCATTGAGCTGATCGACGGCACGCCTCGTTCGCGTGCCCGGATACCGCCGGGTCCACGTCGTCACCCACCGGCAATGGGAGCTGCCTGGTTTGAGCACCGCCACGACGAGCGAATCACGGCCGTTACCCTCCTTGGCCACCCTCTCCAAGAGGTCTCGGGTACTGACGAGGACGGCACCGACCGGCATCCGGACCTGGGCGTACACCACCGCGGCCGACAAGGTCGCCGTCGGCAGCTTCTTCTTCGTGAAGGCTTCGACGTACGCCTTGGCGAGCTCGTCGGCACCGCAGAGTGCGGTGGACACCGGGAGCATGGCCAACACGTCGTCGCCGCCGGCGTACACGGTCACCCCGTGGTGACGTGACACGATCTCGTCGACCCTCGCCCCGAACTCCGTCAGCGCCCTGCTGACCTTTCCGACGTCCCCACCGGCTTCGGCGACCTGCTTGCCCAGCCTGTCGCCGTCGGCGAGCAGGAAGGCGTAGTACACGGGAGGGGTGGATCCCGCAGCGCGATTGACCCGTCGAAGCTGCTCGACCAGCCGCGCCCGGACACCCTCGCTCGCCAGGGGAGCTCGTCGGGGATTGGTGAGAACCCCGGGGTGATAGTAGTTCGCGTCGAGTCGGAAGAACTCCGCCGGCGCGGCGTCGCTGAACTCTGCCAACGGCACGTGACGCCGGAACACCCCGGGCTCCGCGACTGGGCGCAGCTGCTCCACGTATTCCTGGGCCTCGGCGGTGGCGCTGTCACGGACCTGTTGCAACCAGGGCACCGCCCCGATGTACATCGTGGATGGCCAGTGGTCGACGTGGAGCGGGCCGCCGATCGTAAGCTCGCTGATCTTCCCGTAGAAACGCTTGACGAACGCGACCGCGCAGAGGTGCTCCTCCTCCTTCAACTCCAGTACACCGACGCGTCGGCGGATCGCGTCCCAGAACCTCTTCTGCGCTTCGCGGCCGCCCGCGGCTCGAACGTGACCGGAGAGCTCCTGGAAGTCGGGCATCACCGTGCACCTGTCTCCCGGCTCCTCGGGTAGCCGATGGGTGCGCCACTGCTTTCGCCGTGCCAGCAGACCGTTGGCGCTCCCTTCCGCGGCGACCCACGTGATCTCCCAGAAACCGTCGATCTGGCGGCGCCAAATCTGATCCGTGTCTTGTCCCAGTTCACATGCCGGCCGGAGATAGTAGTCCCAGACCGCCTGACACACTCTCCGCCAGCTGTCCACGAATGTGCTGGTGACTCGTGCCACGAGCGCTTCCGGTTCCTCGTCGGAGTGGACCACGAAGTGGTTGGGGACGCTACCGATGCGCGGTAGCGGTGCAAAGCGGTCGCCGTTCACCCACGTGAACAGCGCATCGTGGGTCATGTCGGGTCGTACGATGATGCCGCGGTCCCCCACGCCACGCATCGCGTGGGCACACAGGTACGACAGGAGGTAGGAGCCGCCCCACAGGTCCCGGGTACGCCGTGACTGGTTGACGAAGCTCTGCACCGGACCGATTGAGATGTCAATCTCCCACTTCATCGCCTGACCTCCATGACCGGAGTGAAGGTGTGTCCCCGCGCCAGATGGTCGAGGAAACCGACGACTGGCTCGTAGAGCGCGTCGGTGCCGTCGATTGGCCGGCGACTCCGGTCCGGCATGATTACGGTGCTCTTCCTTCTCGGAAGGAACCGGGCCGGGAGAAACGACACCACCGCGACGGCCTCCTCCTCACATTGGTGAATGTGGAACATCAAAGGGCTGGCGCGGCGCGTGTACCCGTCCGGTACAGCCGGTTTCTTCTCTCTAGAAACCTTGAGCGGCAGTCCGAAGGGGATCCGCTTCGAGGCGTGTCCAGACCCACGGCGATACGCCGCGTACTCGATCCCGAGGAGGTTGAGGACCTCCGTGGCGCTCGTCCTGCCACACCGCAGCACCAGATGCCGACTCTGCCCTGAGAACGCCGTGTACTCAGGTAGACGGTCGTCGGCCTCCTCGTGGAAGCGAGCAAGTGCGTGGTCGAGCTCACCGGGAGTGGCCGGCACCGCCCGCCCTTCGCCGGATACGGTCAGCGAGGCTAGGGACAGTGAGCCGTACCCGCGGCGACTCCGGGCACCCATCCCACCGACCATGCCGAGTGCCTTCACCGCGTCCTCGAGGATCTCCATCGCTGCTGGGTCGACACCGCGGCAGCGCAGCCGCACCCGAAGGTCGAACGACTCGGGCAGAAAGCTACGAATCGTGGTGCCGTCCAACGCTTGCAGCCCGAAACCGAGGTATGTGGCTCCGTCCAAGGTCAGGACCTCGTGACCGGGCCGTGCGCGGGGCCGCTCAGCCAGGTCGAACCTCACCCACACACGTGACTGACCGGTGTCAGGGCTGCCGAAGAGGTGCGCCTCCGCTTTGCGGATCTTTCCCAGCTCGCCGCCGAGGCGTGACCAGGCACAGGCACGCCACCAGAAGCGCAGCACACCCTTGAAGCTCGCTGTCCGAAGCTCGGCGCTCTGGCCATCGGCGCCACCGCAGAACATCGGTGTGGTGACTCGGTACGTCGCCTCGATCGTCGTCACACTCACTCCCCTTGTGGCTCGTCGTCGAGCCAACAGACTTCTCCCTGCTGGAACGGGTCGGATTCCTGCTCGGCCGGCGGCCTTCGATCGATCAGCACGAACTGGTACGTGGGCTGGCCGAGGCAGCGTGCGGCTGTCGCGATGCGATCGGCCAGGACCCCCATCAAGGTCGTGCCGCCGGTGATGTTGACGTAGATCTCGGTCGCGTCCACGGCACGACGTCGCGCCCGCTTGACCAACCCTTGGATTTCTCGGACTCCTGCGAAGGGATCGTCGAAGCGCAGGAACTCGACGTCACCGGTGTAGCCGGCCGCCCGGCACGCCTGCCTGGCTGGTCCTTCCGTGGCGGCAGAGCAGATCACGAGGCATCGCGTCACGCGTTGCGGGTCCGCGGCGAGGAGGGCACTGTAGAGGACACCGGGCCGAGTGCCGAGCGGACTGACCAGCAAACGACCTCCCGGCTTGGGTACCGCACGCAGGGTCTCCCGCCAGATCCGCTCGATCGTGACCACGTGCTGACGCAGGCCCTCCTCCCGGGAGAGGACGATCGACCTTTCGAGCCCGTGATGGGCGAACGAGTTGCGGACACTCGTGAGGTGCCCCCACACCTCGCCGGCGGCACGCTCTGCCGGATCGAGAACCTCCGGCGACGTTTCGAAGCGGCATTTGAGGGATCGCAGCGAGTCTTCGACCTTCTTCCGCTTCCGGTAGTCGAGCCAGTGCGCTACGTCCTCGCCGGTGCGCCACATCTGCCAGAGCACCAGCCATTCGCGCATCATGCCGAACGCGATCGCGAAGTTCTGGCGGTCGAGGTAGCCATCGATCAACCGGGCCTGGCGCTCCAGCTCTGAGCGGGTGAGCGTGGCGTGCTCCTTCCACCGTTGCTCGGGAAGATCCTGGTCGATCTGCTGGCCCTCCAATGTGGTGACGAAAGCCTGCA
>CAYTMR010000136.1:0-9111 GCA_964438855.1 uncultured Micromonosporaceae bacterium
CCAGCGCGTACTGGAACGCCTCCAGCGCCGCCCGGGCCTGGCGGGAGGAGACCACCTGGCGTGGGCGACGGGCCTCGACGTGCTGGCGGGCCCGCCGGATGATCTGGCGGACAGCCACAGGGCTCTTGTCGACCGTGGCGGCGATCTCGTCGTACCCGAAATTGAAGACTTCCCGCAGCACGAACACCGCGCGTTCGGTGGGCGACAGCGTCTCGAGGACGAGCAGGAGGGCCATCGACACGCTCTCGGCCAACTCGACGTCGTCGGCCACGTCCGGCGTGGTGAGTAGGGGTTCGGGCAGCCACGGCCCGACGTACGTCTCCCGGCGACGCTTCATCGTGCGTAGCCGGTTGAGCGCCTGCCGGGTCGTGATCCGGACCAGGTAGGCACGCGGGTCGTGCACCTGATTCAGGTCCACTTTCACCCATCGCAGCCAGGTCTCCTGGAGGACGTCTTCGGCGTCGGCCGCCGACCCGAGCAGCTCGTAGGCGACGGTGAAGAGCAGGTTGCGGTAGGCGACGAAGGTCTCGGTCGCCGGTTCGGCGGGGTGATCGCTCATGTCCCGGGCTCCCTCGTCAGCGAGGCGTCCGGTCGCCCATGACCTTGGTCACCGGCCTCGTGCCCGGCCGGCGACAGCAGCTGGCGCTTGGCATCCTGGAATCTCCAGCGGAACGACCCCGGCCTGCGGCCTTCCTTCGCCAGCGCCTCGATGGCGAGCCGATAGGCCTGCGCTTTGATGGTCGCGGCGAGGCGGCCGCCGATGTAGAACCGATTCGCGGTGTCGTCCCTGGAGGCGAACTGCAAGGTGGCGCCGCGGCGGCCCACCGCGATGCACTGGCCGAAGTAGCCCAAGTTGATAGCTGCGGGAGGCTCGCCGCCGATCCGAGCCAGCAGCGTGTCGGCGGCGTGTGCGCCCAGCGGACCGGCCATCTGGCAGCTCATCCGCAGCGGCGATCCCGAGGGCGCCGCCGAGTCTCCGGCTGCCACGATGTGTGAGTCGTCCACGCTGGTCAAGGTCTCGTCCGTCAACAGCCGCCCCAGAGGATCGGTGCTCAGCCCGCTGCGCGCCGCGAGAGCCGGCACGCCGAACCCGGCGGTCCAGACGGTGACCGCGCTCGACAGCACGTGGCCACCGCTGAGCCGCACGGTGTCGTCTGTCACTTCGGCCACCTTCGTCTCCGGACCGTCGAGCACGGTCACCCCCAGCCTGGCCAACTGCTTGGCCACCGAGCGTCGGCCACGCGGATGCAGGTACGGGCCGAGCAACCCGCCGCAGACCAGTGTCACGGAGCGCCCCGCCTCCGCCAACTCGGCGGCGACCTCGATGCCGGTCGAGCCGCCGCCCACCACCGTGATGCCGGCCGTGGTGGGTGCGGCGTCGACGACCGCACGTAGCCGCTGGGCCTCTTCCAGGGTCGCGACCGGGTGGGCGAACTCGGCCGCCCCAGGCACCCCTGGAACGGCGCTGCCGCTGCCCACCGCGTAGACCAGATAGTCGTAGCTGACGGTGCCGCCAGACGCCAATGCGACCCGGCGCCTGGCCGCATCCACCCGGGTCACGGTGTCGACCACGAGCCGGATCTGGTCGGCCAGGATCCTCTCGTAGTCGACTACCGCGTCGTGGGAGCCCGCGGCGAGCTGGTGCAGCCGGATCCGGTGCACGAACTCAGGGCGCGGGTTGATCAACGTCACCGCCACATCGCCCCGCCGGGTCAGGCGGTTGGCCGCCATGACACCGGCGTACCCGCCTCCGATCACGACCACGTTGGTGGTCTCAGCCATGGTGTCCTCCTCGAGTTCTGGGGTCTGATCTCGAGACACCCGCCGAGCAGGCGCTGTGACATCGAGTGAGGCAGGTCACAGCCAGCGCCACGCCGCCGGTGAATGGCAACTGTTAGGTTGCCACCAAAGCAACCAAGGGGTTGCCATGGAGAGAGGAGGCGTGATGCTCCCGAACCGGATCGAACGAGAGCTGATCCTGCGGCACCCGGTGGAGCGGGTGTGGCAGGCGCTGACCACCGCTGAAGGCCTTGCTGGCTGGTTCGGCACCGCGGCCGAGGTCGACCTGCGCCCAGGCGGCCGCCTATGGATGCGGTGGGAGCCACACGATGTCGAAGATGAGGCGATCGTGACGGTGGTCGAGCCGCCTCATCGCTTCGCGTTTCGCTGGAGATTGCTCGGCATGCCGCCCGACCATCCACACCGCAACGAGGTCGTGTTCACCCTTACGCCGATCCCTGACGGCACCCGGTTGACGATGGTCGAGTCCGGGTACGCCCAGGTCGCCGAAGACATCGGCCGGGCCGCGTACGAGGACAACTGCCAAGGCTGGGACAGCGAGCTGGGTGAACTGGTGGCCTATCTCAATCAGAGCCGAGATGCGGTCAGCTGAGTCCGGCCCGGCCAAGGCCGAGCAGGTCGCGGTAGCCGTCTTCACCGCGCTCGCCGACCCGACCCGCCGGGCGCTGCTCAACGAGCTCGCCCGGCGCGGCCCGGCCACCGTCTCGGACCTCGCCCGCGCACTCCCGATCACCCGGCAGGGGGTCGCCAAGCATCTGGAGCAGCTGGTCGAAGCGGGCTTGGTGAAGCTCGACCCGCCGGCCGGCCGCCGCCGCCCATACCGCCTCGATCCGGCTCCGATCCGGGTCGCGCAGGCGTGGTTGGCCGCGCTGGCCAATGAATGGGACGACCGACTGGCGCGCCTCACCGACTACCTCGATCACGGTCACCGTCGGTAGACGGGCACACAGTGGCTACCGCGAGCTGGCCGAGCTGTAACAGCGTCCCGCGGCTTGATCTCTGCTGACAACCGGCTCACCATCGCCGCCATCGCCGAGGCGCTGCGCTGCCCATCGACACGGGACGGGCGCTAGCGCGCATCGGCAGGGATCGGGAAGCGCTGCGGATGCTGCTGACCGCCGAGCGCATGGCACCGCAGAGGCTGCGCATCCCCCTCGTCATCGAGACGGCCCGCAGCTTGCTCGAACGCGCGCGCCGCGGTGCCGGATGGACGGAACTCCGCGGTCTCTGCGAACGCCTCGGCATCGGTGTCTAGCGGTGGCCTCCTGGCTCCATCAGCCTCGCTCGTCCAACGTCCGCCTGCCCGAGGTTCTGATCCTGTCCACCGTGCAGCAGGTGGTGTCCAGGCCGCGATCTACCTGGTCGTGTTCCCGATGACGCTGGCTAGCTCCTTCTTGCTCTACCTGCCGGCCATACCGTCACCGGCGAAACCCGGCACCGCAGCACCTGACCACCACCACCATTCACCCGCCCAGCGGCTCCACCCGGAGCCTGGACGCGTGCCGCCGGCACGGACTCAGCGCCACTGCAGGCGCTGGCGCAGCAGATTGATCTCGGCCGGATTGGCGGTCAGCGCCAGGGCGCGTTCGTCGGCAGCTCGGGCGGCGTCCAAATCTCCGGTAGCGCGGAGGAACTCGGCGCGGCTGGCGTGGAAGAGGTGGTAGCCGTCCAGCACCTCGGCCAGCTGATCGAGCTCCGCCAACGCCGCCTGCGGGCAGTCGGCGTAGCGCAGGGCGATCGCGCGGTGCAGGCGGGTGATCGGTGACGGCTGCACAGCGAGCAGCATGGTGTAGAGCACGAGGATCTGCGGCCAGTCCGTGTCCTCCCATCGCTTCGCCTCAGCGTGGCAGGCCACGATCGCCGCCTGCAACTGAAGCGGGCCCGGCCGGCGGTGCCCGGCGGCGCGGGCGATCAGCGCCGCAGCATCCTCGATCGCCGCATGGTCCCAGCGGTTTCGGTCCTGGTCCTGCAGCTGGATGATCCGGCCGCTCTCGTCGAACCGGGCGGCGGTGCGGGCCTGGTGCAACCGGATCAGTGCCAGCAGCCCCATGACCTCGGGCTCGGTAGGCATCAGCCGGTGCAGCAGCGCGGCGAGGAACTCCGCCTCGTCGGCCAAGTCACGGTCGTGCGGCCGGTCGCCTGCGGTGGTCAGGTACCCCTCGTTGAACAGCAGGTAGACCACCGTGAGGACCTCTGACAGCCGGCCGGCCAGCTCGTCCGGATCCGGCATCCGGTACGGGATGCACGCCTCGCTGATCTTCCGCTTGGCGCGCGTGATGCGCTGCCCAACCGTTGGCTCTGGGAGCACAAACGCCCGGGCGATCTGGGCGGTAGTCAGCCCGCACACCGCACGCAGTGTCAACGCGATCTGCCCGGTGCGCGGAAGCGCCGGGTGGCAGCACGTGAACAGCAGCCGCAGCCGATCGTCCGGCTCCGGCTGTGTTGGCCACTGCAGCATTGCGAGCTTGGCGCGGTACCGGGCCTGCCGCTTCAGATGGTCCAGACCTCGGCGCCGGGCCACGGTGAACAGCCACGCGTCCGGCCGATGCGGAATGCCCTCCGCGGGCCAGTGGGTCAACGCTGCCTCCACGGCGTCCTGGACCAGGTCCTCCGCGATGGAGAAGTCGCCGGTCAGACTGACGAGAGCAGCGGCGAGGCGGCCCGCATGGTCGCGAACCACGCGGGCCAGCTCGGCGTGCGACGAGGTGGTCACGGGCCCGCGATCGGCCGGATCTCCACGACCGGGCAGGCCGGCCACGACTTGGCCAGCCGCAACGCAGCGTCGAGGTCCTCGACCTCGATCTCGGCGAAGCCGCTGACCACTTCCTTGCCCTCCACGAAGGGCCCGTCGGTGACCACCGGGTCGCCGCCTTCCAGCCGCACAGTCGTGGCCGAATCTGGCGACATCAGGTGCACATGGCGGGTGATCTTGTCGGCGTGCTCGGCGAACCACTGCCCGACCCGGCCGTAGGCGCGTTCCCGCTCGGCGTCGTCCATCGCGGCCAAGTCGGCGGCGAACTGCTCGGTTTCGACGAACATCAGCACGTACTTCATGGTGCCCACCCCCTCAGCCCTGATCGAACATTGCGGCCGGCCGCCGACCCGTCTCTTCTGCGGCTACGTCCTCGACGTGCGTGGGGACCAACCACCCCTGCCCGAACGGATCGATGACGGGCCCATCCCGATCACCATAGAACCGGTCCTTCGGAGCGCGGGTAGCGGCGACCAGACGGTCTGGGTCGGGAATCGGGTTGGGCTTGGCTCGCGCAGTCATCTCGTGTCTCCTCTAACGCCGATGGGTTCTTCACCTCTAAGACGACCGGCGGACGGTCCGATCCGACACACCACGGGAAAAGCTCGGTGACGAGGTGGCACTGTGCAGGCACGGTGGACGGTAGGCTGATCCACTTTTCGGCTACGCCGACAAGTGCGAACTACGACACGTACCACGGCGACCTTCCCTACCAAGGGCGCCGACGGTCCGGGGACAGCAGCTAACCCGCCAAACCTACGGGGCTGTCGAGAGGAAGTGAACTGCGGTACATCGCGACCGTGGTGGTTGGTTTGTCCGGTTCGGAGTTAGCGAGTCGCACCACAAGTCGCGCCACGCGAGCGGGCCGAGATGCCCGATCATGGCTGTGAGCTGGTGCCCCCGGCAGGAATCGAACCTGCGACACACGGTTTAGGAAACCGTTGCTCTATCCCCTGAGCTACGAGGGCGCAACGCTTTAGGTTACCTCGCTCCCAGGGTACGAACGGCTAGGGTCGCCCTCCACCCGCCCCCGTCCGGAAGAGCCTCCAGCGCTCAACCGGTGCGCGGCCCGCTGGGTTGCCCCGGTCGCGCACCGGTCGAGCACACGGTCAGGGGTTCGTCACCTGCACCGTGACCTGCGTCGGCTGGAACGGTGGAGCGGTGACGCTGAGCGTGGCGGTGGTGGGAGCAGCCCCGTGGGCGGCCGAAACCACGACCTCCTGGCCCGCGGCCCCGTCGAGGAGGAACGACTCCGGCTCGACCGAGACGACCCCGGCGCCGGGTCCCGTCACGGTGACCTCAGCCGGCACCTGCGTGTTGGCGCTCAGGTAGAACTCGACCGACGCGCTGCCGCCAGCGGGGACCTCGAGCTCGTGAGCGCACGCGACGATCAGCAGGGCTGGTGGCGGCGGTGCCATGGTGAACGTGACCGGGTCGGACTCGTCGCTGTTGGGCGGGTCCTCCGTGTCGTACACCCGGGCGTACGCGGTGTGGGTGCTGGTGAGCGAACGGACGTGCAGCTCGTATGGCGCCTCGGTCTTGGTACCCACCAGGGTGTCGTCGACGTAGAACTCGACCCGGTCGACCTCGCTTCCCGCCGGCACGGTGACGTCGGCGGTGAGGGTGACCGGACACGGGTAGAGCAGGACCGCACCATCGGCCGGAGCGGTGAGCGTCACCTCCCACTCGCCGGGCGGCGGTGAGGGGGCACCAGAGCAGGGTTCACCATTGATCTTGCAGTCGATGGGTCCGGAGAACCCGCCCGTGTACGTGCCCAGCAGGCCGAACGTGTAGGAATGGTTGACCCCGATGACGGATGCCCAGTCGGGGTTGCTCAGGATGATCTTCTGGCCGGACTGGGATGCCAGGGCCGACCAGACGGAGCTCAGCTCAGAGCCGGGGGGCAGCTCCAACTCGAGCGTCCAGCCGTTCAGAGGCTGTGAGCACTCGTTGGTGAGGGTGATCGACATCAGGAACATCCCACTGTCATGGCCCGTGGGGAAGATGTTGGTCTCCATGTCGACCACCACGCAGTGTGTTGTGTCTGCGTGGGCCGGCGCAGCCGGGACGGCGACGGCGCTGGCGACCAGGGCGGTCGTCGCAGCGAGCACGCTCGCACGCCATCGGCGACGCCGGGAGGGGGGCTTATAGTCAGACATGATCTGACTATAATGTCCGTCGATCTATAAGGGCATCGATCAGCTGTCTCTTTTCTTTGCCGTCAACACCTTCTGCAGCACCGCCGTGTGTGCGTACGGGAGCTCACGGACCGAGGTCAGCAGCGTTACTCGTCCAGCCTCCATGTAGTCGCGCAGCCGGCTGAGCGCGGCGGCGCGAGCTGGTTCCCGCAGCTCAGCACGGTAGCGCTGGGCGAACTCCGGGAATCGATCTGGCTTGTGTCCGTACCAGCGGCGCAGCTCCTTGGACGGCGCGATGTCACGCAGCCACTCGTCCACCACCACCTGGTCCTTACGGAGTCCGCGCGGCCATAGCCCGTCGACGAGGAGTCGGGCACCGTCGTCGGGATCTGGGTCGTCGTAGACGCGCTTCACCTCGACGACGCCGACACCTGGTCTGTGGGATCGGTGACCCATGCCCCATTATGTCGCTCTTGTGCGACCTGCGGCCCCGACTCCGGCGATGTCGACGCCCGAACCAGCGGTCAGACGGTGACCTGTTTGGTGGCCGCACCGTTGCGCGCCGCCGCCTCCTCCGGGGTCCCGCCGAGCCGGGTGGTACGCCACACCAGTCGCAGCACCGCCCAGGTCCAGTACGCGTTGTGGCGGACCAGGCGGTGCTTGATCCAGCCGATACCGCGTGGTGCGGGGTAGCCGGCGGGCGGCAGGTAGCGACGGTAGGCGGCGACTGTGCGTCGGAAGAACTCCCGCCGCGCCCCGGCGGGGAGTCGCTGCTCGTTGCCGACGATCACGAGCAGGTGGTTGAGCATGAGCCGGAACAGTTCGGGTCGGAACGAGTCGTAGCGGCCGTCGGCATCCTCGACCGCCTGCCACACCCGTTCGTACTGGTCGAAGACGTCGAAGTGGCGTGGGCTGACGGACTTGGTGATGGTGTCGCTGCTCCGCTGCCGGTAGAAGTAGCAGACCCGGTCCAGCGCGTCGATTCGGCCGGCCGCCAGCAGGAGACGGTGGCTGAACGCGCAGTCCTCGTACCAGCCTGGGGTGAACCGTAGGTCGATCTCGTCGAGCAGCTTCCGGCGCACGATCTTGGTGCAGGCCGAGTGGGGCAGGCTCAACAACTGCGGATACCGCGACAGTGGCCCTGGTTCGTCCACCTTGCTGAGCAGACCGGGTGGTGTGGCGGAGATCCGCTGCCCACTGGAATACGCCCAGACCAGGTCGACTACGAGCACGTCGGGGCGGTGCGCCGCGAGCCGCTCGCGGATCGCCGCCACCGAGCCATCCGGCACCCAGTCGTCACCATCGATAAACCAGACGTAGTCACCGCGTGCCCGCGCTAGCCCGGCGTTGCGGGCGTCGCTGAGTCCGACGTTCTCCGCTAGCCGCTCGACCCGCACGCGGGGATCGTGCTGCGCGTACTTCTCCGCGATCTCACCTGAGCGGTCAGGTGAGGCGTCGTCGACGACGATCACCTCGACGTCGGGGTCGGGGTCGGCCAGGATCGAGTCGAGGCAGACTTCCAGGTAGTCCTCTACCCGGTAGGCCGGGATGACTACCGATAGTGCTGGTTCCGCACAGCTCACTCTTGGCAGAGTAACCGGCCCGCGCTCCACCGAGGAGCGCCGTCATGAGCTGTTCGATGGAAAATCCCAGGCTGTTAATCTCGCGGAACAAGCAGGTTCGGATACGCGGCGACTCGTCACTCCGGGGGCCGGCTAGCGTGCTAGTCGGGAGATGACGCTGACGCGACACAGAATGTGATAGAGATGACGGCGAAAGCCCAGCCAACGAGAGCGTCCCGCCGCACCATCCCGGAACAGCCGAGGAGGGGGAAGCGGGCGAGCGAGCCTGAGCGGCTCGATGTCACCGTGGTCCTCCCGTGCTACAACGAGCAAGACCACGTGTTGGACGAGGTCGAGCGGATCACCGCAGCGATGGACGCTAGCGGTTACCGCTACGAGCTGCTCGCGATCGACGACGCCTCCACCGACGATACGCTGCGCCTTCTGCAGGAGGCGCAGCTTCGATACCCCCGGCTTCGTCTGCTGCCGCTGCCCCGTAACGGCGGTTCGGGGACCGCCCGGCGCATCGGCACCCAGCAGGCCCGCGGCGACATCGTCGTGTGGACCGACGCCGACATGACCTACCCGAACGAGCGGATCCCTGAGCTGGTCGACCTGCTGGCCAAGGACCAGGCCATCGACCAGGTGGTGGGGGCCCGCACGAGCGAACAGGGCACCCACAAGGTGCTGCGAGTGCCGGCGAAGTGGGTCATTCGCAAGATCGCCGAGCGGTTGACTGGTACCCGTATCCCCGACCTCAACTCGGGTCTGCGCGCGTTCCGCCGGGAGGTGGCGTTGCCGTATCTGCGCTTGCTGCCCCCGGGCTTCTCGTGCGTGACCACCATCACCATGGCGTTCC
>CAYTMR010000137.1:0-9098 GCA_964438855.1 uncultured Micromonosporaceae bacterium
GGGCAGGGAGCGGTCGCCGCCGACCTGGCGGGAGGACACGGGCTGCGGGTCGAGCCATTGGACGAGTCTTCTCGCGGCCGCCTCGCGGCGATGCTGCCGCCGGACGCCGGGCTGACCAACCCGATCGATCTGGCCGGCGCCGGGGAACAAGACCTCACCACCTACGCCCGGGTGGTCGACACGCTGCTGGCCGACCCGGCGGTCGACGCCGTCGCCCTCACCGGCTACTTCGGCAGTTACGGCGCGGACACCCCGTCGATCGCCGACGCCGAGCAGCAGGTGGCCCGCTCTGTGGCGGACGCGGCACGCCAGCACGGCAAACCGGTGGTACTGCACAGCATGTGCCGGGCGTCGGAGACGGTCGACCTGCTCCGGCGGCTGGGGGTGCCGACGTACCACACCATCGAGTCCGCCGTGGCGAGCCTGGCCAGAGGCGTCAGCCTCAACAGGCGACCTGGCCGCCAGGTGCCCCGGTCCACGGGGCGAGAACGGTCGGTCGTCGGCGACGGTTACCTGGCCGCCCGTGAACTGCTCGCCGACGTCGGTGTCCGGTTCCCGTCGGCGGTGGGGGTCCACACCGTATCCGACGTGGTCGCGGCAGCGGCTCGGCTGCGCCCGCCATATGTGCTCAAGGCGGACTGGATCGCACACAAGACGGAGGTCGGCGGCGTGGTACTGGGCCTGGCCGACGCCGACCAGGCCGCCAAGGCGTTCGAGGAGATGTCGGCGCGGCTGGGACCGGGCCGGTACGTGCTGGAGGAACAGGACCAGCGGGCGGACACCGTCGAGGTGATCATCGGCGCACGCCGAGATCCCACCTTCGGTCCACTGGTGATGGTCGGCGCCGGCGGTGTGCAGGCCGAACTGTTCCGTGACACCGCGTTGGAGCTGGCGCCGGTCGACCCGGACACCGCCGCCTCGATGCTACGACGCCTGCGCAGCCACGCACTGTTGACCGGGTGGCGCGGCCGGCCGGCGGTGGACGTCACCGACGTGATCCGCACCGTGGTCGCCGTGTCCACCCTGATCTGCGAGCTGCCGTGGTGCGACGAGCTTGAGCTCAACCCGGTCCGGGTCGGCCCCGACGGCGCGCTCGCGGTCGACGCGCTGTTGATTCCGCACTCCCCTCACGACAGCCAGGAGGAACGATGAGCGACATCGCTGAAGACTTCACCGGCCGGGTGGCGCTGGTGACCGGTGGCGGCTCCGGCATTGGCCGCGAGATCGCCCTCGCCTACGCCCGCCGCGGCGGTACCGTGGTGGTGCTGGGTCGCCGCCCGGAACCGCTGGCCGAGACGGTCGCCATGGTGGAGCGACTGGGCCAGAAGGCGTCAGCCGAGCCGTGCGACGTCCGGGACGCGGACGCGGTCACCGCGGTAGTCGACCGGGTGGTCGAACGGTACGGGCGACTCGACGCGCTGGTCAACAACGCTGCCGGCAACTTCGTGGCCCCCGCCGAGAAGCTGTCGCCCAACGGGTGGCGGGCAGTGGTGGACATCGTCCTCAACGGTACGTTCTTCTGCACTCGCGCTGCTGCGGCGCACATGCTCCCCGCTGGCCGGGGTGCGGTGCTGAACGTCATCGCCACTTACGCCTGGCACGGTCACCCGGGTACTGTGCACAGCGCGGCGGCCAAGGCGGGAGTGCTGGCGATGACCCGCACCCTGGCCGTGGAGTGGGCTCGTCGGGGGATCCGGATCAACTGCATCGCCCCTGGCCCCACCGAGACCGCTGGTGCTGGCGCGGCGCTGTGGGCCACCGACGCGGAGCGGCAGCGGGTGCTGAGCAGTGTCCCAGCTGGGCGGTTCGCCTCTACCGAGGAGGTCGCCGACGCCGCGGCGTTCCTCCTGTCGGACCGGGCCAGGTACATCACCGGCGAGGTGTTGACCATCGATGGTGGACAGTGGCTCGGCAAGCAGGTCTACGGCGACCCAGTCGACGGCGGAGATGCCGGCTCATGAGCGCGACCAATCAAATGACCGGCGGTGAGGCGCTGGTGGCCGCGTTGGCAGCGCACGGTGTCGACACGGTGTTCGGTATCCCCGGTACCCACAACCTGGCGGTGTACGCGGCACTGCCACGGTACGGGATCCGGCACTTCTCACCCCGGCATGAGCAAGGCGCCGGGTACGCGGCGGACGGGTACGCGCGGGTCAGCGGGCGACCGGGGGTGTGCCTGACCACCACCGGGCCAGCGGTGCTCAACGCGGCAGCGGCGCTCGCCCAGGCGTACTCGGACTCGGTGCCGGTGCTTCTCATCTCGCCCGGCATGCCGCTGACCCACCCGGGGCTCGGCAACGGCCTGCTGCACGAAGTGAAGGACCAGTCCGCAGCGTTGGCGGCGGTCGCGGCCTACAGCCACCGTGTCACCAGCGTGGCGGAGATTCCGCTGGCGGTAGCGCAGGCGTTCGCCGCCATGCGGTCCGGGCGCCCACGGCCGGTGCACCTGGAGATCCCGCTGGACCTGTTGGAACAGACCGCCGACGTGCGCCCAGTCACGCCGCTGACCCCGGAGCTGCGGCTGCCGGAGCCGAACCGGCTCGACGAGGCCGCACGGCTGCTCGCCGACGCAACCCGGCCGGGGATCGTGGCCGGTGGCGGTTGCCGGTCCGCCGCGGCCGAACTGCGGCAGCTGGCCGAACTGCTGGGTGCGCCGGTGGTCACCACCACCAACGGCAAAGGCGTGCTACCGGAGGACCACCCGCTGGCGCTTGGCGCCGGCCTGCAACACCTGTCGGTGGTGGACTTTCTCGCCGACTGCGACGTCGTGCTGGCGGTGGGTACCGAGCTGGCACCGGCGGACTTGTGGCTAGGGCCGTTGTCGCTTCCGGGTGCCCTCGTCCGCGTCGACATCGATCCGCTCCACGTGGCCACCAACGCGGCGCCCGACGTCGCGGTGGTCGGTGATGCCGCTGCCAGCTTGGCCGGGCTACGGGCACGCTTGTCCCGCAAGCCGGCTGCCGACGCCGCCGGCCGGGCCTCGGCCTGGCGGAAGCGGATACGCTCCGACGCGCGGTGCGAGGGTGAGACCTGGCTACCGGTCGTGACAGCGGTCGCGGACGCGCTCGGCCGAGATGGAGTGCTGGCCGGCGACAGCTCCATGGCAGTCTACTATGGAGCGCTTTCGAATCTGCCCGTGTACGCACCCGCGTCGTTCCTCTATCCGACTGGGTTGGGCACCCTCGGCTACGGGCTGCCGGCGGCGATCGGCGCCAAGCTGGCCCGTCCGCAGGCCCGGGTGATGGCGATGCTGGGCGACGGCGGCGTGATGTTCACGATCCCCGAACTGGCCGCCGCGGCTCAGGAAGGGTTGGCTCTGCCGGTGGTGGTGGTCGACAACGGAGGCTACGGCGAGATCCGGCGGGAAATGATCGAGCGCGGAGACACGCCACTGGGCGTGGACCTGGGGCACCCGGATTTTCCGGCACTCGCGCGTAGCCTCGGCTGCTACGGTCTGACGGTCACCGACCCGGCCGAGCTCACGGACCGGCTGGACGCCGCGTTCTCCGCCGACCGGCCCACCCTCATCCACGTGCCTGAGGGAGGTGGCGGTGCGTCCCGCTGAGTGGCACCGTGACAGTGCCTTCGTCGACGGCCAGTGGCGTCCGGCGGAGTCGGTCGTCTCGGTGGAGGATCCGGCCACCGGCGAGGCGATCGGCACCGCCGCCGACTCCTCGGCCGCGCTGGTGGACGAGGCGGTCGCGGCGGCACGTCGGGCGTTCGACAGCTGGGCCGCGACCACGGCACGTGAGCGGGCCGCACACCTGGCGGCCCTGCACCGGGAGCTGCAGGCCCGGCGAGATCTGTTGGTACGCACCACGGTCGCCGAGGTCGGAGCCCCGGTCCGAGTGGCCCGCGAGGCCCACGTCGACCTGGCGCTGGACATCGTCGGCTACTACGTCGACTTGATCGCCAACCTCGACGACGGCCCGATCGAGCAGGTCGGCAACTCGCTGGTGTTCCGCGAACCGGCCGGAGTGGTCGGATGCATCACGCCCTGGAACTACCCGGTCTACCAACTCCTGATCAAGGTGGTACCGGCGATCGCCGCCGGATGCACGGTGGTGGCCAAACCAGCCGAACTCACTCCGTTGACGGCGTATCTCGTGGCCGATGCCGCACAGGCAGCCGGCCTGCCGGCTGGGGTGCTGAACCTGGTCCCCGGCCGCGGCCGGGTGGTGGGTGAGGCGATCGTCGCGCACCCCGAGGTGGACCTGGTCTCGTTCACCGGCTCGACCCAGGTGGGGGCGCGGGTGGCCGCTCGCGCCGCCACGACCCTCAAACGAGTGGCGTTGGAGCTCGGCGGCAAGTCGGCGAGCCTGGTACTGCCCGACGCCGATCTGGCCACGGCGGTGAACGCCACGGTGGACTCGGCGACCCTCAACACGGGACAGACGTGCAGCGCGTGGACCCGCCTCCTCGTGCCGCAGGAGGCGTACGACGACGCCTACCAGCTCGCCTGCGCTCGCGCTGGTGAGCTCGTGGTGGGTGACCCCACCCGGGAGGAGACCGACCTGGGACCGCTGATCTCGGCTGGTCAGCGGGAATCGGTGACCGGGATGGTCGCGCGGGCCTCGGCCGCCGGCGCACGCTGCTTCCAGCCGCCCCTGGTGCTTCCTGAACGGGGCCACTACACCGCACCCGTGGTGGTCGGCGGCGTGCCACCCGAGGCCGAGATCGCTCAGGAGGAAGTCTTCGGACCGGTGCTGGTGGTACTGCCCTACCGGGACGAGGCCGACGCAGTCCGTCTGGCCAACCTCACCGTGTACGGACTGGCCGGCGCGGTGTGGTCGGCCGACCAGGAGCGGGCGCTGCGGGTCGCCCGGGCCATGCGCACCGGACAGGTGGACATCAACGGCGCCCCGTTCAACCCGGCCGCGCCATTCGGCGGTTACAAGCAGTCGGGGTACGGCCGCGAGCTGGGCCGGCACGGCTACGAAGAGTTCACCCAGATCAAGGCGGTACAGCTATGACGGTCGCCGGTGGCGGCCGGGTGGTCGGCGCCGAGCCGTTGATCGCCGTCTACACCGATGTGACCGAGCTGGACCCGGCGCCCGGGGTCGCCCGATTGGAGCAGGCCGGCTTCCAGGTGCGGGTGCTCGGCACTGCGGACCCGGAGCGGATCGCCGCCGAGGCCGCCGACGCGTCGGTGTTGCTGATCGGGTACAGCCCGGTATCGGCGAGTGTGCTGGACCGGCTGCCCCGGTTACGCCTGATCTGTACCCAGTCCGCCGGGGTGGACATGGTCGACCTGGCGGCGGCGAAGGCCCACGGGGTGTGGGTGGCGAACGTGCCCGCGGCCGCCACGGAAGAGGTCGCCTCCCACGCACTGGCGATGGCGTTGTCGCTGCTGCGAGGGCTGCCGTTCCTCGACCGGCAGGTCCGCTCCGGCGGTTGGGATGCGACCGCCGAACCATTGCGGCGCATCTCCACCACGACGCTGGGTGTGGTGGGGATGGGCCGCATCGGCCGCCGGCTGGCCCAACTGGCGAGTGGCCTGTTCGGCTCGGTGGTGGGTCACGATCCGCTGGTCCAGCCGGAGCAGTGGCCCGCTGGGGTGGCGCGGTCAGGGCTGGACGACCTGCTATCGCGATCCGACGTGGTCAGTCTGCACGCACCGCTGACCGACGACACCCGGCACTTGTTGAACCGGGACCGGTTCGCCGTGATGCGACCTGGTGCGGTGCTGGTGAACGTCGCGCGGGGTGAGCTGGTGGACCATGAAGCGTTGGTGTGGGCACTGGACTCCGGGCGCCTGGCCGCGGCAGCGCTCGACGTCCTGCCGACCGAGCCGCCCGCGCCGGATCTGCCACTGCTGCGGCATCCCCGCATCGTCTTCAGCCCGCACGCGGCCTACTTGTCGGTCCAATCTGCCCGTGACTACATCGTGACCCAGGTGGAGAACGCCATCGCCTGGGCCCACACGGGCGAACCACTGCACCCCGTGGTACGGGGGAAGTGACCAGTCCTCTCCGCGTGGGGCGGCTCGTTCCCGTCCTCGCACTCAGCATCGTCACCGCGCTGTGGGGGTCGACGTTCGTCGTCTCCAAGGGGGCGTTGGAGCGATTACCTCCGCTCGACCTGCTCACCTGGCGGTTCATCGTCGCCACCGGCGCCATACTGGTCATGTGGCCGCGGGCGCTCGTGGGGTTGCCACGGCGGGTGTGGGGCAGCGGCATCCTCCTCGGCACGATCTACGGCGCTGCCCAGTTTCCGCAGTACGTAGGGCTCACCGGCACGACCGCCTCCACATCAGGGTTCCTGATCGGCACGTACGTGGTCTTCACCCCACTGTTCGGCTGGCTGTTTCTGCGGACCCGCTCCCCCGCGACCACCTACGTCGGCGTGGGGTTGGCGGCGGCCGGTCTGGTGATCTTCTCGTTCGACGGGTTCGGACTCGGCGTCGCGGAGGTGCTGTCGTTGGGCGCGGCGGCGATCTACGCGGTGCACATCGTCGCGATGGGGCAGTGGTCCACACCGGGGTACGCCTGGGCGCTGACCACCATCCAAATGACGACGATCACGGTGATGGTGACCGTGCCGTCGCTCATGGTGGGGATCCAGACACCCACCCACCCGGAGGACTGGTGGGCGATCGTATGGCTGGCGCTGGCAGCCGGGGCGCTGGCGATCGGGGTCCAAACCTGGGCGCAGAGCAGGATCCCAGCCACCCACGCCGCGGTGATCATGGCTGCCGAACCACTGTGGGCCGCCACGTTCGCCGTGGGCCTAGGGGGCGACGTCCTCGACATCCGACTCCTGCTCGGCGGGGCGCTCCTGCTGACGGCGAACCTGATCATCGCCGCCAGCAGCCGCGCTCCCGAGTGCACCGGTTGATCCGCCTGTCCCCCGGACGGCTAGCGCGGGGATCTCCGGCGTAGCCCGCCGAGTGCGAGGGCTATCACCGCGGCCATGATCCCGACACCGACGTACCCGACGAGACGAATGGCGAACGCGAACGCCTCCGCCGCCTGGCTGGTAACGGCTGCCGCAAGGGTGGTAGGCAACTCCGCCACCGCTGCTTTGGCGGCGCCGACATGCTCGCGGGCGGCCGCGGCTACCCGCTGAGGCACGTCGACGGGCAGCCCACGATCGAACCTCCACTGGTACGCCGCGGTGACGACGCTGCCCATGACAGCTACTCCGAGTGCTACCCCGAGCTCACCACTGGTCTCGGACAGGGCAGCCGCAGAACCGGACCGGTCTGGTGGTGCGGAGGTGACCACCAGGTCGGTGGTGAGAACGGTCATCGGGCTCAAGCCCAATACGGTGAGGGCACCACCGGCCAGCAACAGCACCACCGAATCCGCCTGGACCTGGGTCAACAGCAGACAGCCGCCGGTGGCGCCGGCTGCGCCGGCGACGACCACCCCTGCCGTTCCGTACCGTCTGGCGAGCCAGGGCGCGGTCAGCGAGCCACCGACCGCGGCCAACGCCAGCGGGGCGGTCAGTAGCCCCGCGTGGAGGGCGGACAGGCCAGTGACCGATTGCAGGAACTGCGGTACCAAGAAGTTCACCGAGGTGACGGCGAATATCCCGAGGAGCAACAGCGTCAGGGCAGCCCGGAACCCGCGGTCCGCGAAGAGACTCAGGTCGACCAACGGCCGGGACAGGTTCCGCTGGCGGTGCAGAAACGCCAGGCCCAACAGGACACCGACGAGGAACGGCAGCAGCGCGCCAGCGTAGGACCCGTTAGCGGCCATCGCCTTCATCCCGTACGTCACGCCGATCATCGAGGCGATCGAAAGCAGCGCACTGAGCGGGTCGAGCGATGCAGGCGTCGCGGCCCGGCTCTCTGGCAGCAGCCACGGGCCGAGCAGCAGGACCACCAGCATCACGGGCACCGCGAGAAGGAAGACCGACCCCCACCAGAAGACGCTCAGCATCACCCCACCGACGATGGGACCGACAGCGACACCGATGGAGAAGGTGGTCATCCACACGGCGATGGCGATGGCCCGACGGCGGTCGTCGGGAAACAGAGTCCGGATGAGAGCCAGTGTGGACGGCATCAAGGTCGCCCCCGCTACGCCGAGCAGCGCGCGAGACGCGATGAGCAGCTCCGGAGTCGGCGCGTACGCGGCGAGCACAGAGGCGACCGCGAATGCCCCTGTGCCCAGCAGCAACAGCCGACGGCGCCCGATCCGGTCCCCCAGCGAGCCCATCGTCACGAGGCACCCGGCGATCAGGAAGCCGTAGATATCGATGATCCACAGCCACTGTGGGGCGCTCGGTGACAGGGCTGCGGCGATGTGTGACGCCGCCAGGTACATGACGCTGTTGTCCAGCGCCAGCACGAACAGCGGCAGCGTGAGCAAACCGAGCCCCCACCATGCTCGGTGGTCGGCCCGTGCAGTGGGCGCCATAGGCTTCCTTTCCGATACGAGACGGAGCGTTTCGTAAGTTACGATAGCAGGCATGGCAACCGGCCTTCGCACGGGACGACCACGGGATTCGGCCATCGACCGTGCGGTCCTCGACAGCACGTCCGCACTGTTGGACGAGCTCGGCTACCCCGAGCTGGCGATCGAACAGGTCGCCCGGCGGGCCGGCGTCAGCAAGACCGCCATCTATCGACGATGGCCCACCCGACAGCACTTGGTGCTCGCCGAACTGAAGCGGCGAATGGGCCGAGTCGTTCCGCCCCAGACGGGCTGCACCCGATGCGACCTGGTCGAATCCCTGGAGCTGTTCGCCCGGGTCGTGACCTGCATGGGGGCGGAGACGATCAGCTCGCTCCTGGCCGACTGCACGGATGATCCCGAGCTGCGACAGACGTTCATGTCCACCGTGTTCGACCCTCCCCGGGCCGCTATCCACGCGACGCTCCAGCACGCCCGGGACCGCGGTGACCTGCGCAGCGATGTCGACCTGACCCTGGCGGTCGACACCCTGGCCTCATTCGTCCACTACCGACTGCTGTTTCGGCACGCCCCGGTCACCGAGGAGGAGATCGACTCGGCGGTCACCGTCCTCCTAGCGGGCATCGCCGAGGACAGCAACGACGACCGGCACCCGACGGCCGCCTCCCACCACTCTCATTCCTCGAGCGAGGAGCCGCCAGCCTGACAGGGCGCGCCGACCGGCGTGGTCCTAGG
>CAYTMR010000138.1:0-9058 GCA_964438855.1 uncultured Micromonosporaceae bacterium
CGAGCCCAGACATCACGTCTGGGCCCGTGCACGTCGACCAGGTCAGTGCCCCCGGTGGGATTCGAACCCACACTGTCGGAGGTTTGAGCTCCGCCTCTCTGCCGGTTGGAGTACAGGGGCTGATCTTCTCTAAGCCTACCCATTACGCTGAGATCCGGCGACGCCCGGTCGCGGATATAGATGGTACGTGAAAGGTGGCGCTTGATGGGCGGGACTGAGGCGGAAGCACCCCGCCGGCGGGTTCTTATCGCCGAGGACGAGGCACTGATCCGGCTTGACCTGGCCGAGATGCTGGCGGAGGAGGGTTACGACGTCGTCGGCGAGGCCGGCGACGGGGAGACCGCCGTGCAGCTCGCCCGGGAGTTGAAACCGGACCTCGTCATCCTCGACATCAAGATGCCGATCATGGACGGGCTGGCCGCCGCCGAGCAGATCGCCGAGGAGCGGATCGCTCCGGTGGTGATCCTCACTGCGTTCAGCCAGCGTGACCTGGTCGAGCGCGCCCGGGCCGCCGGCGCCATGGCCTACCTGGTCAAGCCGTTCCAGAAGAGCGACCTGGTGCCCGCCATCGAGGTAGCGCTGTCCCGGTACGCCGAGCTGTCGGCGCTGGAGAAGGAGGTCGACACGCTCACCGAGCGTTTGGAGACCCGCAAGGTGGTGGAGCGTGCCAAGGGCCGGCTCATGACGGCTTACGGCATGACCGAGCCCCAGGCGTTCAAGTGGATCCAGCGGACGGCGATGGACCACCGGATGGGAATGCGTGAGGTCGCCGAGCGGATTCTGGCGGAAACCGCTGACAAAGCTGAGTGAACGTGGTGGCGCGGGACGATATCGGACATCTTCCACGTTCTGATGTCGAGACCTGGTAACAGTTTGGGGATACCGCCATCAACCCCGGTTTCGGGATGATGTGACAGCCGCTATGCTCCGTGCGATCCGACGCTGGCATGCCTGCGTCGAAACCAACACCCCCGGCCAAGGAGCACGATGCGCAGAGTGGCGATCACAATCGCGGCGCTACTAGGTGCCGCGATGGTCGCGCTAGGAGTGGGGCCGTCGGCCGCCTGGGCCCAGCCTCAAGAAGGCCTGCAGGGCACGATCACTCACGACGGCGAGCCAGTCGTCGGCGCGGTGATCAAGGTCTATACCGAGTCGGGTGAACTGGTGGGGGCGACCGAGACCGGTGAGGACGGCACCTGGTTCGTGGCCGTGCCCGGCTCCGGGGACTACGTCGTCGAACTTGACGAGTTCACGCTGCCCGAGGGCCTCGTGGGCGCCACTGGCAACACCCGCACCAAGTTTGTGCGTCCCGGTAGTGTCGGCAACATCCTGTTCCCGCTCGGTCCAGGTACGCCTGGTCAACACACGCCGAGTGAGGAGACGCCGTCCGACCAGTCGGAGCCTTCCGGCGACGCGACCACCGAGCCCGAGCTCGACCCCGAGCAGGGGACCGAGATTTCCTCCGGGAGGAGCACCTTCGCCAGGGTGGTCAACTACACCTACAGCGGCGTGCACTTTGGCCTGCTGATCGCGCTGGCCGCGGTCGGTCTCTCCCTGATCTTCGGCACCATGGGGCTGGTCAACTTCGCCCACGGGGAGCTGGTGTCCTTCGGCGCCATCGTGGCACTGTTGTTCAACGTCGTCGGGGTCGCGGGCTTCAAGCTGCCGCTGGTCGTTGCCACACCCGCGGCGGTACTGGTCGGCATGCTCTTCGGCTACCTGCAGGATCGCTTCTTCTGGGGCTGGTTGAGGAGACGCGGCACCGGTCTCATCGCGATGATGATCATCTCGATTGGTGCGGCGCTGCTGCTCCGTAACGCGTACCTGTACTTCATCGGCCCCAACCGGCGTCCCTACGCCGAGTACGCCGTGCAGCTTCCCGTCGAAATCGGACCGCTGATGGTGACTCCGAAGACCTTGATCACGGATGGGATCGCGCTGGTGGTGCTCATCGGGGTCGGACTGGCGTTGACGATGACCCGGCTCGGTAAGGCCACCCGGGCAGTCGCGGACAATCCGACGCTGGCCGCGGCCTCCGGCATCAACGTCGACCGAATCATCAACCTGGTGTGGGCGATCGGCGGCGGCCTCGCCGCACTGGCCGGCGTCTTCCTCGCCATGCACGAGACGGTCAACTACCTGGCGGGCTTCCAGATGCTGCTGCTCATCTTCGCGGCCGTGGTGGTGGGCGGACTCGGCACAGCGTTCGGCGCGGTGGTGGGTGGTCTGAGCGTCGGGCTCCTGATCCAGCTGTCGACCCTCTGGGTGCCCGACGAATTCAAGTACGTAGTGGCACTGGCTCTGCTGATCGTGGTCCTCCTAGTGCGGCCGCAGGGGATCCTCGGCCGGCGGGTCCGGGTCGGCTGAGGAGGGGACCGGCATGGATTGGGGCACCATCTTCAGCTCGGCGTTGACTCAGGCTTTCGGGCCCGGAGTCATCGTCTACGCACTGGCGGCGATCGGCCTCAACATCCAGTTCGGCTACACCGGACTGCTCAACTTCGGGCAGGCGGCGTTCGCTGCCATGGGGGCGTACGGCGTGGCGGTCGGAGTGGCGAGTTTCGGTTGGCCCTTCTGGCCCAGCGTGCTGTTCGGGTTCGTCGCCGCGTTGGTGCTGGCGATCCTGCTGGGAGCGGCCACGCTGCGCCTGCGAGCCGACTACCTCGCGATCGCGACCGTGGCAGCGGCGGAGGCCATCCGGCGCGTCCTGCGGACGGTGGAGTTCTCCAGCGTCACGGGTGGAGCCGAGGGGTTGCGCGGGTTCGCTGAGACCTTCCGCAGCTACGGGTACCAACTCGGGTTCGAACGCAGCGGCCGGTTCCAGTTCGGCCCCTTCTTCTACACCCACACCCATCTGTGGGTCATGGTCGTCGGCTGGGTCGTGATCGCGGTCTGTCTCGTCGTGGTCTGGCTAGCGATGCGCAGCCCGTGGGGCCGTGTGCTGCGCGCGATCCGGGAGGACGAGGACGCGGTACGCAGCCTGGGAAAGAACGCCTTCAGCTACAAGCTGCAGGCGCTAGCGCTCGGTGGCCTGATCGGTGCGTTGGCCGGTTTCATCCAAGCGGTCCGTCAAGGCAACGTGGCTCCCGACCACTTCCATACCCAGTTCACCTTCTACCTGTACGCGGTGCTCATCATCGGCGGGGCGGCGCGCATCTTCGGTCCAGTGATCGGTGCGATGTTGTTCTGGTTCTTGTTCAACTTCCTCACCGCGTTCTTGGACCAGGTGGCCTGGAACGGCTATTTGCCGGAGAGCGTGCTGACGACGAACCAAGTCGGTCCCCTGGTGTTCGTGCTGCTCGGAGTCGGAATCATCCTGATGCTCATATTCCGGCCGCAGGGTGTGCTGGGCGACCGGAGGGAGATCTCGCTGAATGTCCGCTGAGCAGGTACGCGACAGCTCCGCCCGCGCTCAGGTTCGCGAGGCGCTCGCCGGTGTCGCACCGGAACCGGGTGTGAAGAAGCCAGACCCGATCCTTGTGGTGGACGGTGTGGTTCGCCGGTTCGGTGGGCTGACCGCGGTCAACGTGTCTCACCTGGAAATCCAACGTGGCTCGATCACCGCGGTGATCGGTCCGAACGGGGCCGGAAAGACCACCCTGTTCAACCTGCTGACCGGATTCGACTCGCCCAACGCCGGTCGCTGGTCGTTCAACGGACAGCAGATGGCTGGTCTACGGGCGTACCAGATCGCGCGGCTCGGCATGGTGCGTACCTTCCAGCTCACCAAAGCACTGTCGCGGATGCGAGTGATCGACAATATGCGGCTCGGCGCGTCCGGCCAGCGGGGCGAGAACTTCCTGGTTGGCCTGCTGCCCTTCCTGTGGCGCCACCAAGAAGCCAAGATCACCCAGCGGGCGGAGGAGCTGCTGGCCCGATTCCGGCTGGACGCCAAGCGCGACGAGTTCGCCGGCAGCCTCTCCGGCGGACAGCGCAAACTGCTGGAGATGGCCCGTGCGCTCATGGCCACACCGGAGCTGGTCATGCTCGACGAGCCGACCGCAGGGGTCAACCCGGCGCTCACCCAGTCCTTGCTCGGTCACGTCAAGCAGTTGCGCGAGGACGGCATGACCGTGGTCTTCGTCGAGCACGACATGGACGTGGTCCACGACATCAGCGACTGGGTGGTGGTGATGGGCGCGGGTGAGGTGGTGGCGGAAGGAACGCCGGACCAGGTCATGGCCGATCCACGCGTGATCGACGCCTATCTTGGTGCTCGCCACGACAATGCGGCCGGAGCCGGCGACGACGTTGGCGAACCCGTACGGCGCGAGCGAGGGAGCGAGGAGTCATGAGCGAGCGACCCGTCGACGGTCCACTCGATCGCAGTGCGCACCTGGCCGCCGCCGAAACGGCGCTCTTACGGGTGGACGAGGTGGTCGCCGGCTATGTACCCGGCGTGAACATCCTCAACGGCGCCGACTTGTACGCCCAAGAGGGTGAGCTGGTGGCGGTGATCGGCCCCAACGGCGCCGGAAAGTCCACTCTGATCAAGTCGATCTTCGGTCTCGTGCACATCAGATCCGGCACGGTCCGACTACGGGATCGGGACATCACCAACGCGAAGACCCACCGGCTGGTCGCCATGGGCGTGGGTTACGTGCCCCAGACCGACAACGTGTTCCCCCGCCTGACCATCGAAGAGAACCTCCAGATGGGGGTGTATCTGCGGCCGCGGCGGTTTCGGCAGCGGATGGACGTCATCGGGGATCTCTTCCCTACGCTGGTGGCGCGCCGCCGCCAACGTGCCGGTTCCCTCTCCGGGGGCGAACGGCAGATGGTCGCCATGGCCCGGGCGCTCATGATGGAACCGTCGGTGCTGCTGCTGGACGAGCCTTCCGCCGGCCTGTCTCCGGCCATGCAGGACGAAGTGTTCTACCAGACCAAGCGGATCAACGAGGCCGGCGTCACGGTGGTGATGGTGGAGCAGAACGCCCGCCGGTGCCTGCAGATCTGCCACCGTGGCTACGTGCTCGATCAGGGACGCAACGCCTACACCGGCACGGGTGAGAGTCTGATCAACGATCCGAAGGTGGTCGAGTTGTACCTGGGCACCTTGGCGCGGGCACGCTGACCACGACCGACGCGGACCTGACTGTGGCCCCGACCACAAGGTCGGGGCCACAGTCAGGTCATGAACCGTCGGTCACATGGTGCCCGAGACGGTCTTGATCCGGGTGAAGGTGTTGTCGGCCTGGTACTCGAAGATGCCGATCTCGGCCTTGCCCGGGTCGCCATCAGCGTTCCAGGCCACCGGCCCGCTGATCCCGTCGTAGTCGATGTCCTCGCCGGCCTCCAGCAGCGCCTTGCACTCGGCGAAGGTGGTGCACTTGGTGCCGCCGTCGCTGACCTCGATCATCGCGGCGCGGATCGCGTCCGGGTTGTCGCTGTCGGCTGCGATCGCACCGAGCGCGATCAGAATCGCCGCGTCGTACGACTCTGGGGCGTAAGCGGTCTGCGGCAGGTCCGGGCGGAACTCGTTGAGCCGGTTGAAGAACTCGGTCGGCTCCTCCTCGCTGCCAGGCTGGGTGGCCTTGACACCCTCCAGCAGGCCCTCCTCGAAGTCCCCGCTGTAGTCGAGGCGGTTACCGTCGACGAAGTACCACTGCTTGGTGTCCGGGCCGAGACCAGCACCGACCAGCGCCGGGATGATCTGCAGCGACTCGTCGTAGGAGATCAGGACGATGGCGCTCGGGTCCTTGTCGACCAGAGCGTTGACGCTGGCGCTGTACTCGGTCTGAGCGGGGTCGTAGAACTCCTTGACCACCACCTGCGACCCACCGTCGGTGAGCACCGACTCGATCTGGTTGGCCAGACCCTCACCGTAGGCGGTCTGCTGAGCCAGGATGCCGACCGTGGTGTGGCCGTCGGCGAGAATCTCCTCTGCCAGCGCGGAGCCCTGGATCACGTCCGAGGGCGCGGTACGCAGGTAGTACCCGTTGTACTCGTGCTCGGTGAAGTCCGGACCGGTGTTGGACGGGGAGACCTGGATGATCGCCTGGTTGTAGAGCGACTCGATGATGTTCAGCGACGCCGTGCTGGACGCCGCGCCGATCACCGCGTGCACCCCCTTGGAGATCATGTAGTCGGCCGCCTGCTGGACGACCTCCGAGTCCTCGGCGGGGCCCTCGTCACGCAGTTCCCACGTGATGTCGTTGCCCCACACCCCACCGTTTTCGTTGATCTCCTCGAAGGCCATCTCGGCGGCGGCGATCATTCCCGGACCATACGAGGCCAGCCCGCCGGTCTGCGGAAGGATGAGGCCGACGCTGAGGGTGCCTTCGAAGGTCAGGCCGTCGCCGCCGGTGTCGCCGTTGCCGTTGCCGTCGTCGTCGGCGCAGGCGCCCAGCGCGAGAGCGGCAGCGCCCAGCACGGCGACGCTGCGCCACGCGAAGTTGGGGCGGAACATGCATTCTCCTTCTTGTCACGTTGCGGGCGAGAGGTTGTTGCGGGCGTGGACCACGCCGTCAACGAGCCCGGATGGGCACAAAGTAGTGAGCCGCCATCGTGGGTCGCCATAGTTGGGTAGACCTGACACCAGGACGTTGTACAGTCGTTACCTTTTGTGTCCGGATGGCGAGGTGATGGGGGTTTCCGGGCCGGCCGTCAGGTCACCCGGCGTGCCGTCGGGCCTACGTACGAGCACCGTCGCACGCGCGGGCTAGAGTCGCGTAGCGTGACGGCAACCACTCCCCGCCTGCTCCTGGTGGACGGCCACTCTCTGGCCTATCGCGCGTTCTTCGCCCTGCCGGTGGAGAACTTCTCGACCACCACCGGGCAGGCCACCAACGCGGTGTACGGCTTCACCTCCATGCTCATCAACGTGTTGCGGGATGAGCAGCCGACTCACGTCGCCGTGGCCTTCGACGTCTCGCGTCAGTCGTTCCGCTCCGAACGGTACGCCGCCTACAAGGCGGGTCGGGCAGAGTCACCGCCAGACTTCGCCGGGCAGGTGAGCCTCATTCAGGAGGTCTTGGCGGCGCTGCGTATCCCGGTGGTTCAGGTCCCCGGCTACGAGGCGGACGACCTCATCGCCACGCTGGCCCGGCAGGGCCGGGAGGCGGGCATGGAGGTTCTGATCAGCACCGGTGACCGGGACACCTACCAGCTCGTGTGTGACCAGGTCACGGTGCTGTACGCGATCCGGGGAGTGTCCGAGTTGGCACGGATGGATCCGGCCGCGGTGACTGCGAAGTACGGTGTGGGCCCGGACCGCTACCGAGACCTGGCCGCACTGGTGGGGGAGCCCAGCGACAACCTGTCCGGTGTGCCGGGCGTGGGTCCCAAGACCGCCGCCAAGTGGATCAACACCTACGGGTCGTTGGACAACATCATCGCCCAGGCCGACCAGATCAAAGGCAAGGCGGGAGCCAACCTGCGGGCGCACCTGGCGGATGTCATTCGCAACTACGAACTCAACCGGCTGCATGACGACGTGGAGCTGCCGATCAGCGCCCAGGACACGCGCTGGAAAGGGTGGGACCGCGAGGCGGTGCACCAGGTGTTCGACGCACTCGAGTTCCGGGTCCTGCGGGACCGCCTCTACTCCTCGCTCGAGGCGGTCGAGCCCGAGGCCGACGTCGGGTTCGACTTGGATGGTGACGTGCTGCGTACCCCCGGGGCGGTGGCTGGCTGGCTGGCTGAGCACGCCGCTGGCCCGGAACCGGTCGGGGTGGCCGTCACCGGAACCTTCGGTCGCGGCACCGGCTCCCTGACCGGGGTGGCCGTCGCCACCGCCGACGGACCCGCCGCATGGTGGGATCCTGCTGCCCTCGACGCCGATGACGACGCCGCGGTCGCTGCCTGGCTGGCCGATCCGGACCGGCCCAAGGTGCTCCACGACGCCAAACCGGCACTCCTCGCCTTCGCCGCCCACGGCTGGACGCTGCGTGGGATCGCCGCCGACACGGCGCTCGCCGCCTATCTGGTGCGCCCCGACCAACGCTCCTACGACCTCGAGGACCTCGCGCTGCGTTACCTGCGCCGGGAGTTGCGGCTGGAGACCTCCAAGGACCATCAGCCCGTCCTGGACGGACTGGGGCCGGAGGGAGAGGAGGAACGGAACCTCATGCTGCGGGCCCGCGCCTCCCTCGACCTGGTCGACGCGCTGCGCGAGGAACTGGGGGACAACGGCGATCGGCTGCTGCGCGAGGTGGAGCTGCCGTTGGTCGATGTGCTGGCCACGATGGAGCGGACCGGGATCGCCGCGGACACCGACTATCTCTCCGAGCTCGAGTCGCACTTCGCCGCCGAGGTGAAAGCCGCCGCCCAGGCCGCGTACCAGGTGGTGGGGCGGGAGTTCAATCTCGGGTCGCCCAAACAGTTGCAGGAAATCCTGTTCCACGAACTGGGACTGCCGAAGACCAAGCGCATCAAGACCGGTTGGACCACCGACGCGGAGTCTCTGCAACAGTTGCATGTCCAGACCGGCCATCCGGTGTTGGAACACCTGTTGCGCCACCGCGATGTGGCGAAGCTGAAATCCACCGTGGATGGTTTGCTCAAGTCGGTGAGTCCGGACGGGCGTATCCACACCACCTTCTACCAGACCGTGGCAGCCACCGGTCGGCTCTCGTCCACCGACCCCAACCTTCAGAACGTGCCGATCCGCACCGAGGAGGGGCGACGCATCCGGCGCGCCTTCGTGGTGGGGGAAGGGTACGAGGCGCTCATGACCGCCGACTACAGCCAGATCGAGATGCGGATCATGGCTCACCTCTCCGCGGACGAGACCCTGGTGGAGGCCTTCCGCTCCGGCGCGGACTTCCACGCGGTCACCGCCGCGTCGGTGTTCGACGTGCCTCGGGAGGAGGTCACGCCCGAGCAGCGACGCCGTATCAAGGCGATGAACTACGGCCTGGCCTACGGGTTGTCGGCCTACGGGCTGGCTCAGCAGCTGCGGATCTCCACGGCTGAGGCCAAGGAGCTGATGGAGGAGTACTTCCGCATCTTCGGCGGGGTGCGCGACTACCTGCACCAGGTGGTGGTGACGGCGCGGGCTGAGGGCTACACCGAAACCTTGCTCGGCCGTCGCCGCTATCTGCCCGACCTCGACAGC
>CAYTMR010000139.1:0-8928 GCA_964438855.1 uncultured Micromonosporaceae bacterium
TTACCGCTGCTCTGGTAACCCTCGGTCGCCATGATCATGTAGTCGTGGGTGCCGAGGTTCATACCCACACGGGCCCACGCGTCGAAGTGGTTGCCAGCGGTGATCGTTCCGCCGGTCCGCCGCTGCTGGCGGACGCTCCAGTACTGGTCGAAGGTCCGGGTGCCCTCGATGGACGGAGCGTTGTAGCGGGTCGTGCGGTAGATGTCGTACGTGCCGCCGTCACTGGTGACCGTGCCCATGTAGGTCCCGGTCGGCCGGTAGGTGCCCCAGTTGTCGACAATGTAGTACTCGACCAAGGGGTTCCGAGTCCAACCGTAGAGCGTGAGGTAGGCGTTACCGGACGGGTTGAAGGAGCCCGAGTAGGTCACGGTCCGGCGACCACCGGGGTTCCAACCCTTACCAGCGACGAAGTTGCCGGTGTTGCTCCACGAGGTGCTGTAGTTACCACCGGAGCCGAGGTTCATCGAGACCGTACCGGGGGCGTCGGTCCAGAAGGAATAGAAGTAGCCCCCATGGTTACCGGTCTGGTTCGACGAAATGGTTTGGGCGTGGGCGATGCCGGGCAGCATCGTGCCCACGACCGTCGCGACGGCGCAGGCGACGCCGAGCAGCAGCCTGGACGGGCCGCGTCTGCGGCGCTTGGGGTTCGCACGGGCGTCGTTCATATGCGTGCATCCCTTCTCGTGAAGCCTGACGTGACAGCCAGGCACCGTGGTACGAGCCGGCGGGGCCGTCGGTGGACGGGGCGTCGGCCACCGCGCGCCGGCGGCGTACAGCGCGACAGGGGGTGGGCCGGTCGTCGTGCCCGTCGACGACCGGAGCCCCAGGTCGGGGCACGCGACCTGGATTGACAGAGGTTGACGTCTGTCATGGCGACAGTGTGGTGGCAGGTGATCTGGTTGTCAATACTTTCCGGAAATCCGGCCGAAACCCTGGCATCACAAGACGAAGCTGTCGTGAAGCGTTGGGACTGGTACTGGCTCTACTTGACCGGTCAAGTTCGATCTGTCACTGACGTAGTCGGCTACGGACGGTCAAGATTGAGAGTGATGTAGCCGAAAGTTACGAAGAACTTCCGGTCAGTGTCATGGCCACGAGTGCCGGTGTGGCAAGCCAGTTGTAGATCGGCGTCGCCCGTTCGGCGGTCCAGCTATCCGAAATCTGACTCACGTGCGCCTGAGCGCGTGGTGTCGATGTGGTTGCTGCCCGGTGCGGCCTCCTTGGAGATGGTGTCGACCACGTCGGGACAGCCGTTGTTGAAGTTGTCCATTCCGGTGTGCCGCCATTCCACTGAAAAATGAATGTGGAATGCGACTTCCGATCGCATTGGAATGTTCAGCGAGTCATTCGAGGCTTGATGACAAGTGGGGTGTTACGCTGCGCGAAATGGTCCTGGGAAGAGCCACTGGAATTGAGGAGTGTTCGAATTGAAGTCACGTACCCTCGTATCGATCGGCGGAGCGTTGGCGCTTCTGCTCGGCGCAGTTCTGGTCCCCGCCAGCCCTGCCAGCGCCGCCGTGCTCGACATCACCTGCCTCCCGCCTAGCAGCGCGGTTACCACGTTCGATCCGCCGCTGACCATGGCTCGGCAGACGGTCGACGCCACCTCCTCGCTGCAGTACGGGCCTTGCCTGTCGCCAAGTCAGCCCGACATCGCCTCCGGTACCTCAGTCCGGCAGGATTTTGGTGAGCAGCGCAGCTGCCTCGAGTTGCTCCAACCCGGAACGGTGACCTACACCATTACGTGGAGCACGGGTGAGACGAGTGTCATTGCCGGCAATACCACGTCGACCATGATCGCGGGAGTAGTGGTGACGACGGTCACAGGAACCGTGGTCGATGGCCTATTCGCCGGCTCCAACGTGGTGGAAGTCCTGACATCGGCGTCCACGGACCTGCTGCTGTGCACGATCGGGCTGCGGTCGGTGTCCCGGCTCTCCTCGAGTGTCGTATTGAAGATCGGCCGCGTCTAACGAGTGGCACGCGGGACATGAATCATTTTCATGAATGTCACCGCGCTCTCCCGAAGTGTCAGATTCGCGGCTGGAATGTCGGTCGCGGCTGAGGGCGGAGGCGAGGGCGACCGCACGGTCGCCCTCGCCTCCACCGGCGAGGGACCGGTCGGTGGGACCGCACGCCCACGCGCCGTCCCTGACAGCCCGGCGCCAGGTCGAAAGGATCCGGTTTCAGGTCGCAGCGCGGTGGTAGGTGCCCAACGTGGCTGATGGTGATGTCGCCAGAGTCGCGCAGCCCCAGCTCCTGCGCGAGGTGGTGGCGCTGGCGGGGCAGGCGCCCTCCATCCTCAACACGCAGCCGTGGCGCTGGCGCGTCCACGAAACCCGTCTGGAGCTCTTCGCCGATCACAGCCGTCAGGTCACCTCCATCGACCCTGACGGTCGCCTACTCACCGTGAGCTGCGGTGCCGCGTTGCACCACGCCCGCGTGGCCTTGGCCTCCGCCGGACACCACGCCGTGGTCGTCCGGACGCCCGACCCCGACCAGCCTGACCTGCTCGCCCGGATCCACGTGGCCGGGCGACGCGCAGTCAGTTGGCGGGACACCGCCATGAGGCGCAGCATCCGGACCCGACGCAGCGACCGGCGGCCGTTCGCCGCCATCGGACCGGTGCCACCCGAAACAGTCGCCGCGTTGCGGCGAGCCGCGGACGTCGAACAGGTGCGGCTTCACCACGTCGAGCCAGCGTACGTGGGCCGTCTCCGTGACGCCGTCCGCCTCGCCCAACGACACCAGGCACAGGACGAGGCGTACGTCGACGAACTGCGCTCCTGGGTCCGGCGCCTCAGAGCCGACGGGGAAGGACTACCGGCCGACACCTTCGTGAAACCGTTGACCGAGGTGCCGGTACCCCTGCGTGACTTCTCGCTCGACGGTGAGATCCTCCAGCATCCAGGGCTCGGCGACGACCGGTACGCCGAGTATCTGATCATCTCCACCGGCGGCGACGACCGCGTCGACTGGTTGCGCGCGGGTGAGGCCACCAGCGCGGTCTGGCTCACCGCTGTCCACCACGATCTCGCCGTCTCCGTGCTCAGCGAGGCGGTGGAGGTGCCCGACGCCCGGGAGCTGCTCCGCCGACTCCTGCCTTGGCCAGAGCACCCGCAGTTGGTGCTCCGGGCCGGGATCGACATGCAAGCCGTGCCGCCGAAGAAGACCCCACGGCGACCACCGGAGGAGATCATCGATTCCGGTGCGTGACGAGCAACCGGCGTGCACCCAGCCTGGCGGTGCGGGCCGCGCAGCGTCGCCGCTTTGGAGCCGATCGTCACCGTCTCTCCGGGACCAAACGCCCTGTTCCAGCGACGTCGGTGGGAGGAGTCTCGGGGCATGGACCCTGTCGCGTCCCGGAGGCTGGCCGAGGCTCACCACAATCTCCCCGCTCACGAGGTGATCCTGCTCCTCCAGAGCGATCTCCACCGTGGCCTGACCAGCCGCGAGGCGTCGAGCCGGCTCGCCCGCTTCGGGCCCAACGAGTTACCCGCCGCCGCCGGCGGCAGGGTGCTCCGCCGCCTCCTTCGTCAGTTCCACCATCCCCTGATCTACGTCCTGCTCGTCGCCGGCGCCATCACCATCGCGCTCGGCGAGTACGTCGATGCCGCGGTGATCTTCGCGGTGGTGGTGCTGAACGCGGCGATCGGGTTCGGGCAGGAGTCGAAAGCGGAGGCAGCGCTGGATACGCTGCGCTCCCTGGTCCGCACCCGGGCCCGGGTGCGGCGCGACGGTCAGGAGCAGCGCATCGCCTCCCAGGAGATCGTGCCCGGAGACGTGGTGCTGCTGGAAGCCGGCGACATGGTGCCGGCCGATCTCCGGTTGATCAGGCAGACCGAACTACACGTGGACGAGTCCGCCCTCACCGGCGAGTCCGTACCCGTCGCCAAGGACGAGGTCGTGCTGCCGGAGACCACCCACGTCGCTGACCGGCGCAACATGGCGTACTCCGGCACCTTGGTGACCTCCGGAAGCGGTGTGGGAGTGGCCGTCGCCACCGGCCCTCGAACCGAGATCGGGCAGATCCATCGACTGGTAGGGGCAGCGGACAGTCTCGCCACCCCGCTGACGCAGAAGCTGGGTCACTTCAGCCGCCTCCTCACCGTCGCCATCCTGGCGTTGGCGCTGTTCACTTTCGCTATCGGCGTCGTTCGCGGCGAGGAACCGGTAGGCATGTTCACCGCCGCGATCGCGCTCGCGGTCGCCGCGATTCCGGAAGGGCTGCCCGCGGCGGTGACCATCACGCTAGCCATCGGCGTGGCACGGATGGCCAGCCGCCGCGCGGTGATCCGTCGCCTGCCCGCGGTCGAGACCCTCGGCAGCACGACGGTGATCTGCTCCGACAAGACCGGAACCCTGACCAAGAACGAGATGACCGTCCAGGCGATCTGGACCCCGACCGCGCTGGTCGAGCTCACCGGCACTGGTTACGCGCCCGAGGGTGAGTTACGGAGCACCGACGGTGCACCGGTCACCGTCGATTCCGACCACGCGCTGCGGTGGAGCCTGATCGCCGGAGTCGGCTGCAACGACGCCGCCCTCTCCACCCGCGACGGCAGATGGCGGGTGATCGGCGACCCCACCGAAGGAGCGATGCTCGTGGCGGGCGCCAAAGCCGGATTCCACGCCCAACGGGTGGCGGAGGAGTTCCCGCGGATCGACACCATCCCGTTCACCTCCAAACGGCGGTACATGGCCACCCTCCACCACGACCGTGCGCGTGGCGGACGGGTGGTGCTGCTCAAAGGCGCGGTGGAGCGGGTGCTGCAGCTGTGCGACCGCGTGATGCTCACCGACGGCACGACCGCGCCGACAGACCACGATGCCCTGTTGGCAGCGGCCGACGAGCTCGCCTCCCAAGGGTTGCGAGTGCTCGCCACGGCGGTCCTGCTAGAGGCCAAGGTGTCCACGCTCCGCGCCGGCCTGCCCGACGGCCTCGTGCTGACCGGCTTGCAGGCCATGCTCGACCCGCCACGGTCGGCGGCTGCGGCGGCAGTCCGCGCCTGTCACACCGCCGGTATCGACGTCAAGATGATCACCGGCGACCATGTCGGCACCGCCGTCGCCACCGCCCGCCGCGTCGGGATCCTCGGCGAGGGCGATGAGGATCGGGTCCTGACCGGCGCCGACCTGGCGACGCTGCCCGACGACCGCTTCTCCGCGACGGTGGAGCGGGCGCGCGTGTTCGCCCGGGTCTCGCCGGAGCAGAAGCTACGCCTGGTAGAGGCGTTACAAGAGCGAGGCCATGTGGTGGCCGTTACCGGCGACGGGGTGAACGACGCGCCCGCGCTCCACCAGGCCGATGTCGGTGTGGCGATGGGCAAGACCGGCACCGAAGTCGCCAAGGACGCAGCCGACATGGTCCTCACCGACGACGATTTCGCCACCATCGAAGCCGCGGTGGAGGAAGGGCGCGGCGTCTTCGACAACCTCACCAAGTTCGTCGTCTGGACTCTGCCCACCAACATGGGCCAGGGATTGCTCATCCTGGTGGCCATCCTGTGGGGCACGGCCCTGCCGGTTCTTCCCACGCAGATCCTCTGGATCAACATGACCACGGCGGTAGCGCTCGGACTGATGCTCGCCTTCGAACCCAAGGAGGCAGGCATCATGCAGCGGCCACCGCGCGACCCTCACCAGCCACTGCTCACCGGCTGGCTGTTGGCCCGGATCGGGCTGGTGTCGACGCTCATCGTCGCCGGCGCGTGGTGGATCTACGAGTGGGAACTCGCCAGCGGCGCCAGCCTGCCCGAAGCCCGCAGCGCGGCGGTCAACCTTGTGATCCTCGTGCAGGCGTTCTATCTACTCACCTGCCGCTCGCTGACCCGACCGGTGTGGCAGTTGGGATGGTTCAGCAACGGGTGGATCATCGGCGGCATCGCAGTCCAAGCACTCGCTCAGGTCGTCTTCACCTACGTGCCCGCCATGAATCTCGTCTTCGACACCGCCGTTATCGGGGCCGTGACCTGGTTGCGGATCGCTGGTATCGCTGTACTGGCTGCCCTGGTGGTCGTGGCCGACAAGTGGCTGCGTTCCCGGTGGCGTGGGAGGACACGCCCAGGAAGGGACCAAAGTCCCGCGACGGAAGATCCGATGGCCGCTGCAAAGCGGTGCTGAATCGGGGAAGCTGACGATGACGGGGCGTTCCATCGACGCCGTCAGGCCCACATGAGGAGGCGGACCCATGAAGGCAGTCGTTTACCAGGGCCCGAACCAAAAGGAGTGGACGGACGTTCCCGACCCGACCATCACTGACTCACGCGACGCGATCATTCAGGTCGACACCACGACCATCTGCGGTACCGACCTGCACATCCTCGCCGGTCACGTGCCAACCGTGACGCCGGGCCGCATCCTGGGCCACGAGGCCGTGGGCACGGTCGTCGAGGTGGGACCAGGCGTCACCAACCTGAACCGCGGCGACCGGGTCCTCGTCTCGTGCATCTCCGCGTGCGGAACGTGCCGCTATTGCCGAGTCCGCAGCTACGGGCAGTGCCTCGGCGGCGGCGGATGGATCCTCGGGCACACGATCGACGGGGTGCAAGCCGAGTACGCTCGCATTCCGTTCGCCGACCTGTCCACCTACCGGTTGCCCGAGGGCGTCACCGACGAGGCGGCGGTCCTGCTCTCCGACATCCTGCCGACGTCGTACGAGGTCGGGGTGCTCAACGGCAAGGTCAGCCCGGGCGACACCGTCGTGGTGGTGGGAGTCGGTCCGATCGGCCTCGCTGCGCTGATCACAGCGCGCCTGTTCTCCCCTTCCCGCCTCATCGCCATCGACAAGGCCGAGAGCCGACTGCAGGCGGCCAAGCAGTTCGGCGCCGACATCGCCATCCGACCCGAGGACGATCCCAAGAAGGTCGTCGACTCGGTCACCGACGGGATCGGCGCCGACGTGGTGATGGAAGCGGTGGGGTATCCGAGCACGTTCGAACTGTGCACCACTCTGGTACGCCCGGGAGGGCATGTCGCCAACATCGGCGTCCACGGCGAGCCGGCCACTCTCCACTTGGAAGACCTGTGGATCCGCAACATCACGTTGACCACGGGACTGGTCGACACCTACTCCACGCCTACGCTGCTGCGGATGCTCGCGGCCGGGCAACTTCCCGCTACCGCGATGATCACTCACCGGTTCGGGCTCGACGACATCATGCACGCCTACGACGTCTTCGCCGACCCCGCTCGTACCGGTGCGCTCAAGCTGGCGCTGTCCCGGAACTGAGCCGAGATCCGTACAACGGCCAGGTGGTCTCGCAGGGCCGCCTGGCCGTTTGGTGTCGGTGGGATGCGCACGCGTACCGGCCAACCGGCGGGACAAGGGCTGGTGCTCTTTACCAGCCAGCTCACGACTACCCCGGAGCGAAGCACCGAGCCACCGCACGTGACCAAACCGTCGGGGTCACTGACCGCAGGGCCGTAGCTGGCTACACCAGGTGCTCGAGGCGGGGATCAGCCGTCCAGGCCGCGCTACCGTGGGCTGCTGGGTGCTGCCGACCCAGAGGAGTCCGTATGAGTGACGCTACGCCTCGCACGCAGAGTGAGCCAGGCCATAGCCGTCGCGTACCGTTGTCGGTCCTGGAACTGGTGCCGCGCTCGCAGGGGATGACCGCTGCCGAGGCGCTCCGGGAGAGCACCGAGCTGGCCCGGACGGTGGACCGGCTCGGCTACAAGCGGCTGTGGGTGGCAGAGCACCACAACACCGAGGGTTTCCTGTCCTCGGCCACATCTCTGGCCCTGGCGCACTTCGCCCACCACACCGAACGGATCCGCCTGGGCTCCGGTGGGGTGATGCTGCCCAACCACTCGACGCTGATGGTGGCCGAGTACTACGGCACCCTCCGCGAGCTGTACGGCGACCGGTTCGACTTGGGGCTCGGGCGGGCACCAGGCACCGACCCGATGACCGCAGCGGCCCTGGCCCGCCGTACGGGCCAGCTGGACACCTTCGCCCAGGACGTCCTGGCACTGTGGGAGTACTTGGGCGAGCCACGGCCAGGGGCGAAGGTTCGCGCCCTCCCGGGCGAGGGTACCAAGATCCCACTGTGGATCCTCGGCTCCTCCACCGGTGGTGCCCAGGTGGCGGCGTTGCTCGGACTGCCGTACGCCTTCGCCAGTCACTTCGCCCCGCAGCAGATGCGCGAGGCGTTGCACGTGTACCGCGAGCGGTTCCGCCCCGACGCGGAGACGGCTCAGGTGAGCCGACCGACGGTCATGGCGGGCATCAACGTGTTGGTCGCTCCGACACAGGACGAGGCCGAGTACCTGTTCACCACGACCCAACAGATGGTCGCGCGAGTCCACACTGGGCGGACAGGGCCACTCGATCCACCGGTGGAAGACATCACCTCGGTGGTGTCGGCTGAGGTGTTGACGATGACCGCAGACTTCTACCGGTTCCGCGCGGTGGGCACGCCCGAGCAGGTGGTCGCGCGCCTGGAGAGCTTCGCCGCCGAGTACGACCTCGACGAGTTGATCGTCACCACGTACACCTACGATCCCGCGCTGCGGCGACGGTCGTTCGAGCTTCTCGCCGAAGCGTGGGGGACGCCAGGGACGAGGTGAGCCGTGGTCAGTTCACCTTGAGGCGTTCGGTAGGAGTGATCCGCACGATGACCCGCACCTCGCCGGGCTTCCGGAAAGGGTACGTGTCGGCGTCGAGATACTTCTTGGCCAGCTTGTCGATGTGCGCGTCGGCGCCTTCGTCGATCAGCTCCGCTGTGCCTTTGATGCACAAGGTCCGGTAGTCGTCGGCCTTGTCGACCACGGAGACCGCCACCCGGGGGTCTCGTAGCAGGTTTCGGTGCTTGACGCGGCCCTTGGCGGTGTTGAAGAGGATGTGGTCACCATCGACGTCGATCCACACCGGTGTGACGTGTGGGCTGCCGTCAGCTTCGAGTGTGGCGACGTGGGCGAGCTGCC
>CAYTMR010000140.1:0-8761 GCA_964438855.1 uncultured Micromonosporaceae bacterium
GCAGCAGCGAGGCGATCCGGGCGTGCGCGTACTGCACGTAGAAGACCGGGTTGTCGGGTGACTGTCGAGTGATGACCTCGATGTCGAGAGTCAGCGGCGAGTCGGTGGAGGCGCGCGCCAGGGAGTACCGCGCGGCATCCACTCCGACCGCGTCGACCAGCTCGTCCAAGGTGATGATGTTGCCGGCCCGCTTGGACAGTCGGACCGGTTCCCTACCCCGGACCAGGTTGACCAGCTGACCGATCAGGATCTCGATGTGGGAGTCCGGGTCGTCCCCGGCGCAGGCCGCGATCGCGCGCAGTCGGCCGATGTAGCCGTGGTGGTCGGCGCCGAGCAGGTAGATGCAACGGTCGAAGCCACGCGAGCGCTTGTCGAGGTAGTAGGCGGCGTCCGCGGCGAAGTAGGTCTTCTCGCCAGTCCCACGCACCAGCACCCGGTCCCGGTCGTCAGCGAAGTCGGTGGTGCGCAGCCAGACCGCACCCTCGGACTCGTAGACGTGGCCTTGGCGGCGCAGATCGTCGATGGCCCGCTCCACCGCCCCGCTGTCGTGCAGGGTGCGCTCCGAGAACCATACGTCGAAGTGCACACCGAAGCGCTGAAGGCTTTGACGGATTTCGTCGAGTATGAGCTGGTAGCCCGCTTCCCGGAATTGGACCACCGCCTCCCGCTCCGGCAGCGAGAGCAGGTCGGGGCGCTCGGCCGCGATACGCCTGGCCAGTTCGGTGATGTACGCCCCGGCGTATCCGTCCTCCGGGGTCGGCTCACCACGAGCGGCAGCCAGCAGGGAGCGCCCGAGAGCCGTCAGCTGCGATCCCGCGTCGTTGATGTAGTACTCGCTGGTCACCTCGGCCCCGGACGCGGCCAGGATCCGACGCAGGGCGTCACCGACCGCCGCCCACCGGGTGTGCCCCAGGTGGATGGGGCCGGTGGGGTTCGCCGAGACGAACTCCAGGTTGATCCGCTGGCCGGCGAGGGCGTCGTTGTGCCCGTACCTGGCTCCGGCGCGCACCACGGTCCGCGCGAGCTCGCCGGCGGCGGCGGCTTCCAACCGGAGGTTGAGAAAACCAGGCCCGGCCACCTCGACGGACTTGATCCCCGCCACACCGGCCAGCTGGTCGGCGAGCGCCGCCGCGAGCTCCCGCGGCGCCGCACCGGCGCGCTTGGCGACCTGCAACGCCAATGTGCTGGCGTAGTCGCCATGCTCGCGCACCCGTGGTCGCTCCAGTGGAACCGTGCTCGGCAGGAGGGACTCGTCCCACCCACGGGCGGCGAAGACCTTACGGGCGGCGCTGAGGATGACCTGGGATAGCTGCTCGGGCGTCACCCGACAATGGTAGGCACGTTAGACTTGCGAACTTGGTGGCGACCCGGCACTCTTGGCACGGACGAGCCCCGCCCCCATCGACCAACATTGACGAGGGACCGATGAGCACCAAGACGGCCAAGGGTCGGCAGACGGCCTCCGCCAAGGCCAAGAGTGGCAAGAAGAGCCGGACGCCGGTCAAGCCCGTACGTGTGGGCAAGGACCGCAACTGGGGCCCGATCGTCATGTTCACCGTCGTCGGGCTGATCGCCGCCGGCATCATCGGTGCGGCCGCCTGGGGTGTCCTCACCGAGAAGACCTGGCAGGAGCGGGCCGCCGCGATCGAGGGTCTGGTCAACTACCGCGAGACCAAGCCGGAGATGCTCACCGCCGAGCACGTTTCAGGCGTCCTCGAGTACGAGGTCATGCCGCCCGTCGGCGGTAACCACAACGACTACTGGCAGAACTGCAACGGCATGGTCTACGACGCGCCGATCGCCAAGGAACACGCGGTACACAGTCTCGAGCACGGCGCAGTCTGGGTGACCTACCACCCCGATCTCCCGAACGACCAGGTGCAGTCCCTGGCCCGGAGGGTGGAGGGGACCGACTACCTGTTCATGAGCCCGTTCGAGGACCTGGACAGTCCTATCTCTCTGCAGGCCTGGGGCTACCAGCTCAAGGTGGACGACGCCTCCGACCCGCGGATCGACGAGTTCATCCAGGCGCTGCGCCTCAACGCGTCGGTGGAGCCGGGTGCGACCTGCGGCAGCCAGAACTCGATCACCACGACCGGCACGACCCCGACGGTTCCTCCGCACGCGACGTCTCCGAAGCCGATGGAGCGCTGACCGATGACTGCGACGCTGACCCGCGCTGAGGATACGCCACCGCCGGCCGACAGCACGCAAGCCTCTCGTTACAGCGTGGCGATGCTGGCGGTCGCCACCGTGGTGGGCATGCTGATCGGCCTGGCCGTCGGCGTACTCGCCCTGCGCCCCAGTCCGCCCGGCGACACCTCGCCGGAGGCGGGATTCGCCCGTGACATGTCCCTCCACCATGGCCAAGCGGTGGAGATGGGCATGATCGCCGCCGCCCAGGCGACCCTGCCCGAGGTCCGGGCGCTGGCTGAGGACATCGCGCTGACGCAGCAGGGCCAGATCGGCATGATGCAGCAGTGGCTGCGCGAGTGGGGGCTACTCCCGACCGGTTCGGAGCCGATCATGGCGTGGATGGGCGAGCAACACGCGGTCACCGAAGGGCGGATGCCCGGAATGGCCTCGCAGGAAGAGATGGCCGCTCTGCGCGCCGCCGAAGGGCTGGAGGTCGACCGGCTCTTCGTCGAGCTGATGATCATCCACCACGTCGGTGGCATCCACATGGTCGACGCGATCTTGGAGGTCACCGAGCATCCTGAGGTGCGGTTCCTCGCTGAGGCGATGAAGCTCGGCCAGGAGAAGGAGCTGACGGTCCTGCGCGACATCCAGGAACGGATCGCTGCCGAGCAGTGACCTCGCGCCGGCGACAACCACCGCGCTATCACACACTGTGCATGCGCCATCACAGTAGGTAGCCTGGACTCAGGAGCCGCGCACCGGCGGTGATGGTCCGGTTCCTCGCCGCACGGAGCGGTCGAGAAGAGGAGGTAGTGATGGCCTCGCGTACACCGACCATCGAGCAGCACCCAGACATCATGGCGATGCGGATGCGGTACGAGAAGGCCGCATACTCGCCAGCAGGCCAGGTCACCGAAGGACTCGGCTTCTTGGCCGGAGTGTGGCTTGCGATCTCACCGTGGGTGGTGGGGTTCAGCAGCCAGACCAGCATCACCGTCAGCAACCTGATCACGGGCCTCGCAGTCGCCGTGCTCGCACTCGGGTTCGCCTCAGCCTTCGGCCACACGCACGGCCTGGCGTGGGTGAGCCCGCTGCTCGGTCTCTGGATCTTCTTCTCGCCGTGGCTGACCTCGGGCACCACGACGACGGGCGGGATGATCGCGAACAACGTCATCGTTGGGGGTTTGATCTTCATTCTCGGGTTGATCGCCCTAGGTGTGGGCTTCGCCCGCGCACGCAAGTAGCCGATGGTGGGACACCCCGGCGGGGCTGGTCGATGACCAGCCCCGCCGGTCTGCGTCGGGCGACGGCCGGGCGAGGGCGGACACTCCCGGCACCGGTCACCTAAGCTCACCAGCGACCACACATGGGAGGAGATCACGCGGTGATCGTGGTGGTGGGCGTAGACGGTGCCGGGCGTACCCACCGGCTGAAGCAGCTCGCCGCCACCGCTGGCGGCCTGACGCTGTGGACCGGCACCGCACCGGTGACTGAGACGGTCGCTGCGGCCCGCGCGCAGGGTGCCCTGTTGCTCATCGACGACGCCCATCGACTCTCCGACTCCGCCCTGCGGACGCTCGCCGCTGCTGCCCGGGACGGGATGCCCATGGTGGTCGCTCGCCGCCCGAGCGTAGAGCAGCCCGCCCTGGCCGAGCTGGACGACGCCGTCGCTGTCCGCGGTCGGGTCGAGCAGCTAGGCCCACTCGACGACGACGCCCTCGCCGGTCTCATCACGGGGGCAACCGGTGAGCCAGCCACCCCGGAGCGGGTAGCGGCCCTCCGCGCCGCGTCCGGAGGCATCGCCGCGGTAGCTGCTGCGGTAGCCGCCGACCCGGATGGACCACCACCGGCGTCGTTGGTCGCCCGGGTGCAGCGTCGCCTCACCCTCGCCGGTGTCGCTGCCACACAGCTGGCCCGGACTCTCGCGCTGGGACTCGACCTCCCCGACGAGATCCTCGCCGCAGCCGCTGCGCTGGCCGACGCCGGTGAGGTGGCGAGGGTCATGCGTACGCTGCGGGACTGCGGCCTCCTCGACCCCACCGGAGAGCGCCTCCTCCCGGCGGTCACTCGCGCCGTGCTGGCGGATCTACCGCCCGCGGAGCGGCGTGCGCGGCACGACGCCGTGGCTCAGGCGCTCCTCGATGCCGGGGCGGACGTCCTCCTCGCCGCTGAGCAGCTACGCGCCGCCCGCGTGCACACTCCGATCGCCGCCGACGTCTACCGTCGGGCCGCAGATCAGCTCCGATTCACCGCTCCCGGGGACGCCCTCGACTGGTACCACGAGGCGATGGACGCCGGGGCGGAGCTGGCCACGTTGGCGGTGGGACGAGCCGAGGCATCGGCGCTCCTCGGCATGCCGGTCGACCTCGACCCCCACTCCACTCGACCGGCGGATGCGGCCCGCGTGGCGCTCGTCACCGGTGCCGCCGCGGCGCACGAGGGCCGGGCAGCCAGGGCTGCGGAGACGCTCTCCCGCGCAGCCGACCCCGGTCCGGTCCTCGCGGTGCCGGCGCTCGTGGCCACCGGGGACCTGGCGGCGGCGCGGAGAGCGGCGACCGGCTCAGCGCCGCCGGCGCTGCGGCGTCTGGCGGAAGCGGCGCTCACGGTAGGCGACCCCCACACGGCCATGCCGCTTCTCATCGAGGCCGCCGAGGCCTTCGAGCAGGCACCGGTGACAGTGGTGGTCCCTGACACTCCGCACGCGCTCGCCGCGGTGGTGGCGGTAACCGCCGGCGATGCGGCCTCGGCCGAACACCTGCTGGAGCGGGCGCTCGCCACCGGAGTGGGCGGGCCGGTCGCCCACGACCGTCACCGGACACTGCTCGCCTGGGTACGGATGCGGACCGGGCGCTACGCCCCCGCCAAGGAGGAGCTGCGGCGACTGGCGGACGCCAGCCCGCCGGCGCGGGAACGCCTCGTGTTAGCGGCTCTCACGGCCGGACTGGCCCGGCGCGACGGGGACATAGCGACCCTGCGCGCGGCATGGAACGCCGCCGACCCGGTCCTCGCCCGACAAGCCGTCGACCTGTTCCAGTTGGAGATGCTGGAAGAGTTGTTGGTCGCCGCCGCCCGGCTGCGTCAGCAGCGGCGGATCGCTCCGGTGGTGACCCAACTGCGCACGATCGTCGAAGGACTGGGCCAACCGGCTGCCTGGGCGGTGTCACTCGGCTGGCTCCGCCTGCAGTCGGCGGTTGTGTGTGAGGACACGCAGGCGGCGGAAGCCGCCGCGGCGGACCTGGCCCGCTATGCACCGACGCCGGGACTCGCGGCGCGCCAACGCGCGCAGTGCGCCGCCGCAGCGCAGTGGGCCGCCGCGCTCGCCGGAAACGTCGACCCGGACGGGGTTCTCACCGCCTCCGACGATCTGGTCACCGCGGAACTACCGTGGGAAGCGTCGCGTCTGGTCGGACAGGCGGCGGTGCGCGCCGCCGACCCAGGTGTGGCCCGCCGACTGCTGGAGCGAGCCCGCGAGCTGGCACCGACCGCACACACAGCCGACGCGCCGCGGGGTGGTCTGTCCGACCGGGAGGTCGAGGTAGCCCGGTTGGTCCTCGCCGGACGCACCCACCGTGAGATCGGTGCGCAGCTGTACCTGTCGCCCAAGACGGTCGAGCACCACGTCGCACGCATCCGGGCGAAGGTCGGGGCCACCAGTCGAGCGGAGCTGCTGGCCGCACTCCGCCGACTCCTACCCGACGTACCGTCTGACCAGGAATAACCGATCGGCGGCGCGGTCACACCGAAGCGGTAAGGTTGGTGTCGGGTTCCCGACAGGAATGTCCTCCCCAATCCCCTAACCCCGTCTCCTAGAAATGGGGATGCTCCCGATGCGCGGCACCCACGGCTGCACGGAAGCTTGACCTATCGCCGCCGGACAGCCGGTGGACCGGAGCAAGGAGGAAGAGATGGCGATCGACGCTTACGCCGCGCTGAAGGACTTCATCATGAAGCTTCTCGGCCAGCATGACACGGCGGCGCAGTACGCGCAGGACCCGGAGGGCACCCTGGCCGCGCAGGGGATCACCGACCACGACCTTTCAGGAGTGGACATTCGTCAGGTGGTGGGTGAGTGCACGAGCGGACTGCCGCTGTCCGACAGTGCACGGAGCGCACTGCAGAACTACAGCAGCGGAGGGCCCGCCCCGAGCGGCTACCCGAGCGTGCCACCACCACAGTCGGCCCACCCGCAGCCCGCCGAGGTGGTCCAGCACCTCAACTACATCACCTACGCGGCTTACGAGGGTGACGAGTACATCACCCAGCAGATCATCAACTACCAAGACTACTCGACCAACATCGACAACTCGGTGCAGGTCGACATCGACGGCGATGTACGCGGTGACCTGGACATCGACACCACCAACGTCACCGCCACTGGTGACGGGGCAGTGGCCGCCGGTGACGACGTCGCCAACGCCGCCACCGGAGACGGCGCGCAGATCATCGACGGCGCCAACTATGGGTCCGCCAACACCGGCGACGGGGCGGTCGTGGCCGGCGGCGATGTAGACGCTCCGGTGAACACCGGCGTGAACACCGGCATCCTGGCCGACGGCGACGTCGACGATGCCGTCCTCGGCGACGGCAACCAGGTCGCCAACATCGACGGTGGGTTGGACAGCAGCGCCCTCAACTTCGGTAGCGGAGACGTCACCAACTTCGGTAGCGCCGAGTTCGACAACGCCGCGGTCGCGGTGGGTGGTGAGGCCAGCAACGTTTCGGACAACTACGTGGAGGAGGGCTCGGCTCTGGCCACCGGCGGTGGTGACGCCACGGGCCACTACGAGAGCCAGGAGACCGATGTGGCGATCGACTACGAGAGCCACACGGCCGATGTGCAGATCGATGTGCACGACTCGGTGGTGGGCTCGCAGATCAGCGGCGGCGAGCAGGAGGGCGCGACCGATGTTACGGCGACCGATAACATCACGCCCATCGCCTGAGCGAGCTGCACCGCAGCGGGCACCCGGCGTTGCCGGGTGCCCGCTGTCGGCATGAGGAAGGACGATGACCGTGGCACCCCCGACCGCCGCCCAGACCCTGCTACCGAAGGCGAGTGCCGTGGTGGACCTCGGACTGCGTGCCTGCGAGGCATACGGTCGGGAGGACTTGACCAAGCGGCTAGAGGCGGCCAAGCGCACCCTCGCCGATCCGGTGGTGCACATCGTGGTGGTCGGCGAGTTCAAACAGGGCAAGAGTTCCCTGGTGAACGCGCTCGTTGGTGCCGAGGTGTGCGCGGTGGACGACGATGTCGCGACAGCCGTGCCGACGTACGTCCGCTTCGGTGACGAGCCTCGCGCCGAGTTGCTGTTCGAGGCCGACCCGCCGCGACGTCAGCCCATCCCCACCAACGAGGTGCGCGACTGGGTGATGGAAGGAGGGCGCACTCCCGAACCAGACCAGCGGTTGGTCGGCGCCGAGGTACGAGTGCCCCGGCCGCTCCTGCGCGGCGGGGTGGTGCTGGTGGACACCCCGGGAGTCGGAGGTCTGGGCTCCTCCCATGCCGCGTCGAGCCTGGCAGCGGCCGCCATGGCCGACGCGCTGCTGTTCGTCACCGACGCCTCACAGGAGTTGACCCGTAGCGAACTGGACTTCCTGCGCCAAGCGCGAGAGATGTGCAGCTCGGTACTGTGCGTACTCACCAAAATCGACTTTTATCCCGCGTGGCGCAAGGTTCACGCGCTCAACCTGGAGCATCTGCGCCGTGAGCTGGACCTACCGATGGTCCCGGTTTCTTCGGCACTGCGGCTACGGGCGGTCGCCACCAACGACACCGCCCTCAATCAGGAGTCCGGCTTTCCAGAGTTGGTCGCGTTCATCACCAAGCGGGTCGGGGGTGGTGCGGCGAACCGCCTCGCCACCGAAGCGGCGGCCCAAGTGGTGGCGGTCTGCGACCAACTGGAGGCCCAGTTCAGCGCCGAGCGATCGGCGTTGACCGACCCCGCTGAGTCAGAACGGGTGATCGCTGAGCTGAACGCGGTGAAGAGCCGAGTGGAGGCCTTGCGTACCGCGGCGGCAAAGTGGAGTCAAACCCTCAACGACGGCATCGCCGACCTGACCTCGGACGTCGACTACGACCTCCGGCACCGGATCCGGCGTGTGATCGAGGAGGCCGACGCCGCGATCGAGGAGACGGACCCTGCCGACACCTGGCCGGAGATGGAGTCCTGGCTGGAGTCCCGTATCTCGCACGAGCTGCTCGCCAGCTACACCATGCTGCGTGACCGGGCCACCCACTTGAGCGAAGAGGTCGCGCAGCACTTCAGTGAAGCCTCCGGTGACGCGCTGCGACGGATCACCATCCCCGACCCGAGGCAGCTGATCACGGCCGCCACCGCGCGGGTGGAACACAAGATCGATCTGGAAAAGATGAAGGTCGGCAAGCAGGCGATGGTGGCCCTCAAGAGCGCCTACGGCGGGGCACTGATGTTCGTGATGCTCGGCGCCATGGCCAACATCAGCCTGGGTCCGCTTGGACTCGGCATCGGTCTGGTGATGGGCCGCAAAGGACTGCGGGAGGAGAAGAAGCGTCAACGTAGCGCGCGGCAGAACCAAGCCAAGAACGCCGTCCGCCGCTACTGCGACGAGGTGAGCTTCGTGATGAGCAAGGACTCCCGCGACA
>CAYTMR010000141.1:0-8726 GCA_964438855.1 uncultured Micromonosporaceae bacterium
CCCACCTCGGTGGTGACCGGCGGGATCTCCGATACCGAGCCGACCATGGTGGTCTTGCCGACTCCGAACCCACCGGAGATGAGGATCTTGACCGGAACGTACTGCCCGGGCGCGGGTGGCGGGCCGGCAGCCACGGGCGGCGTGGGTGGTGAGGTCACGGTGGCTCCGCTGATTACCGGTGTGAGTGCGCGACCGATGCCGCGCGCTGACGTGGGGGCGGGTTCAGCGTGGGGCCGACCCGGTCGATCAGGTTGGCCATCTGCTGGCCGACCAGGCCGATGTCGCAGCCGCGTCCAGTGAGCGCGAAAACGCTTGCGCCGCTAGGCACTGCCATGGAGAAGAGGTAGCCGTCTCGCATCTCAGTCAGGTTATACACCACCCGGGCGGCGTGCATCGACTTGGCGGCTCCATTAAGTAGGCTGACCAGCCCAGCCGCGATCGGCGCGAGTCGCTCGGCAATGTCAGGGGACAACGCATCGTTGCGTGCCAACAACAGGCCGTCGGCGGAGACCGCCATTGTGGCGGTAACGTAGGGGCATCTTTCGACGAACTGCTCCAACTCCCGGCGCAGATGGCGCTGAGTGACGGACCACGGCTCCGATGCGGAGGCCGCCCCACGTTTCATTCTCGCCACACGAGCCTCACATCGTCGACGGTGCCGCCCACCGCCACCTCGGTCAGCAGGCTCCGGTAGACGGTGTGGCAGGGTGCCGGTCCGGCCGCGAGCAGGGCGGGGACGCGAGCCACCACCGCCTCGAAGACCCGGCGTTCGATCGTGGCGGCGTCGATGGGACGCATCCGGCAGCCACAGGAGTTGCGGTAGGCGCGAGGCTCGTTGGTCGATGGCTGGGGGTAGAGCCGTTGCCGGCACCCCATGGTGGCGCACACGAGCAGCCCGCGCAGCGGAAAGTCAGCTGTCGATAGTGCATAACCGCTGGCTGTCTCGGTATGCATCGGGGCTCCATCACGAGCGTGGGCGGACGGTGGGATGGGCACCGCCCGGTTTGTGCCCGGGCATGCAGAAAGTTATTCGTGAGTCCGCTCAAAGTCAATAGCCCACATACGTCAGTATCTTTCGGGCAGGGCTTGATGACAGTGCGTCACGTATGATGGTTCATGAAATCGGTGTCACTTGCGACTGTCCGCAACACCGGTGTTTAATTTGGGCGAGACATCCGCCCAAAAGACGCCGAGAGGGATGGCACAATGTCCGATATGGTGGGCTCGGCGCTGCTCCGCCGTTACATCGGTCGTCGGTTCGCCGCACTACGGCACCGGGCAGGATTGACGCAGGATCAAGCCGCCGACGCTCTCCAGCGTGGTCGGGCCACCATTGGGCGGATCGAAGACGGCGATGAGCGGGTGAGATTCCGCGACGTCGACGTCAAGGCGATGCTCGAGCTCTACAACGCCTCGCAAGAGGACGTTGAGCTGCTCATGGCGCTCACCGCCGAGACTCGCAACGGCCGCAAGAAGTCGTGGTGGCACGACTACACCGACACCGCTCTGCCCGAGTGGTTCGAGCTGTACGTGCTGCTTGAGGACAATGCTCAGACCATCCGGGAGTACGAGCCCGAGCTCATCCCTGGACTGCTGCAGACGCGCGCCTACGCAGAACACGTCATGAGCACTCCGGCGAACTATCTGGACGACGACGAGATCAAGCGCCGCGTGACGGTGCGGCTGGAGCGGCAGTCACTGCTCACTCGGCCGTGCGCCCCCCACCTCGATGTGATCCTGAACGAAGCCGTGCTGCACCGGCCGGTGGGTGGTGCCAAGGTCATGGCCGAGCAACTGAGCCACTTGCTAGAGGTAACGCAACGGGCGAATGTGTCTGTGTGTATCCTGCCATGGTCGGCGGGCGTGCACGGTGGCATGGCGGCCAGCGCCTTCTCGATGTTGGACTTCCCGATCGACCCGCACAACGGCGAGCCACTGGAGCCGCCTGTGGCCTATGTCGACACGTTGACCGGGGCCATGTATCTCAACAAGCCCGGTGAGGTAGGCGCTTACCGGCTCGTGTGGGACGATATCGGGAAAAGGGCTCTCGACGTAGCCTCGTCGAGGGACATGATCACTACCGTATTGGAGGGACTCACCAGTGCCTGACCTGACCAACGTCGTCTGGCGCAAGAGCAGCCGGAGCAACAACGGCGGCAACTGCGTCGAAGTAGCGACAGACCACAGTCACGCAGCTGTGCTGGTGCGTGACAGCAAGCGTCCGGCGGACGGCGTGCTCGCCTTTACCCCGCAGGAGTGGAAGGCTTTCACCGCCCAGATCCGCGACGGTGAGTTTGACCTGTGACCTGCAGTGGCGTCCCAACCGCCGCTCCAGGTCACAGGTCGCGACCACAGTCTCACCGAACACGGCCGATGGAACTACAAGATAGGTTACGCCAGTGACTGAGGGTAGCCGATCCGGGGGGCGCCCCCGGATCGGCTATTCTTTCGCGCCCGGTCGGACGAGCCCTCACCACCCACTGGCCGGATCCGCCTCATGCCTGCCGGCGCCCCGGTGCATCCGGGGACTCCCGACGTTTATCCCGCCTCGTAGCGGGCAGGACCGCGGCGGGGACAAGCACCAGGCGAGGGAGGCGAAATGTACCGGAGGCTGGCGCGTAGTCACGACAACGTTATGGGGTACGAGGTGTCGGGCACCGTCACCGAGGATGACTACCTGGAGATGGTGACCGAGCTACGCGAGGTGATCGACGACTTCGGTGGGGCGCGGGTGTTGGTGCGGGTGGCAGAGCTGCCGACTCCTGACTTCCCGCGTGCCTTCAGCGACCGCATCGAGCCACTGACCGATGAACTGGGCGCTGTGGAGCGCTACGCCCTGGTCAGTGACGATCCCGACGTGGAGGAGGCGGTCGCGGAGATCGACGAAACCTTCCCCACCGAGCTGCGTGTCTTCGACTCCACCGAAGAGGAGGAGGCCTGGGACTGGGTGTCGGCCTGACAGTGGCCGCACCGCTACAACGGCACCCACCATTGCAGGATGGTGCCGCCGTCGTCACCCGCCCGGATCGCGAACCCGCCGCCGTGGCTTACCGCCCGTTCCCGCAGGTTGACGAGCCCACCACGCTCGTGGAGCGATCCCGGGCCGATCCCGTCGTCCTCGACGGCCACCGACAGTCGGCCCTCCGCCACGGTGACCCTCACCCGGACGTGCTGCGCTTGAGCGTGGCGCACCACGTTGGACAGGCCTTCTCGGACCACCGCCAGCAGGTCGGGGCGGACCGGTTCGGGCACGACGGTGTCGAGCGGGCCGGTCACCTCGAGCACGGGCCGGAACCCCAACGCGTTGGCGGCGTCGTCGACGATGGCGCGAAGCTCGACCCGCAGAGCCGCGGTGGCCGGGGTGCGCAGTTCGAAGATGGCCGAGCGGATGTCACGGATCGTCAGGTCGAGGTCGTCCACTGAGGCGGTGATCCGGTCGACGACGTCGGGCCTCGTCGCCAGCCGGGCAGCTGTCTGCAGGCTCAGGCCAGTGGCGAACAACCGTTGGATGACCACGTCGTGCAGGTCCCGGGCGATCCGCTCCCGGTCCTCCAGCACGATGATCGTCTCGCGCTCCTCTTGGGCCTGGGCGCGCTCCAGGGCCAACGCCGCCTGTCCGGCGAAGGTGGTGAGCATCGGTAGGTCGTCGCCGGCGTGGTCCTCATGGCCGGTAGCGCCCGCGAGGACCAGCACGCCGTACAGGCCGGCCTCGGCCGCCAGCGGTGCCACCGCCGCGGGCCCGATGACCGTCGGCGGGCTCGGCCACTCCGCCGCCTTGCCGAGGCTTTCCAAGACCAGATGCTCCCGGCGCCGGACGACCGGAGCCAGTCCACTGTCCGCCACCGGGAAGCTGACTCCGCGTAGTCGCTCGGCGTCCTGACCGTCGGCAACCTCCACGGTGAGGGTCTCGCCGTCGTCGTCCAGTAGCGCCACGAGGGCGAGATCGGCCCCAGCGACCTGCCGCGCGCGCTGCGCGACCAACTCCAGCGCCCGAGTGCGATGCACCTCCCCGAGCAGCATGTTGGTGATCTCGGCAGTGGCCGCGAGCCATCTCTCCCGGCGATGTGCCAGCTCGTAGAGGCGCGCGTTCTCAATCGCGACGCCGGCGGCGGCGGCGAGCGCCACCACGATCGCTTCGTCGTCCTCCGTGAATTCCTCCCCGCCCTGCTTCTCGGTCAGGTAGAGGTTGCCGAAGACCTGGTTTCGGACGTGCAGCGGCACCCCGAGGAAACTCCGCATCGGAGGATGGTTCGGCGGAAAGCCATACGAACGTGGATGTGTGGTGATGTCCCGTACGCGCACAGGGCGCGGGTCGTCGATGAGGAGTCCCAGCACGCCACGGCCGGTGGGTGGGTGGCCAATGGCGGCGTGTGCCTCAGGGCTCACGCCGTACGTGATGAACTCGACCACCCTCCGGTCAGGGCCGATCACGCCGAGAGCGCCGTACCGTGCGCCGGCCAGGCGGCAGGCCGCCTCCGTGATGCGGTGCAGGGTGCCGCGAAGATCCAGGTCTCTGGTGATGCCCACCACCGCGTCCAGCAGGGCGCGCAGCCGCTCCCTGCTGTCGAGCACGTCGCTGACTCGGTCGAGCAGCTCCGCGAGCAGCTCGTCGAGGCGCACCCGGGACAAGGGCCCTAGCCCGAGGGATGGTTGGTCGGGCACGCTCTGATCATATCCACGGATGTCGGCACTGAACTCGCTCAACTTGTGCGATGGGCATAGATTGCGGTGGGAGAGGGGAGACACGTATGCAGACGATCGGGCCTTACCGGTTGCTTCAGGCTTTGGGAACGTGCCAGGTGGGTGGTGTGTGGGCCGCGGTCGACGGCTCCGGCCAGCGGGTGACCATGGCGGTGCTCAGCGCCAACGCCGCCCGGGATCCCAAGTCGCGCGGTGACTTCGCCGCCGTCGCCAACGAACTGGCACGGACGGGCCAGGTGCCGATCATCGGAGGCGACTACTCCGGAGCGACACCGTGGATCGCCGCCAACTCCCTGGACGGTTCCGTGGTGGCGCGGGTGTTCACCGCCATGGGGGCCGTCTACCATCCGCTGGTCACCGAGCCGGAGGCGGCCGCCGGGCGGCAGGAGCCGACGACGACCGTCCTGGCCGCGCAACGAGCCACCAACCCTCTGGACGGGGTCACTGTGGAGATACCCGCCCAGGGTGGTCCGGCGAGTCAGCCCCAGCCGGAGCCGCACACACCCGACGACTCCGTCCCCGCCAGCTCGCCGCCGTCGGCGACGTCGCCAGCCACTGTGGGGCAAGACCAGCCAGTCACTGCGCCGCACGACGCGGAGCCTGATCCGGAACCCCAGACCACCGTGCTGCGACCCAGTCATGTCCCGCCGCAGGCACCGCAGCCTCAGCCGAGCACCGCTTTCGTCGAGGAGCCGCCGACCGCCCAGATTCCCTCCCCTGCGCCCCCGGCAGCGGCGCAGCAGGACCATTCCGGCCCGGTCCAGGGCGTAGGGCAGTCGACGCCACTGCAGCACTCCTGGGGCGACCCGACGCCGACGCCACCGCCGGAAGCTCCGGTGCCCGCGCCGACGCAGGCCGAAATCCTGCCGGCACCACAGCCGCTCAGCACCCCGTCCACGGGGGGACAGCTGGTCCCGGCCGCGCAGCCGATGTCGGCCCCGCCGTTCCCCCCGTCCCCGCCGTCGTATCAGCACCACAGCGGTGCGCGTGGCTTCGGTGCGCCGCCGGCGAGCCAGCCGCCGCCGCGCCGTCGACGCCCCTGGCGGCTGGTGGGTGCCGGTGCCCTGGCGTTGGTGGTGCTCGGTGGTGCCGGGACGCTGATCGCCATGACTCTTGGCCGGGACGATCCCCCTCCCGCGCCGCCAGCGTCGACACCCACCCCGACGGCTACGGCGGTCGACGAGCTTCCGGTGGCCCCCCGCGAACCGGGCATCGAACCGCCGATCGACGGCAGTTGGCCCCAGGATTGGCCGGAGTTCGGCCCGGGAGACGACGTGCAGCGGATGACGCACCTGCCCGGGGTGACGTTCGGGTTCGAGGTGCCGGTGGGCTGGCAGTGCGTCGACGCCGGTAGCACCGAGGAGTCGGCACACTACGTCTGCCGTGTCCCCGGCGGCGACTCCCAGGTCGGTGGTGACCTCATCGTCCGCACCTGCCCGGATCCGTGTGACGTCGACCGGCGGGCGGAGATGCGTCGATCCGAAGAGGCGTGGGGAGTGCAGTGGATCCGCGATGGCGACTACGTCGCCTGGGCGGAGACCACTGCGACCATCGGTGGTCAGGAGTACTACCGGGTGGTCTTCGTTGGCTACTACCGCACCCGCGAGGAGGGCCGGCTCGACCGGCAGGTGGTGTTCCGGATGACCGTGCAGGCGGACGACCAGGACATCCTCCGGAAGACCGCCAACTCGGTACGGTCGGGTTTCCGTCGTCGCTGAGGCCGACCGGTCCAGCCGATCAGTGACCGGCCTCGTCCCAGCGGCGACCGGTGAGCTGCTCGTAGACCTGGATGTATCGCGCCTGCGTCGCCGCGACGATGTCGTCCGGCAGCGGCGGTGCAGGCGGGCGCTTGTTCCATCCGGTGTTGGCCGCCCAGTCGCGTACGAACTGTTTGTCTATCGAGTGTTGCGGCCGACCCGGCGACCATTGGTCGGCGGGCCAAAACCGTGAGGAATCAGGAGTCAACAGTTCGTCTCCGAGGACGAGCGTGCCGTCAGGCGCCCACCCGAACTCGAGCTTGGTGTCGGCGATGATGATCCCGCGCTCCGCGGCGAACGCGGCGCCCCGCCGGTAGACCTCGAGCGTCACGTCTCGCAGTAGGGCGGCGGTCTGGGCACCGACCTGGTCGACGACGTGCGCGAAGGTGATGAACTCGTCGTGGGCGCCGACCGGTGCCTTGGTGGTGGGAGTGAAGATCGGTTCCGGGAGTCGGGAGCCTTCCACCAGGCCGGAGGGTAGGCGCACCCCGGAGACGGCACCGGTGGCCTGGTACTCCCGCAGACCGAGACCGGTGAGGTAGCCGCGGGCGATGCACTCCACCTTGATCATGTCGAGCCGCCGGCAGCGCACCGCACGGCCGGCCCATTGTGCGGGGACGTCGGTGCTTGAGATGACGTGGTTCGGCACGACGTGGGCGAGTTGGTCGAACCAGAACAGTGACAGTTGGGTGAGCAGCGCGCCTTTGCCGGGGACCGGTGTGGGCAGCACCACGTCGTAGACCGAGATCTTGTCGGACGCGACGAGGATGATGTCGTCACCGTCCGCGTAGACGTCCCGGATCTTCCCTGAGTGGATCAGTTCCACGGCTGCTCCTGAGGCTTGCGAATCGGCTTTCCTCGCGGCGATTGGCGACACGCCACCGCCTCGCCCGGCGGCCGCACGGCGCCGGCCCGCCAAGCTGGATCAGCCTAACGGCAGCATGTTCCGTTCGAGGTCGGACCTGCACAGACCACAACAGACTGACGGGCTTGTCGGAATGTCACGCTACCCATCGGTATAGCCAGATTACTGGCGAGTACCCGATAGCATACAGTTCGTGGCTGACTTGGTCGAATCACCCGTCGTCGCGGCGCGGCTGGCCGACCATGTCCTTGACCCAGAGCGAACCTGTCCGATCATTTGCGTCACCGTGCCTACGTGGGCGTCGCAGCCGTTGCTCGATGTCGCGGCGCTGGAGCGGGAGTTGCCCGAGTCGGCCGTGGAGGTCTGCGTCGTACCGACCGGAGACGCTACCTGGGAGCTGTCCCGCCGCTTGCCCACCGGCCTCGACGTCTACGGCGGCGCAGTCCGACTGTGGTGGCCGGGACTGCACGAGGCCAGCGACGAACGGGACCACCCGCTCTTCTTCGTCCATTCGGCCTCCGACACGCCGTCCGTGGTGGAGCGGCTGCTCACCGCACTAGAGCGCGGTGGTGTCGTCAGCCGCAGAGGCGTGCCCGTCGGCGGTGAGTACGGCGCGGTGGTGACCCGGGTGCTGCCCGACGGAGCAGAGTTCACCCTTGTGGACGGCACTCGCGCGTACGCCCGCCGGTCCCACCTGTCCCGCCACGATCTCGCACCGGACCGGGTGGTGAGGTTGGGGCAGGCGGTCCGGGTCCGGGTCGGACACCGTGTGCCGGGTAAGCGGGTGATGGTGTCGCTCCTCCCCTTCGAGCCCGACCCATGGCGACGACTGACCACGGCCTACCCGGTGGGCACGGTGGTCGAGGGAGTCGTCGCCAAGTTGCGTAACGTCGGCGCCTTCGTCGAAGTCTTTCCCGGTGTGATGGGCTTGCTGCGCAAGTCGTGGATTGTGCGGCAGGGGCAGTCGCACCCGGAGGAGGTCCTCACCGTTGGGCAACGGATCGTGGTCCGGATAGCGCGCTACGACCAGCGGGTCCGTGGCGACGGCGAGGCCACCCGGCGGATCGAGCTGGCCCTCGCCGCGCCCGAGGAGGCCCCGGACGCTCACCCTGTCAGCATCTTTCCGGATGGGCCGGCATGGCTGACTCCCGCTGCCGAGCGGGATGGGCCACCACCCGTCGTGGTGCGTGGTGGTGGCCGGTCGGACCGCCCTACGCCGCCAGTCCCTGTCCCCCGCCGCGGTGCCGGTGGCGAGCCAGGCCCGGTGGCGAGCAGCGCACGGGGTGATGCGGCGGTGGCGGGGTCCGACGGCGGGCCGGTCGACGTGGAGCTCCTCACGCGCACGCTGGAGCAGGCGCGGGACGTTCGGGTGCACCTCGGTGGCCTGCTCGACGACGCTGAGC
>CAYTMR010000142.1:0-8715 GCA_964438855.1 uncultured Micromonosporaceae bacterium
TTGGATAGGCATAGTAATCGATCGACTCAAACGCCACCGCATGCGAGAAGCCCGGATTGCCAGGGCTGAGGATCCGACAGAGAAAGCCCGAGACGACAAAGCGGCATCGTGGGAACTTTGCTCATGAGCTTCCAGCGCGAGTGATCCGTCACCTGTGAGGTCGACCGCTCGTGCCCCTACCTGGGCAAACGCCCCGTAATCCCCGGCTAAGCTAGCTGCTGCGCGCTCTCTGCGAAGGAACATGCCGATGCTGCGACCGACTCCGGAACGTCCCCGCCGAGTCGCCGTACTCGGGCTCGGCGGCACCATCGCCACCGCCGCCGACGACAAGACAGGCGGTGTGGTACCAGCTCTGGCAGCCGAGCAGCTGCTCGCCTCGATCCCAGGTCTCCCAGAGACCGGTATCAAGGTCGAGGCGGTGGACGTACGCCGGTTACCAGGCCCTTCGCTCACCTTCGACGACCTCGACACGGTACGAGCTCTCATTCACCAGCACCTCGCCGACGGTGTCGATGGTGTGGTGGTCACCCAGGGGACGGACACCATCGAAGAAACGTCGTACCTGCTCGATCTCACCCATGACCGGCCGGAGCCAGTCATCGTCACCGGCGCCATGCGCAGCCCCACCCTCGCCGGTCCGGACGGCCCGGCCAACCTCCTCGCCGCCGTGGTCACCGCCGCGCACCCAGACGCTCGCGATCTCGGTGTCCTCGTCGTGCTCGCCGACGAAATCCACGCGGCCAGCCGGGTGCGTAAAGCTCACACCACCAGCTTGAACGCGTTCGAGTCACCCAACTGCGGCCCACTCGGGTACGTGGTGGAAGGGCAACCGCACCTGCTCAACCGCCTCGGCCACCGCACCGTCGTACCAGTGCCCCGCCCCGTCACACGCACACCCCGGGTCGGTCTTTACGCCGTCGCGCTCAGCGACGACGGTGCTCTCTTGCCCGGACCCGACGCGGGCCTCGACGGCCTGGTGCTGTCCGGTATGGGTGGTGGCCACGTCCCCGCTCCCATGGTGGCGCCGCTGGAACGACTGGCCGCCCGGGTGCCCGTGGTGATCGCCTCCCGAACCGGCGCCGGAGCCGGGCTCGCCCACACGTACTCCGCCCCCGGCGCGGAGATCGACCTGCTCGCTCGTGGGCTCATCCGGGCGGGCTTCCTCGACCCCTACAAGGCTCGGATTCTTCTCCACACCCTCCTGACCGTCACCGACGACCGTGACACGATCGCCGCGGCGTTCGCTGTCGCCGGTGGCTACGCCGACCCGAGTACCTGGCCTTGGCCGTCATCTCGGTCCGTACCTGCCCAGCGCCGGAAGGATCCGCTCGCACAGCCGTGAGCCATCGGGCGGTTTACGCCCCGCCTCCTCTCCGGCCAACTGCGGACCGTGGCTACGCCTTCTACTGCTGTCACCGGCAGGCATGTAATCAACTGCGAACCCTGGTCAGCCCTAGCAGGACAGGCAGCGAGACCGTTCACCGAAAGTCGCCAACGGCGACTCCCGTTTGCCTCTTCTAGACCGTCGTTGTGTTGCGGTCCCTCTTAGAGGATGAGGACCCCACGTTTAGGTCGCTGGTCAACACGGGGGTGTGGGCGTGTTGGGGGTCGTGTCTTGCAGTGAACCTCCGGTAGTGCAGCAGACCCCGGCGTGTCGCCGCAAATGTCCTGAACCGTCGTTCAGGACCTGGGTTGGTGGTGACTGTCTCGGTGGGCCGGCGGGCAGCGGGTCAATCATGAGAGTCGAGGTCGCGTGTTTGTCGCGGGTTGCGGGGGCGTCGGTGCCTGTGGGTGGTAGCCCGGGTGTGCCTGTTCGCCTCTAAGGGTTGTGTTGACGGTCTACGATGCGTAGCGGACTGGATATGTCGCCGTGGGGAGGGGTTACATGTCCGCGCCGTTCGACTACCACCCGGCCCGCCCAACCGACCTGGAAAACCGCGCCCGCGAGTTGTTGCGGTTGGCTGATGAGGCTGCTGACCAGCAGGCTTTGACCACCCAAGCGTTCCAGCCTGCTGCTGCTTCTTGGGATGGGATTGCTGCTGCGGAGCTTCACGACTGCTCCCAGGTGGTACGCGCCACCGCCGAACGGGTCGCCTCCCAGCTTGCCTGGGCTGCTGTGCCGCTGCGGTACTGGGCCGACCGGGTACGCCGGTTCAACCACACCGTCGACACCCTGCTCTACCGGCTCGCCGCCATCCCCACCCAAGTCGAACAACAGCTCCACGCCCTCTATGACCCCACCAGCGCCTACTTCGACAACCCCACCCACGACCTGGAACGCGCACGCATCCGCCACCGGCTCATCAACCAAACTGCGCCGCGAATGGGAACAGGCCTACGACACCTACATCCACGACGGTGCCCGCACCACCGCCGCCATGCTCGCCCAAGGCCCCACCTACGACCACCTCCACCTCGCCCGACAAACCGCCATCATGCCCACCAGCCCTCTGGTCGACTACCTGGCCATCGACTGGGACCGCACCGCCGCCATCCAAGAAACCCACCGCATCGCCACCACGCTGCTCGACCCCAACACTCCCCCACCCCAACAACACGAAATCGAACGCCTGGCCGCGCTACTGGGCCAATACCAACACGACGAAGAATTCGCCTGCCTCCTGCTCACCGAACTAGGCCCCCGCGGACTGCTCGAACTCACCGCCCAAGTCGCCGCCCTCACCACCGCCCACACCGACCCCGACACCGGCATCACACCAGCCACCCTCGCCGCGATCCAAACCGGCCTCGCCGGTGTACTAGCCACAGCCACCCGCCGGCGCGGCACCGAATACAACGGCCACTACTACCCCGCCGCGCTCGAAATGCCCACCATGTGGGTCGACGAACTGTTCAGCCTCGCACCCCAACGCCTACCCATATGGAACGGCAGCACCCCCGGCACAGACGTCTACGGCTTCCAAATCCTGGCAGCACTACTACCCGCAGCCGACTTCGACAGCCACTTCCTCGCCCACCTCGGCGGCGCCATGATCGACTTCGAAATCGACCACGGCGGCAGCGACGTCTGGGCCCAGACCCGCCGCACCGACATGCGACTGGCCTGGACCAGCTATCCCTCCCCCTCCCACGTCGGCTACGACCCCCTCATTGGCCTGCTGAAAGCCCTCACCAACAACCCCGAAGCCACCCGAGAACTCCTCACCAACACCACCGACCCCCTCAACCCCATCCGCCTACCCAGACTCGACTACCTGCTCACCGACCGACACTGGCCCAGCGACACCACCCCCGGCCCTCAACAACCCCACCACCACAACCCCGGTATCGACTACCTCGGCACCGCCCTCGAAAAAGCCACCACCATCAACCCCGACGAACGCTCCTACCGCATCGTCGAAGCCATGATCCACGCCATAGCCACCGACGAAACCGTCAAAGGTTACCCCAACGACCCCACCGGCACCGGCCAAGAAGAAGGCGACAAAACCATCCCCTACCCCCAAAACGACATCATCCACGAAGACCTACGCCGGCCACTAGCCCGCATCGTCGCCCACTACATCGAAGATTTGCATTGGCTTGCTGAGGGCAAGTGGGGTATCCCTGAAACCCTTACCGCCGGCGGCATGAGACTGGAACGGGTCAACGCCAAGAATCTTGCGTACTTCTTGGTCGAGCTAAGTAAGGACCCCCTTGCTCGAAATGACATCGTCATCGCAAGCCTTACATACGCCGAACAGCTGGCGAAATACTATTTCGATGGATGGGACGTGATGGATCCGAGTGTGGCGTCCAAGTTCAAGACCGAGGTGGCTCATCCGCTAGGCACCCTGATGGGGGCCGTGAAGGTGGGAGCGGAGGAGGCGATCCGGCGAGACTACCGGCAAGCAGATGCCGCAAACAACCAGGTGGTGGCCTCCAAACTTTTCTGGATGCGTCTGGGTGAGAGGGCGGTTACAAGCGTTCTACCGGGTGACTCGATTTTCGGCTTCGTCAGCGACGCAGCGTTGGGACACCTCGAGGGGAATTGGCACCAAGACTCAACCGGCGTCGCCAACTACCATGTCGGGGAATTCGATAGCGTTATCGCCGAAACGATCAAAGACATGGTAGACGTTGTTGTCTACGAAGAGTAGACAAGCCAGATGACAACCGACGAATTCCTCTCCCGGGTATCCGGCACCACAAAAAATACCGTCAAGAATCTAATCTACCCTGAAGGGCATCCGTTGGCGAGAACGTTCATACCGCCGGAGGAGTGGGATGATCCACAATGGACGGCGTGGAACGCCTATAAATCGTCAAAAGGCACCGGCCTGGTAAATGACCCGGACGGTTCCGCCGAGGCGGCATACCGCGACGGGGTCACCGACGTCGAAGACACTATCGGCAAGAAGTAGGAGGGAACCACCAGCGGTGGAAATGACGATGCAAGCGGCAAGACCTCCCACCATCTCTATGACTAGATGTCGTCGCCTGCTGTTGCTCGGATTTGTAACATCGTTGCTGGCGGCTTGCACCGCCGGCAGTGACGAGCCCATCGAAGTCGAGACGCCTCGACTGTCGCACGAGGAGGCCAAAGCACAAGTACCTCTCCACGGCGACGACCGCAGACCACTAATCTGGCGGGTTGATTCCTTCTCAGACCCAGACGCTGCCGAAGCAGCCGAAGCTGCCCAGTACTTCTTCGTCGTGTTCGAAGTGCTCGGCCGCGCCAAACGCCCCGTCGACGCGGCATACCTCAAGCTACTGTCCCACTTCAGCACAGACGAATGGTTTGATGAAGTGCGGCGCTGGTATCCCCCTCCTAACTGGTCACCCGCGCATCCACCTGCTGATCGAACCGGCCCACGCTGGGTGTGGATCCTAGACGTCAATGAACTACCCGACAATGAACTACCCGACAAGGAACTCATGGTCTCCCTTTGCATCGACACCGGCTGGTACGGGTGGAACCCAGACGGCAACTTCAAGAAGGTCGAGAGTTATTCCAACATCGACTGGGGGATAATGAGCTACCGGCTACGCAAAATCGCCGACGCTGATGAATCACGCTGGAGGGTCCACGGTTTGGCGTCCGTCGACATCGAACTGACGGACGAACATGTTCAAAAACTCATAGAGGCTTGCAGCGAATGGGCTGGTCACGATTGGATACCAGGACTCCAGGTCACCACCAATCCTGCCTGACTCGCCACCATGAACAAGCAATCCGTCGCACTCGGTGACGACATGAGGCTGCACAACGCAAGGCCACAAGATTACCCTGATTGCAACACTTCTACTCGCGGCAGCATGTACCAGCAGCGGAGCGAAGGACGAGGCCACCTCGCTCTCATACAAGGTGTCGGCGCCGCGGCTCGCTGGCCGCGGACGATGCGCTCAGGAATCCAGGACGAGCACCCGAGCGTGGATCTGGGTCCGCTGCTGCAACGCGGCCCGCAGGGCACGGTGCAGGCCGTCCTCCAGGTACATGCCGCCGTTCCACTCCACCACGTGCGGGAACAGGTCCCCGTAGAACGTCGAGTCTTCGGCGAGCAGCTTGTCCAGCGCCAGCTCGCGCTTCGTGGTCGTGAGCTGATCAAGGCGAACCGGCCGGGGCGGGATCTCCGCCCAATCCTTCAAGCTGAGGCCGTGATCGGGGTAGGGCCGCCCGTCCATGACCGCCTTGAAGATCACGCCGGTTCAACCTCCTCCATCGTCGCCGCCACCCGGCTCGTCGGCCAGGTTAGCCGGTCGGGTCCAGTGGCCGTGGTGGGCGACCTGCTCGGGCCCTCGCCGCCCGCGACGCAGCGATGACGACCGGTGATCAGGGGCGGGATATCCGACCGTGATCGCGCCGATCGGGGTGTAGGCGGGCGGCACCCCGAACGTGGCGTGGTAGACCTCCCGCCGCTCCGGCGGGATGCCGAAGAAGCACGCCCCCAACCCTTCGTCCACCGCCGTGAGCAGGATCAGCAGCGACGCCATGCCCGTGTCGATGTGCCAGTACGGCACCGGCCAGCGCGCTTCGTCCCGGTCTGTCCAGCCTTTGTCCGGCTCGGCGTACCGGTCGATGTACGCGTCGCGGTGCGAATGCGGCACGATGATCAACGGCGCTCGACGCATGCCCTTGAGCCAGGTCGTCTCCCCCGTACCCTCCGGCGTGGTGGCCTGCCAAAACCGCTCCCGGTCCGCCGGCTCTTGCAGCACCAGGAACTCCCACCCCTGGGAGAATCCGGCGCTGGGTGCCCGGACGGCGTGTTCGAGCAGCCGGGTGACGACCTCGGGCGGCACCGGCCGGTCCGGGTCGTAGTTGCGGACCATGCGGCGGCGCCGCACCACCGTGCGAAACTCCACCCCGCCCCCTAGGCCGAGATCGGCGACAGTCGCCAGGTGGCGCGCCAGGTCTGCGCCGGCTCCAGGACGATCACGTCACGCCCTGACCGGAACGCGTCCGGTGGGCACGTCATCGGCTCCACCGCCACCGAGCGGCGGCGCCGCTCACCCGGCAGCGTGTCACCGGTGAACACCTGCCACCAGCCGAACGCGCTGTCGGCCCACAGTCGCACACCCCGGCCGTCGGGGCCGGCCACGGTCACCGCGGAGCCACCCTCCTCGTCCCGCGACACCCCGGTGAACGCGGTGTCCAGTTGCATCTCGCCGATGCGTCGAGGAGTGGTGAAGTCATACTCGGTGCCCTCCACCGCCACCGCCGCGACCGGCAGCAGGCGGGAGTCCGACATCAACCGGGTGTCGGCCGGCACGTGCAGCCGCAGGTCGTCCACGGGCACACCGGGGACCTGCAGGTACGGGTGGATGGAGAACCCGAACGGGGCCGGCTCGCCGGACAGGTTGGTGACCGTGTGCTCACCGACGAGCCCTTCGTCCGTCAGCGACCAGGTGTTACGCAGCCGCAGCGACCACGGGTAGCCAGGCTGGGCGTACAAGGTGCACTCGCAGGTCAAGGCGGAGTCAGAAGCGTCGACGAGCCGCCACGGCAGCCACCGCACCAGCCCGTGCAGGGCGGTGTGGGTCTCCGGCTCGGTCAACGCCACCTGGTGGGTCTGACCCCCGAACTCGTACTGCCCGTCGCGGATGCGGTTGGGCCAGGGGGCGAGCACGTGGCCGGCGGCACCGACGCAGATCTCCTCGGGTGCGTAGCCGTCCACCCAGTCCACACCGCCGGCCCGCCAGGTGCGCAAACCACCGCCCACCTCGACGACCACGGCTTCCTGATCACCATGCGAGATGGTCCACTGTGCACCTGAAGGGTACGGAGGCGTATCCATGAACGCCACGATAGCGCCTCCCCTGACGGCTCAAGGAGCGAGCCTTTCGATGTCCCACACTGTGTCACCCACCCGGCGGTAGCGCAGCCGGTCGTGCAGCCGGTTGGGTCGCCCTTGCCAAAACTCGACCGTCTCCGGGACGACCCGCAACCCGCCCCAATGCTCCGGCATCGGCACCTCACCTGGAAACCGGGCCGCGGCCTGCGCGAACCGCTCCTCCAACTCTTCACGGGAGGAGACGACCTGCGACTGTGGGCTCGCCCACGCGCTCAACTGGGCGCCGCGCGGGCGGGCCCGGAAGAAGGCCTCCGCCTCCGACCGGGACAACTCCACTACCGCCCCGCCGACCACCACCTGGCGGTGCAGCGGAAGCCAGCAGAAGACCAGGCTCGCGTACGGGTTGGCGAGCGCCTGCGTCGCCTTGGGCGAGCGCAGGTTGGTGACGAAGACGAAACCGCGCTCGTCGACGCTCTTGAGGAGTACGGTGCGGGCGGTGGGCTGGCCGGACGGGTCGGCGGTGGCCAGCGTCATCGCGTTCGGCTCCGGTACGCCGGCGGCGATCGCGTCGCTGAGCCAGGCCCGGAACTGGGTGTGCCAGTCCGCGGCGAGGTCGCTCTCGGTCAGCCCGGCGCTGTCGTACTCGCGGCGTAGTCGGGCGAACTGCGACGGGTCACTGGTCACGCGAGCCATTCTCCTCGCCGACGAGTCCTCCTACGCTTCGGGGCGGAGCCGGGTTCTCTCGTGACCACCGCGGCTCGACGGGGAATACTCCTGAAGGAGTGAGCGGAACGGGGGACCCCACGTGGGGCAGCCGGTGGACGGGGGATTCGCCCGACTCGTCACCCACCAGGCAAGATGGCAACAGGACGTGACCACCATCGGACACCCCGGTGGCGGTGTGGCGAACGACATACGATGCCAGGAGAGCGAAATGTCCGACTTCAAGCCGGGCTTGGAAGGCGTGGTCGCCTTCGAGACCGAGATCGCCGAGCCTGACAAGGAAGGCAGCGCGCTGCGATACCGCGGCGTCGACATCGAAGACCTGATCGGGCGGGTGTCGTTCGCGAACGTGTGGGCCCTGTTGGTCGACGGCCGCTTCGGCCCCGGCCTGCCGCCGGCCGAACCGTTCCCCGTCCCGGTGCACTCCGGCGACGTCCGGGTGGACGTGCAGTCCGCGGTCGCCATGCTGGCGCCCTACTACGGCCTCAAGCCGCTGTTGGACATCTCCGACCAGCAGGCCCGCGACGACCTTGCGCGGGTCTCGGTCACCGCGCTGTCGTTCGTCGCCCAGTCGGCCCGCGGTCTCGGCCTGCCCGCAGTGCCCCAACGAGAAATCGACAAAGCGAACACCATCGTCGAACGCTTCATGAAGCGTTGGCGGGGCGAGCCAGACCCACGCCACGTCAAGGCGGTGGACGCGTACTTCATCGCCGCCGCCGAGCACGGGATGAACGCCTCGACGTTCACCGCGCGCGTCGTC
>CAYTMR010000143.1:0-8688 GCA_964438855.1 uncultured Micromonosporaceae bacterium
GCGCGCCACTTCTCCACCACGTCCCGGTGCCAGTCGACCGCGAACCATTCCTTGACGCTCGCGGCGATGGTGGGGCCGACACCGTCCACCGCGGCCAGCTCCTCCTCCGCCGCCTGCTGGATAGCGTCGATGGAGCCGAACCGGGTCGCCAGGGCCTGCGCCGCCGTCGGCCCGACGTGTCGGATGGACAACGCCACCAGCACGCGCCACAGCGGTCGCTGCCGCGCCTCCGCCAGGTTGGCCAGGAGCTTGACGGCGTTGCTGCCGAGGGAACCGTCCTTGTTGACGAAGAACTCGCAAGCCTTGAGCCGCTGCTCGTCGAGGTGGAACAGGTCCCCCTCGTCGCTGATCACCCCACAGTCGAGCAGGGCCACCGCCGCCTTGTAACCCAGCACCTCGATGTCGAGGGCGGCTCGGCTGGCCAGATGGAACACCCGCTCCCGCAGCTGAGCCGGACAGGAGCGCGCGTTGGGGCAACGGATGTCGACGTCACCCTCCTTCGCCGGCGCCAGCGGTGAACCGCACTCCGGACAGTGTGTGGGCATGATGAACTCGCGGGTGTCCGCCGGCCGCTTGTCCACCACCGGGCCGAGGATCTCAGGGATCACGTCCCCGGCCTTGCGGACCACCACGGTGTCACCGATCAGAACCCCTTTACGCGCCACCTCGCGCGCGTTGTGGAGAGTCGCGAAGGTCACTGTCGACCCCGCCACCAGCACCGGCTCCAGCTCGGCGTACGGCGTGACCCGCCCGGTGCGGCCCACGTTGACCCGGATGTCCCGCAGGATCGTGTTGACCTCCTCCGGCGGGTACTTGAAGGCGAGTGCCCAGCGCGGGGCCCGGGAGGTCGCGCCGAGCCGCCGCTGAAGGTCCCACCGGTCGACCTTGACCACCACCCCGTCGATCTCGTGCTCGAGGTCGTGGCGGTGAACCGCGAAGTAGTCGATGTACTCCTGAATGCCGGCCAGATCGTCGACCACTCGCCAGCGCGCGCTGGTCGGAAATCCCCACTGCTCCAGCACGCGATACGCCTCTGACTGCGCCGACACCGCGAATCCCTCTCGGGCGCCCAGCCCGTGCACCACCAACCGCAGCGGACGCGAGGCGGTGACCCTCGGGTCTTTCTGCCGCACACTGCCCGAGGCGGCGTTGCGAGGATTGGCAAACGGCGCCTTGCCCTGCTCGACCAGCGAGGCGTTGAGGTCGGCGAAGTCAGCCAGTGGGAAGTAGATCTCGCCGCGTACCTCCAGCAGCTCGGGTACGTCCTGACCGGTCAGCTCGGTGGGGACCTGCGGGATGGCGCGCACGTTGTAGGTGACGTCCTCCCCAGTACGCCCGTCGCCCCGGGTCGCCGCCCGCGTCAGCTGGCCTCGTTCATAGGTCAGACTGATGGCCAAGCCGTCTACTTTAGGCTCACACAGGTACGAGACCGGCTCGCCCGCCTCCCGCTCCACCCTTTGCACCCAGGACACCAGCTCGTCCATGCGGAAAGCGTTGTCCAGCGAGAGCATCCGCTCTCGGTGGGCCACCGGGGTGAACTCCGTCGAGTAGGTGCCACCGACCTTCTGGGTGGGTGAGTCCGGTGTGCGCAGCGCGGGATACTGCTCCTCCAGCTCCTCCAGCTCCCGCATCAGCGCGTCGAACTCGGCGTCGGAGATGGTGGGAGCGTCGAGCACGTAGTAGCGGTAGCGGTGGTGCTCCACCTCCTTGGCCAACTCGGCGTGGCGCTCCCGCGCCTGTGGCGGCGGCTCGACCGGCTCTACCTGCGTGTTCATCAGCGGATTATCCTCAGCGATGGCGGTGTGGACGACGGGGCGGGCCCGCGTCGCGCGTCGCCCGCCCTGCCGGACAACTGTCGATGATGCCGACCGGGTACGACACCCATCAGCCTTCGGTCAACTGACGGGCAGCATCCCGGCAGACCGACATGGCCCGCCGTGCGTATTCGTGGGTGGCGCCGGCCAGCCCGCACGCGGTCGTCACCACCACCTGTTCCGGAAGCTGCGCGGGCGCAAACCCGAGCTCGCGCCACAGCCGCCGTACCCGCCCGGCCACGTCGTCCACGCGCGGCGGACGCGACGCCACGGTCGGCACCGCACCGGCGAGCAGCCCCACCCCGGCGTCGATCGCCTCTCCCACGGGGTCGAGGTCGGTGACCTGGTCCAGATCCAGCGCCACCGCCGTCGCCCCGGCCGACCGAAACAGCTCCACCGGCGGATCAGGAGCGCAACAGTGGAAGATGACCGGCACCCCCACCGCAGACACGATCTCCCGCAGCGTCTCGGTGGCGACCGTCTCCTCGATCGCCGGTAGCGTGCTGAATCCGCTCTCTGTGGGTACCTGACCGGCGAGCACCGCGGGAAGGGAAGGCTCGTCGATCTGCAACACCAGCGCCGCGCCGGGCAGCCGGGCCGAGACCTCCCGCAGGTAGGCCTGCAATCCCTCGGCCAGCGAGGCGGCCAGGTCACGCACCGCTCCGGCGTCGCGCAGCATGGCACCACCGGTCCGCAGGTCCAGGTTGGTCGCCAGCGTCCACGGCCCCGCCACCTGAAGCTTGAACGGGCCCTCGTAACTCTCGGCCTGTTCGGTCACGGTGTCGAGGTCACGCTCGCGCAGGTCGGCGGTGCGGCGGGCATCCCGACCAGGCCGCGAGGCGACCCGCCATCGCGCCGCGTACAACTCGACCGGAAGCGACACCAGCAGCCCAGCGCTACGACCGATCATGTCGGCGCCCGGACCTCGGGCTGGCAGCTCAGGCAGGTACGGGAACTCGGGCTGCTCGCCGAGCACCGTCTTGACCGCTTCCACGATGTCCGTTCCCGGCAGCGACCCGATGCCGGTCGCGCTCCCGGGTTTCCACGGGAACCCACTCACGCTCCCTCACGCTACCCGTGGGCGCGGCGCGTCGCGACGAGTCCGGCCGGGTCTACCGGGAGGCGGTCACGATCGTGGCCGAACCGAGCACCACGTCGCCGGCCGGGTCAGGTCGATAGGCGACCATCGCCTGGCCAGGTGCGACCCCCCGCACCGGTCGACGCAGCCGCGCCTCGAGCCGCTCGCCGGTCAGGGTCACCACCGCCGGTATCGCCTCGCCGTGCGCCCGAAGCTGCACCTCGCACTCCAGTGGCGCGGTCGGCGGCGGCGAACCGGTCCACACCGGCCGCTCGCCCACCACGGTGGTGACCTCCAGCAGCTCGGCCGGTCCCACGGTCACCGTGTTGTTCACCGGCGTGATCGAGAGCACGTAGCGGCGTTTGCCGTCCGGCGCTGGCCGCTCAAGCCGCAAGCCCCGCCGCTGGCCCACCGTAAAGGCGTAGGCCCCGGTGTGCTGCCCCACCACCGCGCCGGTCAACGCGTCGACGATCTCACCCGGCTCCTCACCCAGCTCCCGAGCCAAGAAGCCCTGGGTGTCACCGTCGGCGATGAAGCAGATGTCGTGGGAGTCCGGCTTGTCGGCGACCGCCAACCCACGGGCGGTGGCCTCGGCGCGCACCTGTGCCTTGGTGGAGTCACCCAGCGGGAACATCGATCGGTCGAGCTGCTCACGGGTCAGTCCCGCCAGCACGTACGACTGGTCCTTGGCCGCGTCGGCGCTGCGGCGCAGCACGCCGTCGGAGCCAAGTCGCGCGTGATGCCCGGTGACCACCGCGTCGAAGCCGAGCGCGACCGCCCGGTCCAACACCGCCGCGAACTTGATCTTCTCATTGCAGCGCAGGCACGGGTTGGGGGTACGACCAGCGGCGTACTCGGCCACGAAGTCGGCCACCACATCGGAGTGGAAACGTTCGGAGAGGTCCCAGACGTAGAACGGGATCCCGATGGCGTCTGCCGCTCGGCGGGCGTCCCGGGAGTCCTCCAGGGTGCAGCACCCGCGCGCCCCGGAACGGTAGGCCTGGGGATTGCGGGACAAAGCCAGGTGCACCCCGGTGACGTCGTGCCCAGCGTCGACCGCCCGGGCGGCGGCCACCGCCGAGTCGACCCCTCCAGACATTGCGGCGAGAACCCTCACTCCGCGAGCGTAGCCGGCTAGCCGCCAGTGGTGCTCATCCACGGGCCCCAGCCGGCGAAGCGAGCCCCGCCCGCCGGGCGCGCTCCACGGCCGCGGGCAGCGCGGCGATGAGCGCGTCGATGTCCTCGGAAGTGGTGGTGTGGCCCAGGCTGAACCGCAGTGACGAACGGGCCACCCGCTCGTCGGCACCCATGGCCAGCAGCACGTGGGAGGGTTGCGCCACCCCGGCGGAGCAGGCCGAGCCGGTCGAACAGGCGATGCCCTGTGCGTCCAACAACAGCAGGAGCGCGTCGCCCTCGCACCCAGGGAAGGAGAAGTGGGCGTTGCCGGGCAGTCGGTGGACCGGATCGCCGTTGTAGACGGCGTCCGGCACCGCCGCCCGCACCCGCGCCACCAGGTCGTCACGGAGCGCGGCGATCCGGGCGGCGTGTTCCTGCTGATGCTTGACCGCCAGCTCCACCGCGACCGCGAACGCCACCACCCCTGGCACGTCGACCGTACCGGAGCGGATGTCCCGCTCCTGACCGCCACCGTGCAACAGCGGCGTGCAGTCGACATCCCGATCGAGCAGCAGGGCACCCACTCCCGCCGGGCCTCCCAGCTTGTGCCCGGTGACCGCCAACGAGGTGGCGCCCACGCCAGCGAAGTCGACCGGCAACTGCCCCACCGCCTGCACCGCGTCGGTGTGGAACGGCAGCCCGTGGCGGGCGCAGCGGGCCGCCAGCTCCGCCACCGGCTGCACCGTGCCCACCTCGTTGTTGGCCCACATCACCGTGGCCAAGGCGATCTCGTCCGCGTAGGCGGCGAGGGCGTCGGCCAATGCGTCTGGGGCGACCCGGCCGAACTCGTCGACGGGAAGCCACGTCACCTGGGCACCCTCGTGGTCGGCGAGCCAATGGACGGTATCCAGGACCGCGTGGTGTTCGGTGCGACTGGCCAACACCCGCCGACGCGCCGGATCAGCCCTGCGCTGCGCCCAGAAGATGCCCTTCAGCGCGAGGTTGTCACTCTCCGTGCCGCCACCGGTGAAGATGACCTCGGACGGGCGAGCACCCAGCGCGGCGGCGACTCGCTCCCGCGCTTCCTCGACTCGGCGTCGCGCCCGCCGGCCAGGGCCATGAAGGGAGGACGGGTTGCCGAACTCCCGTGCGGCCGTGACGTACGCCTCGAGCGCTTCGGGGCGCATCGGCGTGGTCGCGGCGTGATCCAGGTAAACCATCCAGACCAGCCTAGTCCGCCGCGACCGCGCGCCGAGGATGTCGCCCGGGTCGAAGCCTCACCGCCGCTTGCGGATCTCCTCGACCGCCTGTGGCACCACCTTGAACAGGTCACCCACCACACCGAAGTCGGCCAGTTCGAAGATCGGCGCCTCCGGGTCCTTGTTGACCGCCACGATGGTCTTGGAGGTCTGCATACCGGCCCGGTGCTGGATCGCGCCGGAGATACCGAGCGCGATGTACAGCTGTGGCGACACGGTCTTACCGGTCTGACCGACCTGGTACTGGTGGGGGTAGAAGCCGGAGTCGGTGGCTGCCCGGGAGGCGCCGACCGCTCCACCGAGCAGGTCAGCCAACTCCTCGACCAAGGAGAAGTTCTCCGCGCTGCCCACACCACGGCCACCGGAGACCACCACCGAAGCCTCGGTCAGCTCCGGCCGACTGCCCTTGGGCTCCACCACCCGCTGCTGAATCCGGGCCTGCTTGGCCTGTTCGGAGACGCTCGCGTCGATGGCGACCACCTCCGGCTGAGCCGGCGCCGGTTCGGGCGTCACCGAGTTCGGCCGCAGTGTCGCCAACGGCAGGCCGCGAGTGACCCGCGAGGTGACGATCGTGCTACCAGCGAAGACGACCTGGGTGGCGGTGCCGTCCGGACGCAGGTCGCTCACATCGGCCAGCAGACCGTTGTCGAGCTTGACCGCGAGCCGCCCGGCGATCTCCTTGCCTTCCTGGGTGGCACCCAGCAGCACCGCGGCCGGCTTGGCCTCACCCACGAGCCGGGCGAGGACCTCCGCCTTCGGCGCCACCAGGTAGCCGTCGATGTCCTCACTCTCGGCGGTGTAGATCTTCGCGGCGCCGAACTCGGCCAGCTTGTCGGTGAGCGCGGCGGCGCTGCCGGGCCCGCCGAGCACCACCGCCGCAGGCTGGCCGAGGCCGCGCGCCAGCGTCAACATCTCCAGGGTGACCTTCTTGACCACGCCGTCGGCGTGTTCGACGACGACCAGTACCTCAGACATCTCGGTTACACCCTTCAGACGAACTTCTCGGACGCGAGGAACTCGACCAGCTTCACGCCACCGTCGCCCTCGTCGGTGATCTTCTGACCAGCCGAGCGCGGTGGCCGCTGGTGGTGTTCGACCACCTCGCTGGTTGCCCCAGCCACACCCACCTCAGAAGGATCGATCCCAAGGTCAGCCAGGGACAGCACGGACACGGGCTTCTTCTTGGCGGCCATGATGCCCTTGAAAGACGGGTAACGCGGCTCGTTGATGGTGTCCCACACACTCACCACCGCCGGGGTGGAGGCGGTCACCACCTCGTACCCCTCCTCGGTCTGACGCTCGATGGTCAACGTCGAGCCGTCGACGGTGAGCTTCCGTGCACCGGTGAGAGCCGGCATGCCCAGCCGCTCGGAGAGCATGTGCGGCATGGCCTGCACCCGACCGTCGGTCGACTCCGCCCCGCAGAGGATCAGATCGGGCGAGAGGGTACGCACCGCCGCAGCCAAGACCTTAGAGGTCGCCAACGCGCACGAGCCGGCCAGCGCGTCGTCGAGCACGTGCACCGCCTTGTCCGGGCCCATGGAGAGCGCCTTGCGGAGCGACTCGGCCGCACGTTCCGGACCCATGGTCAGGACCGTGACCTCGCCACCATGCGCCTCCTGCAACCGCAGCGCCTCCTCGATGGCGTAGTCGTCCATCTCATTGATGATGTTGTCGGCGGACTCTCGCTCGACGGTGTTGTCGGCGCCGAGCCTGCGCTCGGACCCGGAGTCGGGCACCTGCTTGACCAGAACAACGATGTTCATCGCGGCACGACGACCTTCCTCTGGCTGAACGTTCGATAACCTGGCCGGAATGTTACCCCGGGGTACTTGAACGGCTATCGCCCGGCCAGCCCGCACAGAGCGGATAATCACAACCATGATCAGGGAGTGGTTCAATCCAGCCCGGCTACGGCAGGTGGGCCACACTCCCGACTACCGGTACTCGCTCGCCAACGAACGCACGTTCCTCGCCTGGGTAAGGACCGCTCTGGCACTGGTCGCTGGCGGGCTCGCGATCGCGCAGTTCCTGCCCGAGCTCATCGTGACCTACCTCCGGGAGGTGCTCGCCGCGGCGGCACTTGTGCTCGGCGCCACAGTGGCGGTGCGCGCCGTCAACCACTGGCTGCGGTGCGAGCGGGCGATGCGGCTGGGCGAGGACCTGCCGTCGTCCCGCTTTCCCGCGGTGCTCGCCGTCACCATCGCATTCGGGGCCCTGGTTCTGGTGGCGCTGGTGGCGATCGAGGCCTGGTCGTGAGCTTCCAAACCAACCCGACGCCGGCCGCCGACGCGGCGCAACCGCAGCGCACCGAGATGTCGTGGCGGCGGACGATGGTCTCGTTCGTCCTGGTCCTGCTCTTGCTGTTCCGTCTGGCCGCTGCTGCCCCGGCCGGGATCCGCCTCGCCGCGGCCGGGCTCGCCCTCGCCGGCTGGCTGTACCTGTTGCTGCTCACCCGCAGACGAGCGAGGAGACTACGTGCCGGAATCCTCGAGGGGCCAAGTCGCGCCGCCGCGGTGATCGCACTCATGGTGGTCGGCTACGCGGCGCTTGGGATCCTGCTGGTGGCCACCGCCTGACCGTGTCGTGCGTTGACCACACGGGAAACGCCCGTCTCTCCCATCGCGGCGCGACCGCCCCCACGGGCGCCGACGGCGGATACCGGGCATGATTGCGGCATGGTCCGCGTGTTCATCTTCTTGAGCTTCGCCGGCGTGGTGCTGGCCGCCCTGGCGCTGATCAGCGTGCTGTCGGTGGAGGACAAGGACCGCATCCGTGGCCTGCCGCGGTTCGCGTGGGTCTTCTTGATCCTCCTGGCGCCGTTGCTCGGCTCGATCGCCTACTTCGTGGCTGGCCGACCATTGCCGACCGGCCGGGGTACCGGTTGGTCACTCACCGGCGGCGCTTCCCGGCCCACCCGGCCGATCGCCCCCGACGACGACCCTGAGTTCCTGCGCTCCATCGGGAAGCCCCGCACCGAAGAAGCGGATCTACGCCGGTGGGAAGAGGAGCTACGGCGCAAGGACGACGCCTGATCTCCGTGACGGCGACAGCACCGACGACCCGCCGCCGGTCGGGCAGTGAGGACGAGTCGGCTGATCGCAGAGGTGTGGGGCGGCCTCGCCAACCTGCCCGCCGCCGAGGCGCCCCACCTCAGTGAGCGTTGATGACCGCGGCCGACGTATACCCTAGACGTGGAACTACTGTGACCACGTGTTGTGTGTGAAGGTGAGGCGAGATCATGACCCCAGAGGAGCGCCTCGCCAGTCTGCGGCAGATCCCCGAGGACCAGACGCGGCCACGGTCCATCGAGGACCGGTGGGCAGCTGACGAGCAAGCCATGGCCCGCGGCCTTATCCAGGTCGAGTCAGAAGAACCTGGTATTTCCGCCGAACAGGCCAAGCACGAACCGGCCGTGCTA
>CAYTMR010000144.1:0-8680 GCA_964438855.1 uncultured Micromonosporaceae bacterium
GTCACACCGACTCGCTCGCGTGATCGGTGGGGCCGAGTAGAGGCACAGCGAGCTGTGCTCGGAGAAGCCCTGTTGAAGCGGCGAAGGACCCGGGTTCGATTCCCGGCACCTCCACTTCGCGAAGCCGCCGGCCGATCGGCCGGCGGCTTTTTCTACGTACCCGTCACCGAGCCACCCCTCGCCGCCCTGCGATCGGATTCACCAAGGTGCCGGCGAACTGGAGGACCCCGTCGGGGTCGGGAGCATCCAGGTCGACCATGTTCTGGTTGTCGCGCAGCTGCAGCCGGTTGAGGCAGGAACGGTCGAACTGTGCGACCCACAGGTCGTAGCGTTGGAATCGATCCCGCAACTGGGCATCCCATCCTGATAGTCGGCCACGCACGCCGCTACCGTCGCCCAGAAGTCCTCCTGGTCTAGGACACCCTCGCGGTGCAGGATCGCGGCGAGGAACCGGAAGAAGCCGTCGAAGACGTCAGCGAAGATGGCGAGAGTCTTGAGCTCCTCGGGCGGTGTCGCCCGGATGCGCTCGGCCTCGGGTGGCAGAGGCACCTCGTCGTTCATCAGCGCTACCTCTTCGGCGATGTCCTTGAACAAGGCTCGCCGGGTAATCCCCCGCTCGTCCAACACCAGGATCACGTTCTCCCCGTGGGGCATGAAGACCAGATCATGGGCGTAGAACCAGTGCAGGAGAGGGGTGAGATAGGCGGTCAGGTAACGCCGCAGCCACTGCGCCGGGCTCAGGCCGGAGCGGGACATCAGGGCCGCGGTGACGGAGGTGCCGGTGCTGTCGACGTGCAGCAGGGAGGCCATGGTGGCCAGGCGCTCACCCGGTGCCAGACCGGCGACAGGGCTTTCCCGCCACAGCGCGGCGAGCATCTTCCGATAGGGGGAGCCTTTCGCCGTGGCCGCGTGGAATTGGGGGTGCTCGTAGCCCACCGCGGCGCGCTCGCGCAGGATCGCCGCGCCGTTGCGTCGGAGAAAGCCGTCACGGGCGATCACGTCGGCCAACCAGTCGTTGATCGCTGGGGTGCCAGCCATGTACGCGGCGGACAGGCCCCGCATGAATCCCATGTTGAGCACTGACAGGGCGGTCTTGACGTAGTGCTTGGTGGGGGCGGTGAGATTGAAGAAGGTCCGGATCGACTGCTGTGCCAGGTACTCGTCGACGCCGGGCCCGAGCCAGACTAGGTGACGCTGGGCCACCTCGCCGGCGAAGGTGACCGACAGGCGGCGGCGCCACTGCCACGGGTGGACCGGGACGAGGACGTAGTCAGCTGGGTCCAATCCCTGCCCGATCAGTGCCGCGGTGAACCGCTCTAGTGTGGACGCACCCAGCTCCTGGCGGAGCAAACCTGCGTAGTCCAGGCCCGCCCCGCACGCGACCACGGTCCGATCCCGGCGGGCCGCCACCCATTCCAGCCGTACCGGGCGACCCGCCTCTGGCGCGTAGGCGAGATATTCCGCCGAGTCGAAGCCGATGCGGCCGCTGTTGGCGACGAAGCCCGGGTGACCTTCGGTCATCGCCGCCTCGATGGTCTGGAAATCGGCTCGGGCCAGCTCAGCGGCGCTCGGTGCCACCGTGGAGAGCTTGTAGGCCAGGCTCGCCAGGGTGCTGGTGATCTCCTCGAGGTAGACCGGGAGGACGTCCTCGGTGAGGCCCAGCGATGTGCGAAAGTCGAGGACGAGCTCTAGAGCGTCGAGGTTCAGCTGCTCTCCGCGACGGTGGCGGGTGATGCTGTCCGGGTCGACCTGCCAGTGGTCGAGTGCCAACCGGTCAGCTCGGAACCGGTACTCGCCAAAGCCGTCGTCGGTGGTCACCGAGTACTCTCCGCCTTGCCGGGGAGTCGGTCGGAGCAGTAGCTCGTGGGCGAACTCGCCAAGGGCCTTGGCGACCAGACGCCGGTTGGCCCGCCGCCACGACTCGGGGTGCAGATGGGCGATGGTGGGATCATTGGTCACGGCGGGCTCCCTCAGAGGTGCGATAGGTCTCGCGGGTGCAGATGCTGAGCAGGGCCTGTTTTTGGGGTAGGGCCACCGGACCTAGTATCTGGAAGCCGACGTACGCGTTGAGTGCGTGCACGGCGGCGTTACGGACATCGGGCTCGACCACGACCCGGCGAGTGGCCGGATCGGCGAACAGAGCCGCCATCACCGTGACGATGACCGCCCGGGTGAAGCCGTGGACCGGGGTGTCGGTGGGCGCTACGAGGAAGTGCATGCCGACGTCGCCTGGCTGAGCGGGGTAGACGCCGGCCAACTCGTGTGCCGGATCGTACCGCTCCATGAAGAACGCCGGCGTTCCGTTGTGGAGACCGAGGTAGGAGTCGTACTGCTCCATTTCGTGAGTGACATCGGCGATCGTCGCGTCCTGCATCTGCCAGAACGCGGCCTTGGGGTGGGTGACCCACCGGTGCACCAACGGCGCGTCGGCGACAGGATCAGCCGGGCGCAGGCAGAAGGTGCCCAGTGGGTCGGCGCGGCGGAACATGACGGTCCATCGCGGGTTCATGAGAGACCGAACTCCTGGAACGCGATCGCCTTTTCCACGGGGTACGGCTCTCGGCCGAGCATCTCCCGGATCAGATAGGAATTGCGGTACGCCGCCATGCCGAGGTCCGGGGTGACGAAGCCGTGCGTGTGCAGCTCGGCGTTCTGCACGTAGATGCCCTGACCGGTCACGTCGATGCTGTAGTTGCGTCGCACCGCGAATCGGCCGGCGCCGTCCTACACGATCCGGTGCCGTATCGGCTCGAGGAAGGAAGGCACCTCGTAGCGGTAGCCGGTGGCGAGGATGAGCCCGTCGGTGACCAGGGTGGCCTGGCGCTCCTGCTCCTCGTGGCGCAGGTCGAGCAGGTAGCAGCCGTCCTGATGGTGCGCCCCGACCACGGTGGTGTTGGTCAGCAGGCGGGTGCGGGGACGCCCGTCGAGGTTCTTCTGGTAGAGCAGGTCGAAGATCTCGTTGATCAACTCGGCGTTGATGCCCTTGTAGAGGGCGTTCTGTGAGCGGCCGAGCCGGTCACGAGTGGCCTGTGGCAGGGAGTGGAAGTAGTCGGTGTCCTCTGGGGAGGTCATCTCCAGCGTCAACTTGGTGTATTCGAGCGGAAAGAAGCGGGGCGACCGGGTGAGCCAGATCAGCTCGTAGTCGTGCTCGTCCATCCGCTGCAGGAGGTCGTAGTAGATCTCCGCTGCGCTCTGGCCGCTGCCGACCAGGGTGATGCGTCGGCGCTGGACGAGCTCCTGACGGTGGTCCAGATACTGCGAGCTGTGTACCGGCGTGGGTGACAGCTCCCGGCAGGCCGGCGGTACGTATGGCGGGGTGCCGGTGCCGAGGACGAGTCGTCGGGTGGGGTATGTCACCGGTGGCGCATCGGCCGGCTCGGCGTGGACGAGGTAGATTTCCTCGTCCTCCTCGTACTCGACCCGGCTGACCGTCTGCCCGAAGCGAATGTTCGGCAGTCGGGCCGCGGCCCACTGGCAGTAGTCGACATACTCCTGCCGAAGCGGGAAGAAGCTTTCCCGGATGTAGAACGAGTAGAGCCGGCCGGCATTCTTCAGGTAGTTGAGGAACGAGTAGGGCGAGGTGGGGTCGGCCAGTGTGACGAGGTCAGCCAGGAACGGCGTCTGCAGGGTGGTACCTGGCAGCAGCATCCCGGGATGCCAGTCGAACTGTGGCTTGCGCTCCAGGAACACCCCGTCGAGCTCAGGCAGTGGTGCGGTGAGGCAGGCGAGTCCGAGGTTGAACGGACCAAGTCCGATAGCGACGAAGTCGTGGGTCACGGATTACCTCCCAGGCCCACGGCCGCGTGGGCGGCGAGCAGGTCGAGGACGTCGGTAATGTCGCGCAGCGACGTGGCGGGATTGAGGATGGTGAACTTGAGGTACTGGCGGCCGTCGACGACCGTGCCGGCGACCGTGGCCGCGCCTGCGGCCAGCAGCGCACGGCGGGCGTGTAGGTTGGCGCGGTCCAGCTGGTCCGGGCTCACTCCCTGGGGGGCGTAGCGGAACACCAGGGTGCTCAGCTGTGGCGGGGTCACCACGTCGAAGCGGGTGTCCTGGTCCAGTACCCGCCACGCCTGCTCGGCCAGGTCGACGACCCGGTCGAAGAGCTCGCCGATCGCGTCCGGGCCCATGACCCGGAGCGTCAGCCACAGCTTCAGTGTGTCGAACCGACGCGTGGTCTGCAGGCTCTTGTCGACCTGGTTCGGGATGCCCTCCTTCGCTGCCCAGGTCGGGTTGAGATAGTCAGCGTGGTAGCAGATGGCCCGCAAGGTGTCTCGGTCACGCACGATGACGGCGCTGGAGCTGACCGGCTGAAAGAACGACTTGTGATAGTCGACGGTGACCGAGTCGGCCGCGTCGAGTCCATCCAACAAGTGGCGTCGCCGGGTGGAGACGAGCAATCCGCAGCCGTACGCCGCGTCCACGTGCAGCCAGACGCCGTAGCGTTGGCACAGGTGGGCGATCTCCGGCAGGGGGTCGATGCTGCCGAAGTCGGTGGTGCCGGCGGTGGCGACCACGGCCATCGGTAGCAAGCCTTCCCGGCGGCAACGCTCAAGCTCGCTGGCCAGGGCCGTGGTGCGCATCCGTTTGCGTCGGTCGCACGGCACCCGGATCACGGCGTGCTCCTCCAGGCCGAGCAGCATCGCCGCCTTGACGACGCTGAAGTGACTACACGCAGAAGTGAGGATGCGCAGCCGAGGCAGGATCTCGAAGCGGCGCAACTGAATCAGGGACTGCTTCTCGGCGAGGCGGCAGGCCTCCTCGCGTGCCAAGAGGAGGGCCTGGAGGTTGGACTGGGTGCCTCCGCTGGTGAAGACGCCGTCCGCGCTGTCGCCGAGTCCGATGCGGTGGGCGGTCCACTCGATCAGGTGACGTTCGATGAGAGTGGCGCCGGCGCTCTGGTCCCACGTGTCCATCGACGAGTTGATGGCGGTAAGTATTACCTCGCCAAGCAGCGCAGGAATGACGACCGGGCAGTTGAGGTGGGCCAGGTAGCGAGGGTGGTGGAAGTAGACCGCGTCCCGCAGGTAGACACGTTCCAGTTCGCAGAGCGCGGCCTCCGGATCGCCGAGCGGCGCGTCCAAGTCGATCGTCGACACCTCCGGGGCCCAGCCGCTGCGGTGAGACACCAGTGAACGGCTGGCCCCGGGTAGCGATGTGAGAGGCGACTCGCTCAGCTCCCGCCCGGATGGCGTGGCGGTAGAGGTCGACGTTGTCGCGGTTGAGCAGGTGCACGCTGCTGTTCACGGTGGTCTCCCCAGGACCCGGCGGCTCAGGCCGCCGCCACCGCGATGCAGCAGGTGGGCAGGTGTAGGCGGGCATGCGGCATGAAGGACCTTCCTGTCTGGATCGGCGCGTGATAACGCAGGGTTAGTTTAGGTTAGCCTAACCTAAACTAACCCTGTCAAGGTCCCTCGATGCCCAGCGCTATGCCAGGAGCGCCACCACCCGCTCCGCGACACCTCTGGCCGAGGCCGGATTCTGTCCCGTCACCAACCGTCCATCGGCGACCACCTGGGCAGTGAAGTTGGGTGCAGGCAGGTGCTCAGCGCCCGCCTTGACCAGCTGGTCAGCCAGCGAGAACGGCACCACCTCGGCGAGACCAACGGCCTTCTCCTCGTCGTTGGTGAATGCCGCTACCTGCTTGCCCGCCACCAGCCGAGAGCCGTCGGACAGGGTCAGATTGACCAGGGCGGCCGGACCGTGACAGACCGCCGCCACCACCCCGCCTGCCTCGTAGATGCTTCGAGCCAGCCGGGCAAGATCCGGGTCGCGGGGGAAATCCCACATGGTGCCGTGGCCACCTGCGAAGAAGATCGCCCGGTAGGGCGTCGGGTCCACCTCGGAGGCCTTGCGTGTGTGGTCGACGCCCGCATGGGCGAAGAACTCCTTCTGCGCCGGGTCTTGGTCGTCGCGTCCGTCCACGGGCGGCTGCCCACCCGCCGGTGACACCAGATCCACGTGGTGGCCGGCGGCGCGGAAGACCGTCCATGGCTCAGCCGCCTCCCCGGCGTGGAAGCCGGTCGAGCGTCCGGTGTCGCCCAACGTGCCGTGACTCGTCAAAGCGATGAGGATATGTGCCATGCCCCGATGATCCGACTGGTGAGCCATCAGATACCAATAGTTGAACGTGAGTCCTGCGATAGCTTTTTCGATGTGAAGACTCCCTCGCTGGACCTGCTGCGGACCTTTCTCGCGGTCCATCGCACCGGTTCGATCACCGCCGCCGCCGACCTGCTCGGTCTCGCGCAGCCCACCGTGACCGCGCAGGTGCGCTCGCTGGAGCAGCTACTCGGGCGTCCGCTGTTCGACCGGCTGCCCCGAGGTGTCGCGCCCACCGCCGCTGCCGACGCGCTCGCTCGTCGCATCGCCGAACCACTCGACCAGATCGATCTCGTCATGGCCGAAGAGACCACCGACGGTTTCCTGGGCACGGTCTACCTGGGCGGCCCGGCGGAGATCCTCACCGCCCGGGTACTACCGACGTTGGCGCCCTTGGTCGCCGAAGGGCTCCGGGTCAGCGTCCAGTTCGGGCTTCCTGATCCGCTGCTGGACCAGCTCATCTCCGGCAGGTTGGACCTGCTGGTCGTCAGTGTCCGACCACGCCGCCGCGGCTTGTGGGTCGAGCCGCTCTACGACGAAGAGTTCGCGCTCGTCGCAGCCCCGACCTGGGCGCAGCGAATCGACAGTCCGGTGACGCCGCGGTCGTTGGCCGACGTGCCGCTCGTGGCGTACGCGGAAGAAGCGCCGATCCTGCGCCGCTACTGGCGGACGGTGTTCGGGACCCGGTTGACCCGCAGCCCCGATCTGGTGGTGCCCGACCTGCGCGCGGTGCACACGGCCGTGGTCGCAGGTGCCGGGGCGAGCGTCCTGCCGACATACCTGTGTCGGGAGACTCTCGCCGACGGGGACCTGCAGGATCTGGTGGAACCTGAGATGCCGCCGCTCAACACGTTGTTCCTCGTCGCCCGGCAGGGTGTCGCGGACCGTCGGGAGATCGCGGCGGTACGCACCACGCTGATCGCCGCGGCCCGCACCTGGTGACTGGGCTGTCAGCTGGTCGGCGCCGCCTGCGGACAGGGGCAGGTCCGCTCCCGAGGCATCACGGCGAGGCTCGCCATGAGCAGTCGGCGCATCCGCTCGATGTTCTCGGCGAAGACCCGGAACACCTCTTCCTGAGTGACCCCTCGTTCACCCTCGACCCCTGCGTCAAGATCTGTGACCAGGGCGAGCGCGGTGTAGCACAGTCCTAGTTCACGGGCGAGTACCGCCTCGGGGTGCCCGGTCATATTGACGAGGGTGCCGCCGGCCGCTGCGTACCACTTCGACTCCGCCCGGGTGGAGAATCGCGGGCCTTCGATCACGACCATGGTGCCGCCGTCGGTGAGTGGGACACCCTCAGTTGCGCCGGCGCTGAGGACGGTGGCGCGGCCGGAGGGGCAGTAGGGGTCGGCGAAGGCGACGTGGACGGCCCGGTCGTCGTGGAACGTCTGAACTCGCTGGTACGTGCGGTCGATCAACTGGTCAGGCACGACGAACGATCCCGGACCGAGCTCTGACCGGAGCGATCCGACCGCACACGGTGCCAGGATCTGGGTGACTCCCAGTTCGCGCAGAGCCCAGATGTTGGCCCGGTACGGGATGCGGTGCGGTGGATACCGGTGGTCACGGCCGTGACGGGGCAGGAAGGCTACCGGTCGACCAGCTACCTCGGCGACGGTGATGGTGTCGGACGGAGCGCCGTAGGGAGTCTCCACTCGGTGCTCCTCAGCCTGCTCCACGAGGCTGTAGAGACCGGAGCCTCCGATGACGGCGAGTTCGGCGCGCGGCATGGGTACGTCCTCTTTTGGGTCGCATTTGCGGCGTCCAGAGCTTACCGGGCGAGCCGAAAGCGGGTTATCGTTCGGGACATGGCTGGCACGCAGCGTGAGCCCGGGGGATCTGACCCCGGCGCTGAATCCGTGGCCCGATTCGTGCGACCGAACGGGTCGCTGCTCGGGTCCTTGTTGGTGGCCACCCCGGCGTTGCGTGATCCCAGTTTCGAACGCACCGTGGTGTTGCTGGTGGCTCACGAGCCCGGTGGCGCCATGGGGGTGGTATTGAACCGGGCCACCGAGGTGCCGGTCTCGGATGTGCTCGGCGACTGGGGCCAGTTGGCCCATGACCCGGCGGTGCTGTTCGAGGGCGGCCCGGTGCAGCCTGATTCGGCGATCTGTGTGGCGCGGATGCGTCCCGGCGCTGCCCGCCCGGCCGGCTTTCAACCGTTCTTCGGCGCTCTCGGCACGGTCGACCTGGGCCGTGATCCGGAGCAGATGCGCGACCGATTCGACGGGATCCGGGTGTTCGCAGGCTATGCGGGGTGGTCGCCTGGGCAGTTGGAGGCGGAGATCGCGGCGGGCTCGTGGTTCACCTTCGAGGCGTTGCCAGGGGATCCCTTCATGTCCCGCCCGGATGATCTTTGGGCCATGGTCTTGCGGCGCCAGGGTGGCCTGCTCGCCGCCGTGGCGCACTACCCACCGGATCCAACCCTCAACTAGGGCGCTCAGGGGTGCCCCGGATGACGCCCTCCGTGGGAGTGTGTACTATTGCGCGGGTGCCTGCAATACGCAGGCGCACGGGGCCGTGGCGCAGCTGGTAGCGCACCACACTGGCAGTGTGGGGGTCAGGGGTTCGAGTCCCC
>CAYTMR010000145.1:0-8673 GCA_964438855.1 uncultured Micromonosporaceae bacterium
CCGGGGGAGGGCGGTGAGTTGGCCGGCGTACGCATGTACGCGCCGGGGGACCGGCTGCGGCGGGTGGACTGGCGGGTGACGCTGCGCACCGGCGAGCTCCACGTCGCCGCGACCCTCTCCGATCGGGACGCGGAGGTCGTACTGTTGCTCGACGTCCTCTGCGACGCCGGGCGCTCGGAAGGGGTCGGTGGAAGCGCCTCGGTGCTCGACACGACGGTCCGCGCCGCCGCCGCGGTGGCGGCGCACTACCTCCACCGGGGCGACCGAGTCTCACTGGTGGAGTACGGCCAGCAGGCGCGCCGACTGGCGCCCGGCAGTGGGCGCCGCCAGCTCTTGCGAGTGCTGGAGTGGCTGCTGGAGGTACGGCCCGGGGCCCGCCACACCGACGACCTGCCACCGGAGTGGGCGCTCTACGGGGTGCCCACCAACACGCTCATCGTGGTCCTCACCCCGCTGGTCGACGCCCGCAGTGGCCCGGTGCTGGCGCGGCTGGCCCGCTCCGGGCGCTACGTCCTGGCCGTGGATACCCTCCCGCCCAACGTGGCGGCGCCGCGGATCGGGGCGTACGCCGAGATCGCCTACCGGCTGTGGCGACTGGAACGGGAACAGACGGTCGACGCGCTGCGCGAGCACGGGGTGCCGGTAGTGCCGTGGGTTGGTGCGGGCAGCCTGGACCAGGTGCTGCGGGACATCTCCCGGATGGCGGTGGGTCCGCGGGTGGGGGTGCGCGGATGATCAGGCGGATGGTGTCATCGATACGGCGCACGAGCGCGGTGCCGATGCTGGTGCGCGCCGCGGTCTTCGCCGCCGCGTTCGGTGCGTTGCTGGTCGCGGTTCCGGCGTCGGTGCGCTCCATGACCGCCGCGGTGGGGGTGCTCGCCGGTGCGGCGTTGCTCGCGGCGCTCTTACCCGCAACGGCGTGGGTGACCGTCGTCGCGGTGCTCGCCGCCGGTTGCTGGGTCGCGGCCACGGTCGTCGATGGGGAGTCAGTCACTGCGCTGCGGGTGTTGGCGCTGGCGGGACTGCTCTACCTGATGCACAGTTTGGCGGCGCTGGCCGCTGCCTTGCCGCATGACGCGGCGGTCGGCACACAGGTGTGGATCCGGTGGCTGCTGCGTAGCGCAGTGGTGATCCTCGTCTCCTCGGGGCTATCGGTGGGGATGCTGTGGGGACTGCAACAGTTGCCCGACTCCGGGGTGAACCTGCCCGTTACGCTCGGCGGACTCGGGCTCGCCGCGGCTCTCGTCGCGCTGCTGTCCCTCCTCGCGCGTCGTTCCTGACGCACCGGGTACGGCGTACACCAGCGCGCACCAGACGGTGGTCTCCCTCGACGACGCCACCCCACCGTTCGTCGAGGCCGCGTCACCCGGTACCCGAAGCGGGGTAATCGAGCGTCACCCTACGGTGTGGCGAGGGTTCATCACTGCCCGTGACAGACTTAGGTAGGGGTCGGCGGCATTCCCAGCCCGACGCCCATGCCGAGTGGGTACACCTGGCGCCGATGTTCAGTCACTCTGGCAGATGGATCGCCCGTGGGTCCACGGCGGGATAGTCCGATCATTCGCGCCGCCGAGACCATAGTCCGACGCCTGTGACCAGCGAGTATCGGCACCGAGAAGCTACCGTGGCATTGTCGCCCGGGTGGTGGAACTGGCAGACACGGCTGCCTTAAAAGCGGCTGCCGAGAGGCGTGCGGGTTCGAGCCCCGCCCCGGGCACGGGACGCCTGGTCACGACGTGGCAGGCGACGCCGTGGGTGCAGGGGGAGTGGGCTGGCGCCAACGGGTGGTGAGAGTGCCCCCTGGTGTCGATGATTTGTCGGCTGTCACGCCGCGGCGCCGCATGGCGATATGCGGGTGAGGTACGCGACCGGTCGGCGCCATTCTTGAATGAATCAAGAGTTTGTGCAGGCATTTTGGCGGCCATTTTTTGTGTGGCATAATCCACGCATGCGAATTCGTCATCCTAGGCGGATGGCGGATGAGCTCTGTGCACGTTCAGTAAAGGTGGAGTCTCGATGGTGTCTGGCAAACTCTCTGGTCCCGTGTGGTCGCTGTTCCGGATGGTGATCGGCTTCCTCTTCGCCTGCCACGGCGCGGCCACCGTGCTCGGCCTCTTCGGTGGGCACCGAGGGAGCGGCGAGGCCATTCCCATCGGGACCTGGCCCAATTGGTGGGCCGGACTCATTCAGTTGGTCTGCGGTTCGCTCGTGCTGGTGGGATTGGCGACGCGCCCGGCGGCGCTATTGTGCTCGGGCTCGATGGCTTACGCATACTTTGTCGTCCACCAACCGACCGACCTGCTGCCGTTGAACAACGGTGGCGTGACACCCGCGCTGTACTCGTGGGCGTTTCTCATCATCGCGGTGCTCGGCGCCGGCCAGTGGTCCATCGACGCCTGGCTGCGGTCCCACCGTGTCGCGGCGGTGCCGGCGGAGCCGACGGGTGCCGTGGCGTCGAAGGAGCGGCAACCGGAGAATGCCTGACGGGCGGTTCATGCCGGTTCGCGTCGACTGTATACCGGCCGACCACAGGTCCGCACGGTCTGCATCGGACCGTGCGGCTACCTGGCGCAGTGGTGACGACGACAGGCCTTAGACTTCCCGCATGTTGAAGGTCATCGGTGCCGGCTTCGGGCGGACGGGCACCACCTCCACCGCGGAGGCCCTGCGGATATTGGGCTTCGGTCCCTGCCACGAGATGCAGGAGTTGTTCGCCCATCCCGAGACGATCCCGCTCTGGCGACGCAAGGCCGCGGGAGAGCCCGTCAGCTGGGACGAGCTCCTCGGTGGTTACGTCTCTACGGTGGACTGGCCCAGCGCCTTCTACTGGCGTGAGCTGGCCGACGCCTATCCGCAGGCCAAGGTCCTCCTGACAGTTCGTGACCCACAGTCGTGGTACGACAGCGTCCGGAACACCATCTACCACGTCCGCTACCGGGCCGAGGGGATGCCGCCCGAGGTGCGCGCCCGCTTCGACGCGCGGCCGGAGTTGTGGGGCCAGGCCAAGCTCGCCGACGAGCTGGTGTGGGAGCGGACTTTCGGCGGCCGGTTCACCGACCGGGAACACGCGATCGCCGTCTACCAGGCGCACAACGCCGACGTCCAGGCGAGCGTGCCGGCGGGTCGGCTCTTGGTCTTCGATGTCGGGCAGGGCTGGGAGCCCTTGTGTGAGTTCCTCGAGGTGGACGTGCCCGACGTGCCGTTCCCACGCCTCAACTCCAGTCAGGACTTCCGGGCCGCCAAGGTCGGTCGAGCCTGACCGGCGCCGCCCTCAGCCTGCGCGGCCTGCCGGGCCGGTCATGAGGATCTCGGAGGCGAGCCGGGCGCTGCGGGCAGGGCGCCGTGCCGGAGCGCTCTCCAAAGGGTTGTCCTCCAACCCTTCGGCCATCACCCGCACCGCCTCGGTGAGGTTGTCGACCCGCGCTTGCAGTTCCGCCAACATCTCCTCGGCGGAGCTGTCCTGCGCGGTGGTCGACGTGGTGCCGACACCGGCCGTGGGTGCGGCGGGCCGGGGTGCCTCGCCCCTCGCGCCGGCGAGCTCGGGACCGGCGACCACCTCGCGCACCGGGACGGGGAGATGCGCGAGCGCCTCCTCCAGCTGTCCGGGCGACAGGCGTCGGGCGAACACTCGGGTCACCGCCGGTGCCACGGTCGGGACCTCGGAAGCCGGGATGCGGCCCTGGAGGGCGAATCGCGCTACGTACTCGTCGCGGCTGTACTTGACGGGCGTGCGGCTCGGCTCCCAACCTTCGAAGTACATGCCGCGTAGCAATTCCGGCAACTGCGCGCTGAACTTCGCCGCGTCGTTGACCGGCAGGCGGTCACGGAGTGTGTGCAGCCAGGCCCGGAGCATCCGGTAGGCGTACCGACGGTTCTGGGCCCCCAGTTCACGCGCGAGATCGGAGAGCCAGGTGTTCGCGGTGTGCACCGCGTGATCGAACGCCTCTAGCGACATGGCCATGCCCCCTCTGCTCGGCTCTCGAGAACCTGTCCCACCTCAGCGGGCGGGTAAACGTGCGCCAGCGGCGGAACGACGCGGCTGGGCGCCGCCACGTGGACTTTGTCGGGTTTCGCCGCACGTCCTGGGACGTCATCACGCCGGCAGGCGATCGGCCGGGCGCCGGCGATCCGACATCGACATGAAAGTGCGACGACGGTTACCCTTAGGACATCCTGTGACTGATGAGTTCGACGGAGGGCGTGTGACGTGAGGACAACCAACCCGATCCTGACGCGGCTCGGGGCGGAAGCGGAGAGGGAGCGGGCAGCCGCCTCGTACTACTACGGGGACCACCAGCAAGCTTCCGGCCAGCCGGCACCGTACCCCGTCGGCTACGGCGAGGCTGGCGCTCCGCCGAGCGTCCGCCCCATGACCGTGGACGACGTGGTCGTCCGGACCATCGGCCTGCTGGCACTGACCGCCGCCGCCGCCGCTGGGGTGTGGGTGCTGACGCCGCCGGAGGCCGCGCTCGCCCTGACCTTCCCGGCCGCCATCATCGGGCTGGTCCTCGGTCTGGTCATCTCGTTTGCCCGCATTACCAACCCGCTGCTGCTGGGCGCCTACGCGGTCGTCGAGGGAGTATTCGTCGGTGGCTTCAGCCTCGCCATCGTCCTGTGGACTGGGAAGCCGGCCATCGTCATGCAGGCGGTCATCGCCACCCTCGGTGTCTTCCTCCTGATGGCCTTCCTGTACAAGAGCGGCAAGATCCGCGCGACCCCCAAGTTCCAGCGGGGTCTGATGGGCGCGATGCTCGGCGCAGCTGCGGTCATGCTGGTCAACCTGGTGATCACCCTCTTCACTGGGGAACCGACCATCCTGCGTGACGGTGGGCCCATCGCCATCCTGGTCAGCCTGGTCTTCATCGTCATCGCGGCGCTCAGCTTCATCCTCAGCTTCCACGAGGTGGAGGAGGGCGTGCGGCTCGGCTTGCCGCAGAAGTACGCCTGGACTTGCGCCTTCGGCATCCTGGTGAGCGTGGTCTGGCTCTACCTCGAGGTGCTCCGCCTGTTGAGCTACTTCAACGAGTAAGAAACCCTCCGAAGCCCTCGTTCGCGCACGTGAACGAGGGCTTCGGCGTGCCGCGGCCGGCTTAACGGCGACGACATCAGCTGCGTGGGTGAGGGCGGGCGGTCGCGGCGGCCAGGACCGCGGGGAACAGGGCGTGCGCCCACACGCGGTAACCATCGGCGGAGGGATGGAACCCGTCGAAGCACAACGCTCCGGGGTCGGCGCGGAAGACCGGACCGGCCTCCGCGGCGAGGTCCACGACGTCCCCACCGGCGGCGTGCACCGCCGCCGTCTGCGCCCGCGCCACCCGCCGGCCCAACCAGCCGACGATCTGTCGCAGCGGCGGCGCGAACGCACGGGTGGCGCCGAGGTCGGGGCAGGTACCGACGACCACCTCGACCCCGGCATCGCGCAGTCGGCGCACCGCCGCCGCCACATGGGCCGCCGCCGTACGGGGGGAGCGCAGGCTGGTGGCGTCACCGGCGCCGATCAGGATCACCGCGACATCGGGGCGATGGCCTAGGAGCGCCCGCGACACCTGGGTACCGAGGTCCGCGGACCGGGAGCCGGCCACCCCGACGCTGGACAGCTCTACCCGCTTCCCGCCCGTACCGTCGGCGAGTAGCTCGGCGAGTTGGCCACCAACAGTCTCATCGACCGTCGTCACGCCCACACCGACCGCGACCGCGTCCCCTAGCAGGACCAACCGCATCGGTGGTCCGTCGGCCGCACCGACGGTGGTCCGCACCGCCATGCCCAGCACCGGCTGGGCGTACCGGCGGGTCCGTGCCAACGCCACCTCCACCGCGATGGTCACGGCGGTGGCCACCAACCCGGTGGCGGCGGTGAGGGCGAGGCCGCGGCCGAGGCGCTGGAGCACGGTCGTCATCGTCATCTTCCTGCTGGTGGAGTGGTGTTTACCGTATCCAGATCCGTCGTCGGTGTCTCACCGAGTCGGATGACCTGGCGGACCCGGGTGCGTAGGGCCGCCCACCGGCCAGCCGGGCCGCGCTCCCGCCCGCCCACGGACACGCCGCTCACCTCGGTCCCGGCTCGCCCGGCCGCCTCCACGGCTGCCCGCGGCAGTGCGCGGACACCCGCCCTGGTAGTGGGCACGCGGCGCTCGTCGGTCACACCCAGCGCGGCGATCGCCGTGGGAAGTAGCGCCGCCACGGCGGTCGCGTAGCCGTCGGCGGAGGGATGGTAGCGGTCCCACCCGAACATCCGATGCGGTTCGGCGTCGAACTTGGGCCCCAGCAGGTCACCGAGCGACACCGTCCATCCACCCGCCTCGACGACCGCCACCGTCTGGGCCGCCGCGAGCTGTCGGCTCCAGCGGCGGGCGAGCCACCGCAACGGCGGGCGGATGGGGCGGACTGTGCCGAGATCGGGGCACGTGCCGACCACCACCTGCGCCCCGGCAGCGCGCAGCGCGCGGACCGCCCGCACCAGGTGGCGCACCGAGGCGTCCACACTCGCTCGGTGGGTGACGTCGTTGGCGCCGATGAGGATGACGGCCAGATCCGGGCGCAGCTCCAGCGCGGCCTCCACCTGGTGCCAGAGTCGGTCCGACGTGGCGCCGACCACCGCCAGTCTGCGCAGGTCGACCGGGCGCCGCAACCGACGGGAGATGCCGGTGGCGAGCAGCGCTCCCGGCGTTTCCCGGGGCCGCCGCACCCCGTATCCGGCTGCGGTGGAGTCACCGAGCATCACCAACGTGATCGGGTCACCGCCGAACTTGGCGCCGTAACGCCCTTCGCACGGTGGTGGTGGCGCCTCCGCGCGGGGGATGTCGCGGCGCGCGAGACCGGCCTGCCCGAAGAGGACCCCGGCGAACGCCAGGGCGGCTCCCGCAGCGGCGCCGGCACCGTAACCGACCAGGCGCGCCGTCTGCCATGCACGGCTGGTACTCACGCCGCGAGGTTAGCGCGTCCGCGTCACTCGACGCTCTTTCCGGATTCGTGCGCGCCCGCGTCATACTTGTCGACATGAGGACTCTGGGGCGGAGGGCAGCGTTCGTGGCACTGTGGCGGGCGCTGACCAGCGCCCGGCATGGTGGCCCTGGCTTGTGGCGGCGCCTAGCCGCCTTGCCCCGCATCCTGGTCGCGTCGCTGCGCCGAGGGCCCCGGCGGTACGACGGGCTCGGCCGCCTGTTCGTGATGGCCCTGGCCGTCGCCTATCTGGCCTGGCCAGTGGAGTTGATCCCCGAGCTGTTCCTGGGCGTCGTCGGTCTGATCGACGATGCGGTGGTGGTGGCCTGGTTGTCCGGCGCCATCATCTCCGAGACCAGCCGGTTCCTGGAGTGGGAGGCGCTGCGCAACGCGCAGCGCGGCGGGGTGGTCGGCCCTCGCATGGTCGAACAGCCGACTGTCGACGCCTGAGTCCTCGACCGACTGCCGCAGCCCTTCGATCGGGTGGTGAACGGGCGACGCACACGGTGTCCGATGACTTTTGCCCCGTTATCAGTTGAACTGGTGGCGGAGCATGAGTTCGTGTGGGGGTGACGGAGGATGGCGGATCTCGGGGCGTTACCTAGGCGAAGGGTTCGTCGGCAGCGGCCGGTGGGCGACGGAAGACTCATGTGACCACGACCTTCACCCGCGGAGCCGCCGCCGGTGCCCGCCAGTGCCGGGGCGGTCCGCAACCCACCCATCGGAACCAGAACCGGTCGGTCCGCCTCCGCCGATCGGGGCGCCTCCGGCCAGGCGCTGTCCCCCCGGTTCAGGTGGGTACGGCGGGGGTGCGCGACCGCTCGTCTCCCCCCGCACATCTGGCGGTCGCGCACCCTCACCGCGTACGGCGCGATGCGTACGCATGCGACGACCCCGGGGTTCCGCGCACGGTGTGCGACGGCACCGGGCTGGACGAGGGCCGGTGCCCCGGGGGTCGGGTGATTGCCTGGTATTCGCCGCGCCGCCGAGACAGCACGGACCGATCACACAAGTCCGAGAGATCCGCGGCTAGCGGACAATCACCTCACGAGTCCCGAAGCTACCCAACTGTGGACCACCTCCCTTCCCGTGTGCCATGAAGGTAGCGGTGACCTGAGGCGTGAGACAACGGAATTAACCCCGGCGACCCGGAGCCTCACCGGCTCCGATAACGTGAACGGCGACTGAGTCCGGTGCGCTCCCCGGTAGGTGAGTTGAGGTGTCTGGCACGCAAACGGTGCTCCTCCTTGTGGTCGTACCGCTGGCGATCACCTTGATCGTCGGTGGCCTGGCGTATGCGGGCGGGCCTCGGCGCGACACCCGCTACCGCCCGGGTCGGCCCTACCACTTCTCCCCGGTGTGGTACGTGGCGAACCACCGCGACGCAGCGGAGACTGCTGGTCGGGAAGCGCTGCCGGCGGGGAAAGAGCGCGAGGCGCTCCCGGCCGCGACAGGGCCGGGCGCCGCAGAGGGTAAGGCTGGCTCCGGGCCGGCCCAGGGCGCGACGGGAGGCGCAAGTGACCGCTGGTGAGGCGCGGACCGCCGAGCAGGGCAGAGCAGGCGACGAGGTGCTGCCTGTCTCCGAGGCAGCCTCCGGCCAGCACGCGGAGTCGACCGGGCAGGCGGGCGAGCAGGTGTGGCCGGACCGGCAGGCGCTGGAGGGTCCGTTCACGACCCGGCAGCTCCTCCGGCTGGACGAGGCGCTGCGGACCGCGGACCTCTCGACCGGGCTGG
>CAYTMR010000146.1:0-8614 GCA_964438855.1 uncultured Micromonosporaceae bacterium
GAGTGACCGGCGGCCGGGCGGGCGAAACCACTCGCACCTCGGTCCCCCGCCCTCCAGGGCGGATCACCGGCCGGGCAGCCGTGCTCGCCGTGGTGCTGGTGGCCCTCGCCTTGAGCTACGTCTTCCCGCTCCGGGTCTACCTGGCACAACAGGCGGAGATTTCCCAACTGCGGGCCGCGCAGGACGCGCAGCGGGCCCACATCGCCGAACTGGCCGAGCAGGCGGCGCTGTGGCGGGACGAGGACTACATCCGCAGTCAGGCCCGACGGCGGTTCCACTACGGTGAGCCGGGTGAGATTCTCATGATCACGGTGTGGGAGGAGGAGGTCGGGAGCGCTGCCGGCGGACCCGACACCGAGGAAGCGCCGGATCAGCCCGGCCCCTGGTGGGACACCCTGTGGTCGAGCATCGAGGCGGCTAACGGAGTGAGCAGTGGATCCGATCAGTGAGGCCGACCTAGAGGTGGTCGCGGTCCAATTGGGCCGTCGACCCCGTGGGGCTCGTGCGGTGGCGCACCGCTGTGGGTGTGGCCTACCAGACGTGGTGGAGACCGCGCCCCGACTCGCCGACGGATCTCCGTTCCCGACCCTCTTCTACCTCACCTGTCCGCGGGCCGTGGCTGCCTGTAGCCGGCTGGAGTCCGAAGGGCTCATGCGGGAGATGAACGCCCGCCTCGCCGAGGACCCAGACCTCGCCGCGCGGTACCGGGCCGCGCACGAGGACTACCTGGCCCGCCGTAACGCGATCGAGTTCGTGCCCGAGATCGCCGGGATCTCCGCCGGCGGCATGCCCGGTCGGGTCAAGTGCCTGCACGCGTTGCTGGCACACTCCCTCGCGGTCGGACCGGGGATCAACCCGTTCGGTGACGAGGTACGAGAACTGGTGAGCTGGACCAACGGCCGGTGCGTACCGGGATGAGTGGGGCAGAATCAGCCGGTGAGCAGATCGTGGTTCGCCCCGCGCGTACCACCGACGTACCCCACATCCGGCGACTGATCGACATATATCAAGAGGGTCGGCGCCTGCTGGCCAAGCCGCTGGTCACCCTCTACGAGGACATTCAAGAGTTCATCGTCGCTTCGGTGGGCGAGGACGGGCCGGTGATCGGGTGCGGTGCCCTGCACGTGATGTGGGAGGACCTCGCCGAGATCCGCACCGTGGCGGTCGATCCGGCGTACACCGGCCGAAGGATCGGCTACCAGATCGTCTCTCGACTGCTCGACCGGGCGCGCAGGCTCGGGGTGCGTCGCGTCTTCGTGCTGACCTTCGAGACGACGTTCTTCGGGAGGTTCGGCTTCGTCGAGATCGACGGTGCGCCGGTGCCGCCGGCCGTCTACGAGCAGCTGCTGCGCTCCTACGACGAAGGGGTGGCCGAGTTCCTCGACTTGGAGCGGGTCAAACCCAACACCCTGGGCAACACTCGCATGCTGCTTCATCTGTAGGCCCGCGACGGCAGGGGTGCCACGCCAGACCGTTAAGGTTGCCGGGTGACCAGGGTGGCGGCGATCGACTGCGGGACCAACTCGATCCGACTGCTGGTAGCCGACGTAGGCCCCACTCCAGACGGCGGTGTAGGACTGGTCGACCTGACCCGTCGGATGGAGATCGTCCGGCTGGGGCAGGACGTGGACCGCACCGGACGCCTGAGCGCCGAAGCGATCTCCCGCACTCGCGCCGCACTCGTCGATTACGCCCGCGCCATCGATGCGTTCGGGGCGGAGCGGGTGCGTATGGTCGCCACCTCTGCCACCCGCGACGCGGTGAACGCCCACGAGTTCACCGACCTGGTGTGGGAGATCTTGGGAGTGGCTCCTGAGGTCGTCAGCGGGCGGGAAGAGGCACAGCTGTCGTTCACTGGGGCGGTGCGTGGACTGCCCGCGAGCGCGCGCGCACCGTACCTGGTGGTGGACATCGGCGGTGGGTCGACCGAGTTCGTCCTAGGGGACGGCACGGGTGTGAAGGCGGCCGAGTCGGTAGACATGGGGTGCGTGCGGATGACCGAGCGACACCTGACCGGCGACCCTCCCACCGCCGCCCAGGTGGCGTCGGCCGAGGCTGACATCGGCGCGCTGACCGAGCGCGCCGTGACGGCGGTCGGCGGGGCAGGGGCCGCCACGCTGGTGGGGCTGGCGGGGTCGGTCACCACCGTGGCGGGGATAGCGTTGGACCTGCCCGAATACGACTCGTCGCGGATCCATCATACCGAGATTGGCTTCCAGGCGGTGGCGAGGGTCACCGCGGACCTGCTGGCCATGACTCGGGCGCAGCGCCGCGCGCTGCCGGTGATGCATCCCGGGCGGGCCGATGTGATCGCCGCGGGGGCGTTGATCCTGCGCGTGGTGATGGAGCGCAGCGGCGCCTCCACCGTCGTCGTCAGCGAACACGACATCCTGGATGGCATTGCGTGGTCGGTCGCCGGGTACTGAACCCGGGTGCAGACCTTCCTGCCGTACCCCGATTTCGCGCAGACCGCGGCCGTGCTCGACGCACGTCGGTTGGGCAAGCAGCGGGTCGAGGTGTTGCAGGTGCTGCGCGCGATGACGGTGCCTGGGTACGGCTGGCGCCACCACCCGGTGGTGAAGATGTGGGCGGGCTACCGGGCAGCGCTGGTGCGGTACGGGCTGGAAATCTGCGCCGCATGGAGCGCCGCCGGTCGGGCGGATACGGTCGCGGCCACTCTCGTCGCGGAACTTGGCAGCCGCCCGCGTAGGCAGCCGGCGTTGGCGCGGGCCGGGGAGCTGCCGAACTGGCTCGGCTGCGAGGCGCTGCACCTCAGCCACCGTTCGGCGCTACTGCGTAAGGATCCGGACTTCTACCGTCCACGGTTCGGTTCCGCGTTGCCGGACGACCTTCCGTACGTCTGGCCGGTATCCGACCGGTGGGAAGGGGAGCGTGTCGATGGATGCGAGGACCCGACGCCGCGGCGGTGACTTGCGTGGTCTACTCGCGTTCGGCGCAGCGGTCGCCGTGGTGGCGTTGATCGGCAGTCTCGCCGCCGGTGCGAGCGCGGCGGAGTACGCGACCTTGCGACGCCCGAGTTGGGCCCCACCGAGCTGGTTGTTCGCTCCGGTGTGGACCGCGCTCTACGTGACGATCGCGGTCGCGGGCTGGTTGGTGTGGCGGCGCGCGGGCGTGGTCAGGGCGCATGCGCCGTACGTCGTCCAACTGCTGCTCAACGCGGCGTGGACGCCGATCTTCTTCGGTGCCGGCGCCTACGGTCTGGCCGCGTTGGAGATCGTGGTGTTGTGGTGCGTGGTCGCGGTGACGGTGGTTGCTTTCTGGCGGCGAGACCGGCTCGCCGGTGGGCTCTTGCTGCCGTACTGGGCCTGGGTCACCTACGCCACTGCGTTGAACGTCGCCGTGTGGTCGCTCAACCGGTGAGTTGCACTACTCCGCACTGCGGAGTAGTGTGCAATGCGTGGACACGACCCAGTTGCTCAAGGGGGTGTTGGACCTGGCGGTCCTCGCTGTCCTGAGGCAAGCAGACGGCTACGGCTATGACGTGCTGCGGCGCCTGCGGGGTGCCGGGCTCGACGAGGTCGGTGACGCCTCGGTCTACGGCACACTGCGACGGCTGTTTCAGGCCGGCTACCTGACCAGTTACGTGGTTCCCTCCGAGGAGGGACCGCATCGGAAGTACTACTCGCTCAACGCCGCTGGCCAGGAGCAGCTCAAGCGGTACGCCAAGACCTGGCGTGCCTTCGCGGACACCATGGACGACCTCGTGGCCGATCGGGGGGTGGCGGCGTGACCGAGTCTCGACACACCGCCACTGGCGCCGACGAGGTCGCTGCCTACGTCGCCGCGGTTCGTGACGCGCTGGCCGATCTGCCGCCCAGGGAGCGCGATGAGCTGCTGGAGGACTTGACGGCCCATCTCACCGAGGTCGCCGCCGAGGGAGACCTTCCGTTGTGGAACCGGGTCGGCCCACCCTGGGAGTACGCGGCTGAGTTGCGCGCCGCCGTGCGCCCGCAGGCGCAGCAGCCGTCGCAGCGATGGTTGTCACGGCTCGCCGCACCCTGGCGGGCAAGGCTGGGTGAGTGGGACACGCGGCTCGGCCGGTTGCTGGGGTACGAGCACGTGACGGACTTCCTCCGGCTCCTGACGCCGGCCTGGTGGGTGCTGCGTGGGTACCTCCTTGCCGTGCTCTTCGTGACTCTGCTGGGGGACGGGGGCCAGCAAGGGCTGCTACCGCGGCTTTCCGACAGCACCCTCCTCGGGCTGGTCATCCTGATGGCCTGCATCGTTGGCTCGGTATGGCTGGCGAAGCGCGAGCAGAATCTGTCGCTGTGGAAGCGGCGGGGTGTGTACGCGGGTTCGGTGGTATTGGCGCTGTTTGGTCTCGGGCACTTCGCACTGGTCGACTCCCACGGGCGGTCGTGGGACGCGCCGGCGTACGTCTACCACGACTACGATCCGCTCGGTCACGTGGAAGACGTGGTGCCGGTCGACGAGACAGGGCGGGTGCTCACCAACATCCGCTTGCTGGACCAGAACGGCAACCAAATCGACCTCGGTTGGTGGCATGAATGCGAGCCGCACGAGTTCGACGAGGATGGCGCGATCATCATCAGGTACCCGCGTTGTCCGGAGAGCCTCTCCTGGTGGGATCTGCTGCCGCCGACCGCGTCGCCGGAGCCGACCGCCCCGCCCTCGGCGAGCGCTGGTCCGACGCCAGCGCCCGAGACGGCGTCTCCCAGTCCGTCCTCTTCAGACTGACCAGGGTATCGGTCGGTCGGTGGCGAGGATCCACTTCGGTCTAGAAGGGGTGTTCCCGCGCTAGCACCAGGCCAGACCCCGGCCTGGCGCCAGTCGACGGTGACATCGTAAAGTGTCGCTTTCCCCCCTCGCTTGCGGAAAGGACACCCCTGTGACCGAGCCGGCGTCCGGGTCGCCACACTCCTCTACCCAGACCGCACCGGTTGACCCTGACATATCGACAGCAACCGAGCCGTCGGACGAGGCTCAGACGCGAACAGCGGCCGCCGAGGGAGAGGAGACGGCGGAACGGGTGGCCGCCGCGGCGGAGGCGCAGTCGGAGGAGGCGGCGCACTCAGCGGAGACGGCGAACCGTTCTGCCCGTTCTCTCGGGACCTGGATCCTCGCCACCGTCCTCGGACTCGTGACCATTGGTGGGGTCGCCGCGGCCGCGGTCGCCACCCTCGCCATCGTCGAGTACCTCCAGGGTGACGCCGGCCGCGCGGAGGTGGGCGACTGCCTGAACGACGCCCCCGCTCCGGAGCAGCTGCGGCGGGTCGACTGCGAGCACGCCGACGCCGCCTGGGTGGTGGCCCACCGGGTCAGCGGCGTAGCGGAAGAGGAGTTCGCCGATCCGCAGCGGCGGGAGGAGCTGTGCCGGCCGGCCGACGAGTGGCAGGTCGCGTTCTGGCTCTCGCAGGAGCCGACGTCGCTCGGGGACGTCATGTGCCTGCGAACGCGGTGACACCGACGCTGAGCCGGTCGGTGTGCCGTCGCGCCCGGTGCTTGCTTCCCATCCCGATGCCGGCATGATTGGCTTTCGTTACCGCCTACAGACGCCATGCGACGCACAGGAGGGCCTGCTCATGGGGGAGCCGGTGACTTACCCGGGGCACGGACGTGACGGCACCGGGTATCTGGCGCGGCCCCAAGGGCCGGCTGCGCCTGGCGTGGTGGTCGTCCGTGGCGCCTGGGGGCTGGTCGATCACATCCACACCGTGGCGGACCGGCTGGCGGAGGCGGGGTATGTGGCGCTGGCGCTGGATCTCGACCCGAGCACGTCCGACGGTGAGACCTTGGAGTCGGCGGTGGCGCAGATCGTCGGCGCCGCCGAGTACCTGGCTTCGCGCACCGAGGTCACCGAGGTGGCGTTGCTCGGCTTCGGTCAGGGCGGCGGCCTGACGCTTCGGGCAGCGCCGGAATCCGAGCGGGTCAAGGCGGTCGTCGCTTTCTACCCGCTGTGGAATGGGCGCCCGCTCGACTGGAGCCGGTACGGGGACAGAGCGATCCTGATCCATTGTTCTGACGAAGGACTGACCAGCACAGCGCCTGACCTGGCAGCCGCACAGCAAGGCGTCACCCGGGGCGGTGGCGAGTGCACCGTCATCGACTACCCAGGCACCCGCCGGGCGTTCTTCAACGACGACGTTCCCGAGGCCTACGACGCCGATGCTGCGGCCCGGGCGTGGGCTCGCAGCCTGGACCTGTTGCGGAGGCGATTGGGGTGAGCGGCGAACCGAACGCGGCGGCGGCGCGGCGGGTGGTCAGCGCGGCGGCTGCCGCGACGTCACTGGAGGACCTGGACCGGGCGATCAGCGAGTGCCGGGCCTGCCCACGGCTGGTCCAATGGCGTGAGGACATCGGGAAGATCAAGCGTGCCGCATACGCCGACCAGACCTACTGGGCTCGTCCGGTCCCAGGATTCGGCGCTCCGGACGCGTCCATCGGCATCCTGGGACTGGCGCCGGCGGCCCATGGGGGCAATCGGACCGGCCGGATCTTCACCGGCGATCGTTCCGGGGATGTGCTCTTCGCCGCTCTGTACCGTGCCGGGCTCGCCAACCAGCCCACGAGCGTCTCGCGCGACGATGGCTTGGAGCTCTACCACACCCGGATCTTCGCGTCCGTCCGCTGCGCCCCACCGGCCAACAAACCGACCACCGCGGAGCGGGACACCTGCGCGCCTTGGCTGCACCGAGAGGTGACACTGTTGCGGCCCACCCTGCGGGTGGTCGTGGCGCTCGGCGCCTTCGCGTGGAGCTGTTGGTGGTCGGTGTTCCGCACGGTCTACGGGTTGCCGGTGCCCTCACCCCGTCCCCGGTTCGGCCACGGTGCCCTGTGGTGGGCGGGTGGCGCTCCCCGACTGCTCGGCTCCTACCACGTGAGTCAGCAGAACACCTTTACCGGCAGGCTCACTCCCGCCATGCTGGACGATGTGTTCGCTCGCGCCAAACAACTTGCGGGGTTGCGGTGAGCGCGATCCGCGGCCTGTTCCTGGTCGTCGTGACCGCGCTGCTGCTGGCCGGCGCCACCGTGGCCGCCGGGTACACCAGTCAGCCGCTGACGGAGATGGCTCAGGCCGAGCCGTTGGTCGACCGGAAGGAGCGGGTGCGCCTGCCGCAACCCCAGGTCTCGGTACCGGAAGTCATCGACCACGAGCTACCCGACTGGCTGCCGCTTGCTGCCCTGTGCGCTGCGGTGCTCGCCGCCGTGGTCGTGCTCATCCTGGTGGCACGGGTCGTGCGACGCAGAGTCGCCGCTCGCCGGTCGAACACAGCCCCGGCCACCGGTCGTCGGCACCGGATGGCTGACGAGGGCCAGTTGCTCGCGGCGGTCGACGCCGGCCTTGCGGACCTGTCGGACACCGACAGCGATCCTCGGCGTGCCGTCATCGCCTGCTGGCTGCGGCTGGAGGAGGCAGCGGCGGTGGCGGGCACACCGCGCCACGCCTCCGACACCGCCACTGATTTGGTGGTCCGACTGCTACGGTCCCATCAGGTGAGCGAGCCGGTGCTGGCTGGGCTGGCCGAGGTCTACTTGCTGGCCCGGTTCACCACGCACACCGTCGACACGCGGATGCGTGATCAAGCCAGGACCGCCCTGCACCGGCTGCGGACCGAGCTCGCCTCGCAGACCGCACCTGAGCCGACCCCGGTGGGAGCGAATTGACCAGTCTGGACGACCTGCTCAGCCAGGACGATGAGAGCCGGCGGGAGCGCTCGTGGGCCGGGCGCAACGCCCGACGCGGACTGATCGTCGCGGCGATCTCCGGCGCGCTGGCTGGTGCCGCGGTGCTCGCCCTCGACCTCGTCGGCTACCACTTGCCGTACCCCGTCGCGTTCGCCGGCTTCTTCGCCTTGGGTGTGATGTTTCTGGCGGTGCGGACGCTGCGGGTGGTGCGGCCCCGGCGGCTCGGTGGCCGACCGGAGGTTGCGGAGGACCCCATCCCGCCGGACGGGCTGGCGCAGGCGACCAAGCGTTGGCAGGCGAGGCTGACCGGTGACGCTAAAGTCAGTCGAGCAGCGCTCGCCGAGCTGGTGGACGACCGGCTGCGGCGCCGTCGCGGCCTCACCCTCGACGCGGACCCCGACCGGGTCCGCGAGTTGCTCGGTAAGAGACTGTGGACCTATCTGTCCGATCCTGGTGCGCGCACGCCGTCGGCGCGTGACCTGGCGGCGATGTTGACCTACGTGGAGAAGCTATGACAGGCCAGCCGATGTCGGCCGCGGAAGTGGGCCGACTGGCGCGGGCGGTCCTCGACGCCGTCGGGACCGTCGTGGTGGGCAAGCGAGAGGCGTTGGAGCTCGTGCTCGCCGGCATCCTGGCCGGGGGCAACGTGCTGCTGGAGGATTTGCCCGGGTTGGGCAAGACCCTCACGGCTCGATCCTTCGCCCAAGCGCTCGGGCTGAACTTCCGGCGGCTCCAGTTCACGCCCGACCTGCTCCCGGCCGACGTCACCGGCTCGTTCCTCTACGACCAGCGCCAGCACGACTTCACTTTCCGACCCGGTCCAGTGTTCACCAACCTCCTGCTCGCTGACGAGATCAACCGCACCCCACCGAAGACGCAGGCGGCGCTGCTGGAAGCGATGCAGGAGAAGCAGGTCTCCGTGGAGGGCGTCACCTATCGACTCAAG
>CAYTMR010000147.1:0-8539 GCA_964438855.1 uncultured Micromonosporaceae bacterium
TCGCCGGCCTTGCGGGTGACGAGCGTGACCCGGTCGGCGACCATGAACGTCGCGTAGAAGCCCACGCCGAACTGGCCGATCAGTTCCCGGGAGGCCGCGGTGTCACCCGACTCCCGCAGTTTGCGCAGCAGCTCCGCCGTACCGGAGCGGGCAATCGTCCCAATCAGCCCGACCACCTCGTCACGGCTCATGCCGATGCCGTTGTCGCGGACGGTCAGGGTGCGCTGCTGCGGGTCGACCTCGATCTGGATGTGCAGGTCGGAAGTGTCGACCTGGAGGTCCTTGTCGATCATCGACTGGATCCGCAGCTTGTCCAGGGCGTCTGAGGCGTTTGAAATCAGCTCGCGCAGGAAGACGTCCTTGTTCGAGTAGATCGAGTGCACCATGAGGTGCAACAACTGCTTGGCCTCAGCCTGGAACTCCAGCGTCTCCTTCATTCCGATTCCTCCCACGGGCGATTCCCATGGAGAACGATAAGTGCCCACCGCGACGAGCGTCACGCGGGCGCCGGACGCCCGGCGGTACCAGCCTCGCCTTGCTAGACGGCTCCAGGGGTCCTGCTCTGCTGGCCAACCCTGCCGGTGGCTGGCTACGTCTGAATGCCCGTTCCCTAGAGTCCGGCGAAGTGCCACGGCATAGCACCGCGTGGCACATCCTGGTACCATGCCATTTGTGGCGACAGAAATCACACAGCGTGATCTCCGCGCGAGATCTGCGGAGATCATGGACGCGGTCGCGCACGGCAAGACGTTCGTTGTCACCCGCAACGGCACACCCATCGGGGAGCTGATCCCGCTACGTCGCCGCCGAGTGGTCACTCGTGAGCAGTTCGCGGGCATGTCCGCGAACGCACCAGTCATCGATGCGGCGAGGTTCCGCGCCGACATTGACGCTGCGGTGGATAGCCGACTCAGAGACCCATATGAGTCCTAAGAGTCACGGTCTACTAGACACGAACATCCTCATCCTGCGCCGAAGGATCGACCACAGCAAGCTCCCCGACACCATGTCGATCAGCGCTATCACCCTCGCGGAGCTGTCAGCAGGTCCTCACCACACGGATGATCCTGATGAGCGTGCTCGTCGCTTGGACGTGCTCCAGCGAGCGGAGGCAGAGTTCGATCCACTCCCGTTTGATGAGGAGGCAGCTCGAGCGTTCGGCCGGGTCACGGCGGCTGTGCTCGCTACAGGGCGCAAGCCCCGCGCGCGGACGTCCGACCTAATGATCGCGAGCGTAGCCATCGCCAACGATTTGCCGCTCTACACCACGAACCCCGACGATTTCGTGGGTCTCAGCAAGCTGCTGACCGTCGTGGCGGTGCCCCTGCCCCGGTAGCTGACCGACAGAATGTGAGACACCACGTAAAGGATCCTTGATCAGATCTTCGACCAGGCTTCACCGCCAATCCGGGAGCGGCTCCAACAAAGGCTGAGTGACATGTCGTTGGTGCTGATGGGAGACGATGCGATGGCTGACCGGCCCCTGGGCATACCCGCGACGAGCGTTGTGGAACGCGCACTCACACTCGCGGCCGACGCCGACGCCTTCACCCGGGGATGGCTGGCGATCTGGCGTGCAGGTCAGCATGCCACGCTCGGCGACCTCGCCGCAGCCTGGCGCGACCTTTGGCTGTGGCTGAACCTACACCCACCCAACGGCCATATCGCCGACCGGCTCAACGACGACGGCGACCGGACAGCTCACCGTTTCCGCCCGAGATGGGCGCGCAGAGGCCGACTACCGGCCCGGCGAGGACGGGCCGTGGCGTATGCGGCAAGACTCAGCGCGGCTGTGGGACACCGTGGAAGCGGCATGGCAGCGATGGCGGCAGTACGGATGGCCGGACCGTACCCGGATCGGGATCACCGCTACGGTCGGTGAACAGTTCGCTTGGCTCAATCACCCCGACGGCCTTGTGCGCTGGCCCTTGGGACGAGAGGTTCAGTCCTCCATCGGTCGACCCGCAATGAGCTCCCACCTGTGTGCCAGGTGGCCCGGCTTTGTCAATGCCACCTCCAAGACGACGACCGGCGTCAGTCGCGCACCCCGCGCCCCGAGCTTCTCCACGTACGGGAAGCTGCGTTCACCACGGCGGCGAGGGTTGACATTCCATCGCCCCGAGAAGGCACGTCGCACGGTTTCACCGAGGTACCACGCTGCCCCTTCCCGGAACTCGCGGTTGGTCACATGGTGCAACTCTTCCGTGGTCGGAGTGACCCGGCGTGCCAGCTCTTCGAGCGCCCACAACGAACGGGGCGAGAAATCCCACAGCCCACCCGGTGCGAAGGCGGCGACCCAGTCCGGGTGGGCGGCGGCGCGGCGCGTCAACCATGTGGTGAGCGGCCCGGGCTGGGGATCCCGTGGGTCTGCCGCTGTTGGCTCCTTGTGTGGGCACCAGGCCGGGTGGATCCGCAACCGGTCGTCGACGGCGCGAGCCCACTGGTCGTAGGTCGAGGTGAAGCGTTGGCCGTCGCGCACACTGACCGCCCGCGTCAGCAGATCGAAAGGTGACACAGGGTCCAGACCCAACACCGGGTCGGCCGAGACCTGCGGCACTCCGCCTGGTGGTCGACCCAATGTCCGCCATCCCCATACTCCGCCGGCTCGACGCATCAGCGTCTCCCCGAGGTAGGCCATAAGCCCTTCGACGAAGGTGCGACGAGTCGCCCATGTTAGCTGTGCGGGATGGGTGAACTCGTCGACTACCACGCGTTCCAAGGCGACAAGCGACGACCTCGAATAGTCGAGTGTGGTTCCGGTGCCGTCAAGCTCGAAGTCCCACAGGAACATCAAAGTCAGGAACAGCCGGTCAAGCCAGTCGGCGAGGGAATCGTCGCAGTTGGCTGGCCGATCCACGGTGAACCACGCTCCTCGTCCTCTAGGCGGCCCGGTCCCCCGGCTTCTCACGCCAAGGGACTTGGTGTCCGACCGGCAGGACGCCACGTCTGCTCGCCACTGAAGGGCGCCCGCCTTGCCGGGCGCCCTTCATGGCAAATCTAACTAAGAGTGACGAGAGTATCTCTATTTTGGATGATCTGGTACACGAGGTACGCCGATGCCTCCTTGAGGGTGAGTCGGGCAGTCACAGTCGTACCGTCGACCCGGATCTCGTCGGCTCCGAAGCTCTCACTCCACGGCCTGCCCGACAGTGACGTGCCCTCCTCCAGCAGAGTACGCAGCCCATCCGCGTTCGCATGAGCGGCGGCCTCGTCGTCGTGGGTATAGACGAGCAGGGCATATGGGGTGCCATCGACGTACGCGGTGCCTGCCGCCACGCCGGTGTACTGCTGCGGCAACCCCTCCCGTGACGGGCCGAGATCTCCGATGATGAACGTCGCGGAGTACGCCTCCTGTGCATCCAGAGCCGCCACCAACGCGGACAGCACCGGATCGTCGACCGTAGTGGCCGTACCCTCCAACGCTGCCTCCACCGGCGGGGTGGAGCGAGCGACCACCAACTGGTCGTCCGCCACCAACGCCAGCCGCAGCGCCTGCCCGATTGGCCGCGCTGGCGACACCTCGGTCATGTCGATGGAGTGGTCGTCCCCTCCGAGGCGCCAGATGCCGTCGTCAGGCTGCTCCCCCATCGCGTCGGCGAGGCGGTCGACGTCGAAATCGCCTCCCAGCACGGTGAAGACGTCCGGTTGCACCTGGTACTCGGCAAACCACGACACATCCGCGATCGACCACCCGACCTCGGCGGCGAACTCCTCGACCTCTTGAAGCCGGTCTACCGAGGCGGCGTGTGGAAACTGCGTGTAGACCGTTGATTCGACTCGTGTCGACGCCAAGGCGCCCACGTACTCACGAACGGCCTCGGGGTCGGTGGAACCAGCCGGGCGGGTCACCCCGGCAAGCTCCGCTGCCCGGTCCAGGTCGGCAACGCTGATGTGGACGAGGCCGTCACCGTGCCGCTCCAGCACGGCAGCGGGGATCGTCGCCAGGTAACCAGCGAGCAGCCCGGCGGCTTCCCCACTGCCGGGATTGGTCACTCCCCCACTGTCGGGATCGTTGGTCGCCTTTCCGTTGGAGTCGTCACCCGCGCACCCGGCCACGATGAGGCATGAAGCAGCCAATGCAGCCACAGCTAGGCGCCGTACTCGACGTGAGATCATGCCGGTCAGCCTACAAATCGCATTCAAGATCAGCAGAGATGGTCATCGTGATGTGACCATACCGAGACACGATATCCATCAATGCGTCAGTGACCACGTCATGGGCGGCCACCAATTTCCCGGCGACAGCACTCCTGGTAAGCGTAAGGTCACAGAAGCCAACGCTCACAGGGGGGTCAGATGCCGGACGCCATCGACTTCATCATCGAAGACCACCGCAAGATTCTTGAACTGTTCGAACAATTCCAACAAGCTGACAGCGACCCCGAGCGGCAGGGCGAGCTGGTCGACCAGATCCTCGAAGCCCTGACCAAGCACACCTACATCGAGAACGAATGCTTATACCCGGAGATCCGCAGCCGCGTGCCGTCCACCGATGAGGCCGTGCTGGAGTCGTTCGAGGAGCACCACGTCGCAGACGTACTGGGCTTCGAGCTGACGATGATGAACCCGAGCGACGAACACTACCGCGCCAAGGCGACCGTGCTCATGGACACCATCGTCCGTCACATCGAAGAGGAGGAGAACGAACTGTTCCCGAAGGTCCGCGACGTGCTCTCCGCGCAACAGCTGGAAGAGATCGGCGACCGACTGGTGGAACTGATGCAGGACGCTCCTCGCAAGCCCACCGAGCCACGTGCCCTGAAGAAGGCCATTCAAGCCCTGCGGGCGTGAGCGCGACCACGTCGCCCTCCTCAGCCAGCGACCGAGCGACCCGGGTTCGGCACGGCGTCCGCAGGGCGTAGCACCGCCACTAAGAAGTCGGAGTCATCAGTGAACGGCCGCAGGTCCCAGGTGGCCAAGAGCAGATCCGGCGTGAGCCCGGCAGCCTCGACATCGGCGAAGAAGTCGGAGAAAGCGTAGTCGCGCCCGGCTCCAAACCCCACGACCGCGCGGCCGCCCTCGCGAAGGTGGACGCGGAAGCGGCGCAGTACCTCTTGTCGGGTACTCGGCGCCAAGAAGGTCATGACATTGCCGGCACAGACCACGACGTCGAACCCTTCAGTGATGCCCTTCGCAGGCAGGTCCAGCTCGGCCAGGTACCCGACCAGCCATTGCGGCCCAGGATGGTCCTGCCGCGCGGCCTCGATCAGCGCCGGGTCGAGATCGACCCCGACCACATGGTGTCCGAGTGTCGCCAGATAGCCCCCGACCCGGCCGGCGCCACAGCCGGCATCGAGGATCCGCGCCCCACGCCCCACCATGGCGTCGACCAGCCGCGCTTCCCCGACCAGATCGGCACCCGATGCGGCCATCTTTCGAAATCGGTCGATATACCATTGGGAATGGCCCGGATTGTCCCGAAGGAGCTTCACCCAGCGGTTCTCGTGATCCACGCAAGCCATGGTGCCAATCCGCTCACTAGACATCGTCGCAGGTCTGCCCCTTCTGGTGAGGGCCGCCGTTGTGCCGGTCGGCTCCGCCGGGCGCGCCGCTCGATCCCTCCGGCGAACGCTACGATCCGCGCCATGCTCCTCCTGCGCTCTGTCGTGTTGTTCGTGCTGGCTGCGCTGGCAGAGATCGGCGGAGCCTGGTTGGTGTGGCAAGGATGGCGCGAGAACCGTGGCCTGTGGTGGATCGCCGCCGGAGTCATCGCACTGGGCGCCTACGGGTTCATCGCCACCTTCCAACCCGACCCGCACTTCGGCCGGATCCTCGCTGCCTACGGCGGAGTATTCGTCGCCGGCTCACTAGCCTGGGGCATGGTCGTGGACAAGTTCCGCCCCGACCGGTGGGACCTGATCGGCGCAGCGATCTGCCTCCTCGGCGTCGCCGTCATCATGTACGCCCCGCGCAGCTGACACCATCAACGCTCGTCCCCGGCAGGGCGGACCGACAACGGCAGCCGCACAGGGTCGTCTAGCGAGTCGCGCGTAACCATCTCCGCCGGAGGGAACGCTGGCATAAGGAGGTCGGTGTAGACGACCTCCAACAAGGCATCGTAGGCGGGCAGTCATGCGGGCGCATCGTGGCGTACCTCCGGGTCGGACAAGCGGGTGACCGGTCAGGTCGCCGCGCGGGCGGGCAAGGTGTGGACAGTGCCGCGCCGCCCCGGCTCGGGCTCGTCGACATCGTCGGCACGGTCGGCCAATGGTTTCGGGCTGCCGGTACGGTCGCGCTCATGAACGAACGTACACCGCTGTGGCTCGCCGGCAGCCCAGTGCACGGTGACCCCGTCCTCGAGGTCCGGCACCCCTACGACGGCCGGCTGGTGGGGGTCACCACCTGGGCCACCAGGGCACAGGTCGAGAAAGCCGTCGCTGCCGCCGACGCGGTCGCCGACGATGCGCAGCGCCTGCCGATACACGTCCGGGCCGAGGCGCTCGCAGCCGTCAGCAAAGCCATCGCCGACCGGGCTGAAGAGATAGCCAGACTGATCACGAGCGAGAACGGAAAGCCGCTGCGCTGGGCGCGCCTCGAAGCTACTCGCGCCAGCTCGGTGTTCCGGATGGCGGCCGAGGCGTGCCGTACCTGGTCAGGTGAGGTGCTGCGCCTTGACACCGAGCCAGCAGGTGAAGGGCGGCTCGCCTACGTCAGCCGGGTACCGAAAGGGCCGGTCCTGGCAATCACACCATTCAACTTCCCGCTCAACCTGGTCGCCCACAAGGTCGCCCCCGCCATCGCCGTCGGGGCACCAGTAGTGGTCAAACCCGCCCCCAAGACACCCCTGTCAGCGCTGCTGATTGGGGAGCTTCTCGCTGAGACGTCGCTACCAGCGGGCATGGTCAGCGTGCTCACGGTCCCCGACGAACAGGCCAAGGAACTGGTTACCGACGACCGTCTACCCGTTGTCTCGTTCACCGGCTCGGGCCCAGTCGGCGCCGCTATCGCCGCAGCCGCACCACACAAGCACGTGGTGCTTGAACTGGGCAGCAACGCCGCCGCCTACGTCTGCGCCGACTACCAGCGCGACGGAGACCTGGACTGGGCAGCACGACGGATCGCCACCTTCGCCAACTATCAGGCCGGCCAGTCCTGCATCAGCGTCCAACGGGTTTATGCAGACACCGAGATCTACGACGCACTGTGCGAGCGCATCGTGGCGGCGGTGGGGCAGCTCCGCACCGGCGATCCGTACGATCCGGACACCGACGTCGGCCCGATGATCAACGAGGCGGCGGCACAGCGGGTGGAGAGCTGGATCAACGAAGCTGTGGCCGCCGGGGCCCGAGTGCTCATCGGTGGTACCCGCGAGGGCACCAGCGTCAGCCCGACCGTTCTCGCCGACACCCCGCACGAGGCGAGGGTGGTGTGTGAGGAGGTCTTCGGGCCGGTGCTCAGCCTTCACCGGGTCGACGGTGTCGACGAAGCCTTCCGACGCATCAACGACTCCCCGTTCGGTTTGCAGGCTGGCGTCTTCACCCACGACCTACAACTGGCCTTCCGCGCCCACCGCGAACTCAAAGTCGGCGGCGTCATCATCGGCGACGTGCCGTCCTACCGGGCCGATCAGATGCCGTACGGCGGGGTGAAGAAGTCGGGAGTCGGTCGTGAAGGTATCCGGTACGCGATGACCGACTACACGACCGAGCGGGTCATGGTGATGACCGGCGTCCAGCTCTGAACGGTCCCGGACTGGGGCACCTGCCGTGCTGAGAAGCGGTACGGGGTGCCCCACTCACGGCGACGCGCTGTCACCGGCAAGAGCCATCGACCGCCGACCGCTGACCGGCGCGGGACAGCGCGTCGGCGCGACGAAGGGCGTCCGGGATTCGGTACTGACCACTCATCCGCGCCACCAGCTCGGCCGCCTGTGATACGGGCATACCCGCGGCGGTGACGTACACGGGCCGGCTCGCTGTCCGACCTCTGTAGACCGCGGCGGCGTGCGTGGCACCTCGGAATGCCGTCTTCGCGACCCCTATGACGGGAATCCCGATCCGCTCGTGCAAGTGGGCGCCAAGCCCGGGACGGCCGGTGGGGTCGAGGTCCACGTAGCCGTCTATCACGAGGAGCTCGACAGGGGCCGTCGACGCGAGCACCGCCACGATGGCCGGTAGTTCGCGCAGGTAGAACTGTCCCGGCTGGTACTCGTCCACCACGTCCAGTTGCGCCGTGACCTCTTCGATGAGCTCCGAAAAAGTAGGGTCCGCCCCCACCACCGCAGCCGCGTGGGCACCACCGCCCACCGGGTAGTGCACGTCCACCGCTGCGTAACGATCACCCAGCTCCACCGGACCAGTGTGTCTCAAGCATGGGTGGATGTCGCTGGCACAGCCCAGCCCTTGCGGCCTGGTCAGCTGTCTCCGCTCACACCGACCCGCTCTTCCAATCGCTCGATCCGCTGCACCAGTGGTTGGAGCTCCTGCCGAAGCAGCGCCGTGAACGCCGCCGCTTGGTCCGCCTGCCCGGCACCGGCACTGGCGCCTGGCGACGTCTTCACCTGGAGGTGGACAAAGCCGGCGAGAGCTGCGGCAACGGC
>CAYTMR010000148.1:0-8487 GCA_964438855.1 uncultured Micromonosporaceae bacterium
CACGCCTCCTCGACATCGGCCCACGTCGCCGGTGGAGCCGGTAAGGGTTGCGCCGCTTCTGGTCGCAGCCCGTCGAGCACGATCGCCTGGAAGCGGTGGCGAAGCGCCGGATCCCGGTGGCGATGCGCAGTGCGCAGTTCCCGTAGCACGTGCAGCAGCAGGACGACGTCGTGGGCGTTCACGTCGTCGCGTAGCAGCCCTGCCTCCTGCACACGGTCCACCAGGCGTTGCACCGCTTCTCGGGCCTGACGGCTAGCCGCAAGCAGCTCGTCGGTCGGTTGACCGCTGGCCACTCGCGGGGTGCCGTCCACACCGGCCTCGGCGCAGACGTCGATGAAGTGAACGAAGCCCTGCCACGGATCGGGGTGGGCGAGGCCTTCCTCGGCGGCGCGGCGGGTCTCGTCCATGGTGGCCAGGGACAGCGCCCGCATCAGGTCGTCTTTGCGGGGATATCTGCGGTAGAGCGTGCCCATGCCGACACCGGCGCGCTCGGCGATCACGGAGACTGGGGCCTCCGGGCCCTGCTCGACGAACACGGCTCGCGCCGCCGCCAGGATGCGTGCATCGTTTCGCGTGGCGTCGGCTCGCCGCAGTGCCGGTCGGCCCCTGGAACTCACGGCACCCATCGTAGTGCCGGGTCTGACATGTCTCCCCGATCGCCACCATCGCAGGTCAGGCCCCCCATAACATCGAAAGATGTCACGTTCGCAACCGCCCGGGCAATGTGGTCGAGGGCGACGAAGACCACAGTGGCGTCCAGAGCGGACAGGAAGGCGCCGGCGACGATGGCGGCACCGAGGCGGAGCAGTGCCGCGTCCATCCGTTCGACCGGGTATCGGGTCACTGGCCCCACCTCTTCTGGTCGGTCGTGGCGCGACGCAAAAAGTGGAGCGGAGCGCTCCGCTCTAGTACGCTACTGCTCACGGTCGATCCACGCAACGCCACCGAGCGCTCCGATCCGGGAGGTCCGCATGGCCCGACGCGTCGTGTTCACCGCCTACGGCGGCCCCGAGGTGCTGCACCTCGTCAACGACGACCCACCGCGACCGGGTCCTGGCGACATCCGAGTGCGGGTACGCGCCGCCGGCGTCAACCCCGTCGACTGCAAGATCCGTCGGGGCTACTTCGCCAGCCCAGGCGACACGTTCCCCCAGACCCTCGGCAACGAGTTCGCCGGCGTCGTCGACGCCATCGGACCAGCGGTGACCGGTTACACGGTCGGCGACGAGGTGCTCGGCTTCACGACCGCGGCGGCGTACGCGGACTATGTGGTCGTCCCCGCCGATCTGGTCACGACCAAACCACTGGCGCTGCCGTGGACGGTCGCCGGCGCACTGTCCGTCGTCGGCCAGACCGCCTACCACGCGCTGCGAACCCTACGCGTCGGCACAGGTGAGACACTGCTGGTCCACGGCGCCGCCGGAGGCGTCGGCACCATGGCGGTCCAACTCGCCCGACACCTCGGCGCGCGGGTCATCGGCACCGCCAGCAGCGCCCACCACGACTACCTACGCCGACTCGGCGCGATCCCGGTCGCCTACGGCGACGGGCTGATCGACCGACTCCGAGCCGTCGCCCCCGACGGTGTGGACGCCGCGCTCGACCCTGTCGGAGGTGACGCAGTGCTGGCCTCCCTGGCGCTGATACGAGACCGTGGACGCATCGGCGTCCTCGTCGACGACGAGACCGCCACCGCCCACGGGGTCCCGCGGCTGCGGCCCGCACGGTCCGCAGCCACCCTCGGCGAGCTAGCCGCGATGGTCGCGGCGGGTACCCTCCAACTCCCGATCAGACGCCGGTACCCGCTCGACGCCGCCGCCGACGCGCACCGAGACGTCGAAACCGGCCACGGCTACGGCAAAGTGGTCCTCACCATGGACCGTTCACGATGACGGCTTCCGCGGGGCAAGACGAATGGTCGAGCGTCGCGTCGGTGTCGACGTCAGCGCATCGTCCTTCAGCGACACTCGTGGCCGCTTCCGCGCAGGCGACGCCGGCGACCCCCGCTCGGCGGCCGCGGCAGACGATCGCGGACACGCGAGAGTCAGAGTGAGGGCGCCGGAGGTGGCACGTCGGGCACCGTAGCCAACAAGATGATGACGAGCCCGACCGCGAGATCGGCGAGCAGTCCTGCCGTCACGGAGGGCGAACGAACCCGGGGGTCGAGTCGGCGCCGATGATCGGATGACCGCAGTGCGAGATGACCCGCTCCCTACGGCGGCGGAGCAAACGAGACCGTGGATCACGGCCAGCGCCGGTTGGCGGCGACCTTGCTCATCGACGAGCCGGCGACGGGTACGTGGGCACGGCCTGCTCAGGGGCCACGAGAAGTGGCCGCAGGCCACGGTCGAGCACCCGCTGATCGGCCGCCGGGAGACGCACCAGCGCCCGGCGAAGATAGACACTCCACGCCTTCGGCTTCGGGAACGCCTCCAGCTGCTCCACCAACGGTTGCAGCTCCAGACCACCCGGGTACGGCACCACGCCCTCGAGGCGCAGCTCGCACCCGGACGGGAACGACCGCCCGGCGATCTCCACCGGCTCGGCTAGGACCCGCACCGGCGTCGTCGCCGTGGCGACCCCGATCACCCGCCCCCGGTCGCGCGTGGGGTTGCGCCAGGCGCCACGCGTCGCGTACAGGTAGAGGCGGTCACCGGCGGCCAAGGCGGCGACCTCCGAGCGCGGCGTGGCGGGAAACGCCATGCGGCTCCCCCGCAGCACCCAAGAGATCGCGTCACGCTCGCCCAGCACGACCAGGTACGCCTCGCTCATGCCACCACATTATGGTGATCGCCTTCGCGAGATCGTCAGCCGTCCGTAGGCGGGCACGCCGCGCGGCGCCTGGCAACCGCCGGGCCGGGTCGTGGCTCAGCTCGCCGGGTTGACACCCCGGATCAGGTACTGCAGCTGCACCTCGTGGTTGGGCGCGACGCCGTAACGCTGGTCGAGCTCCAAGATGGTCTTCAGCGGCACGATCTCGACGTCGACGAAACCAGCCTGCCGGATCAGATCCGCGGTCTGCTCGATGGAGGTCGCCTCGGCCAGCGGCAGCGCGCCACGGACCCGCTCGTCGTACATGAGCTGGAAGTAGTCGCTTCCCTCCTCGGCGATGCCGTTGGGGAACCAGGTGCTGTCGACCACCGCCAGGATCCCGCCCGGGCGCAGCAGCTTGCGCCAATTCTGGACCGCCGTGGCGGGCTCGCGCAGCGTCCACATGACATAGCGGTTGACGACAGCGTCGAAACTCTCCGGAGCAAACGGCGGCGCCACCGCGTCCCCGTAGTCGAAGACCGGCGGGTTCGTCATCATCGCCGCGTGGGCGCGGGCCCGCGCCAACATGCCGTCAGCCAAGTCGATGCCGGTCACCCGGTGACCGAGATCGGCCAGCAGCCTGGCGACGTACCCGCTGCCGGTGCCCACGTCGAGCACGTCGATCGGGTCAGCGCCCAGCGCGTCCCGCCAAACCTCACTCCACGCCCGACGGTCGGCCTCCCGCCGCTCCGGCCGCTCCTGGTACTCGTCGTAAGGAACCGACCGTTCGGTCCAGTACTTGTTGATGGCGTCCTGCACGTCGCTCATGCGTAGATCCTCTCCTCGAGAGCCTGGGGTAGACCGTCCGCGACCTTCCGCGGGCGGAACACGAGATGAAACCCGTCCGACACGTCGATCCGGCGCACGTCCACCTGGTAGACCGGGCGAAGGTGCTCGGGGGTGAGCACCTCAGACGGAACGCCGGACGCCACCACCCGCCCGTCGTCGAGCAGGACCAGCCGGTCGCAGTAGGCGGCGGCGAGGTTGAGGTCGTGCAGGACCACCACCACCGCCCGATCCCCGTCGGCGGCCAGTCGCCGCACCAAGTCGAGCACCTCGTGCTGGTACCGGACGTCGAGGTGGTTGGTCGGCTCGTCCAACAGCAGGTGCGTGGCCTCCTGAGCCAACGCCCGGGCGATCAACACCCGCTGGCGCTCGCCGCCCGAAAGCCGGCCAAACGGCTGCTGGGCCAGGCGCAAGGCCCCCACCTGGGCCAGCGCCGAGGCGGCGATCTCCTCGTCGCGGCCGCTGGTGCGGGCGAACCCGGAGCGGTGCGGAGTGCGGCCCAACAGCACCATGTCCGACACCAACAGCGACAAGTCGTCCGACGTCTCCTGGACGACCACCGCCACCTTGCGGAAGATCTCACGCGCGGGCAGGCGCGTCAGCTCCTCGCCGTCGAGGTGGACCACGCCGGCGCGGGGACGCAGAGCGCCGTAGAGAGTGCGTAGCAGCGTCGTCTTGCCGCTGCCGTTCGGCCCGACCAGGCCGAGCACCTCACCGTTGCCGGCCCGCAGGTCCACCCCGGCGAGCACCCGGCGCTCCCCGTAGGCGAACTCGACCCCAGACGCGACGATCATTCGCTGAAGGCCTCCACGATGCGTTCCAACCCGTCGAGGGCGAGCAACGACGGCGGCTCCGTGAAGTTGAACAACTGCACCAGGATGTCGTCGTTGGCCACCGCGGTGATGGCCTCCGCCCCCGGCATCGAGGTGATCGCCTCCTTGACCGGTCCCGGCTCGCCGTCGGAGTACAGCAGGATCAGCACGTCAGGGTTCCGGCCGATCAGCTCCTCCCGGGAAACCTCGAACACCCGCTCGTCGACGTCGGCGAACACGTTGGTGAACCCGGCCGCCTCCAACTGCGGATGCGCCATCGACCGGGTGCCGTAGGCGTACGTCGTGCCACCGCCGACCGTCGGGTAGAGCACCGCCGCGGTGCGTGACTCTCCGGGTGAGACCCGGGCGGTGATGTCGGCCAGGCGCTGGGCGACCTCCTCCGCGGCCTGCTCACCACGCTCCGGCACCCCGAAGACCCTGCCGTAGAAGCGCAGCTGCTCGGCCACGTCGTCGAAGCTGGGCTCCTCAGTCGCGTTCGGACACATCGCCGGCTCCTCCAGCACCGGGATCCCGACCGCGGCGAGGGTCTCGTGGTTGAGGTTGTCCACCGCGCCCAGCACCACGTCCGGCTTCTGGGAGATCACCACTTCCTTGGAGATCTTCAGGTGGCCAGAGGCGTCGAGCTCGTCGGTGAGCAAGGGAATCTCGGCCAGGGTGGCCCGCACCTGGGGGGTGTAGTACTCGTCGGGGTAGGCGCCGGCTCGGGCGATCACCCGTTCCAAGACGCCGATCGCGTCGAGGTAGGTCACCGCGGCGCTCTTGAGCAGCAACGGCCGCTCCGGGGGCACCTCCAGAGTCACCTGGTGTCCACAGTTCTCCACCGTCAACGTGCGCTCCGACGACGTGCTGGAAGCGCCGCAGCCGGCGAGGCCGACGACCAACAGCGCGGCGAGGGCCGGGCGGACGAACGTCATGCGACTCCTTCCAGGGAACATCACGTGGCCGGTTGAAACCGGCGGACCAGTTGGAGCAAGAACGGGGCGCCGATGAGGGCGGTGATGATGCCGATCGGCAGTTCCCGCGGCTGCACGAGGGTGCGGGCGAGCAGGTCGGCCCACACCAAGAAGGCCGCCCCCAGCAAGGCCGCGACCGGCACCGCCCAGGCGTGGGAGGCACCGACCAGCCGTCGAGCGAGGTGCGGCATGACCAGACCGACGAACCCGATGCTGCCCGAGGCGGCGACCACCACGCCGACGCACAGAGAGACCACCACCAGCAGCTGGGTGCGGAACCGGTCCGGGGAGACGCCGAGAATGTGGGCCGTCTCGTCACCGATCGCCAGGGCGTCGAGGCGGTGCCCCCAGAAGGTCAGGATGCCTGCGGTGAACACCACCACCGCCCACACCACCAGCAGCGGGCTGCCCCACCTTCCCAGCTCGAGCGATCCGAGCAGCCAGAACATCACCGACCGGGCGCCTTCGGCGGAACCAGACATGAAGATCATGAAGCTGGTGACGGCGGAGAGGGCGTAGCCCGTCGCCACCCCGGCCAGCAACAGTCGGATCGACGTGATCCGCCCGGCAGCCCACGCGATCATGAAGACGAGGAGAGAGGCGCCCAGTGCGCCGAGGAAGGCGCTGACGGTCAGGGCGTGCCCGGCCAGCCCGATGCCCAACCCGAACAGGATCGTCGCCGCTGCCCCGGTGGAGGCACCGGAGTTGATGCCGAGCAGGTACGGGTCGGCGAGCACGTTGCGCACCATCGCCTGCAACGCCGCACCCGCCACCGCCAGGCCGGCGCCGACCGCCAGCCCCAGCAGCACCCGGGGAAGGCGGACCAGCCAGACGATCGCCTCCTCTTCCCGCTCCCAGGTGACCTCGGTCGGCCACCCGACCAGCTGGTGGGAGACGATCTGTGCGACCGTGTCAACGGGGACGTAGACCGGCCCGAAGGCCATGGCCAGCGCCGCGCTGACCACCACGGCGGCGCTGAGCACACCGACGGTGACGGTGTTACGCCGTCGCCGCGGCGCCCGACCGAGCGGGTCGCGCGTCGGCACCGCAACCGTCTGCACCGCCACTCCGGCCCACCCCTTACTGCAAACTCTTGGCAATAAGCACCCTACTGCAGCTCAGAGGGGTTCTCGGAACCGCCCCATGGGTGGCCTTCGCCACCACCTCCGGTATCAGGGGTGGTGGCACTAACGGTCACCCGGCGATCACAATGTGCGGCGATGACCGAGCCGGTCTTGGTCGGGTAGGCTCCCGATCATCCCGGATGCCACACTCGTCCCTCGGAGTCTTCAGGTCCCCTGCCGGCGACCCTCAGCTCCCCCCGGTGTCGACCGAGTTCCCCACGCCCGCCAGGATGTACGACTACTGCCTCGGCGGTAAGGACAACTTCAAAGTGGACCGAGACGCGGTCCTGGCAGCGATGCGCCACTTCCCGCAAGGCGTCGACGAAGCGCGGTTCAACCGCCAGTTCCTCTACCGGGTGGTCCGGTTCCTGGCCCGCGACGCGGGCATCACCCAGTTCCTCGACATGGGCAGCGGGCTGCCGACCCAGAACAACGTGCACCAGGTCGCCCAGCAGTTCCAGCCCGACGCGAAAGTGGTGTACGTCGACAACGACCCCATCGTAATCGCCCACGGCCGGGCTCTACTCGAAGCGGACGCCAACACCACGGTGATCGCGGCGGACATGACCCGGCCGTTGGACATCCTCGAACACCCGCGCGTGCTCGGCATGCTGGACTTCTCCCAGCCGGTAGCGGTGCTGTTCCTGTCGGTGGGGCACTCCATCGCCGACGACACCACCGTCGCCGAGATGATCGCCACCGTGCGGGAGCGGATTTGCTCGGGCAGCTACATCGCCTTCACGCAGATGTGCATGCCGGACCGGGAACTGGTCGAGCGGTCGGCGCAGGTGGCGCAGGAGTCCCACTACGTGTTCCGCACCCGTCTGCCGGAGACGGTGGAAGGCTTCCTCGCCGGCCTGGAGCCGGTCGACCCAGGCCTGGTCTACATCCGACAGTGGCGACCCGACCCGAGCCAGCCGCCACTGCCCGATGTGGACGGGCCGCTTCGTCAGTACCTCGGCGCGTCCGCGGGTCTCGAGCACCAAGGCGGCGAGTACGGCGGCGTCCTGCGCAAGCCGTAGACCGCCCGGTGGCTCAGCCGGAGATCGTGAGGTCTCGGCGGCCGACGGCGAACACCCCCACTCCGGCCAGGATGAGCGCGACCGCCACCTGCGCCACCAGTGGCGCGCCGGTCGACTGGGCCGCGCAGGTCGACGAGGAGGTCGATCGCCTCCCCACCCGACAGGTTGGGCCACAGGTGCACGTCGCCTGGCACGTACGCCAGCCGGCGGTGCAGCGCCACCGCGTCGCGCCACGGATCACCGCCGAAGCGGACGTCTCAGCCAGCTCGGTCTACCGCTACTTCGGCACCCTCCAACTGCGCCGCCATGGGCGCGATACGCCACTGGTACCGGACCGGCTTCACCACGTCACTGACCGACATCACCGACCGACTCTTCGCATCGTTCGAAACCGGCTTCCCCGCGGCGACCAACCCGACGTCCACCCCGCCGAGCCACGACAGCTGACGTTGTCACCGGCCCTTAGGGTGGAAGACCATGGACAGCACCGTGAGCCGACGGTGGCGTGACCGGTCCCGATGGGTCGTCGCCGGGGCGTTGGTGGTGACGCTGACCGCGGTCGGCACCTGGCTGTGGTGGAAGAACGACCACCCACCCCGCACGACCGACGCGCCACCGCCCACACCGCTGGCGGACGGGCCCCCGGCCCGGCCCACCACGCTGCTGTGGAAAGCCACCGCCCCCGGTGGGATAGCGGTGGCGCCGGGTGGCTACGTCGTCGTCGCCGGCGAGACCGTGGCGGTGTGGGACCTGTTCACCGGCGAACCCCGATGGGAGTACCGGCACCCGGAGCGTGCCCTGGCGTACATCGTCCGCATCGCAGACGACCGGATGATCATCCAGTTTGGATCCGACAGCTGGCGGGACAATCCCCAACGGGCCTTCCACATCCCCACCGGTGAACTAGTGGACCTGGTCGAAACCCGCGACCTCATCGCCGCGACCACGCCCGACTACC
>CAYTMR010000149.1:0-8442 GCA_964438855.1 uncultured Micromonosporaceae bacterium
ACGGCGTGCTCGTCCGCCGCTTCCTCACCGCCCTCGACCAGCCGGAGGAGACCCCGACCGGTCAGGAGCGCGCCGCTCCGGTCGATTGGGAGGCCATCGCCCTGCAGCGGGAGCGGGAACTGAAGGAGGCGGGCGAGGCGCGGCATCGGGCCGAGGCCGCGCTCCGCGACCTCACCGACCCCCGCCCATGCGACCCGCACCCCGGCAACGGCTACTGCCAGACCCACGGCGAGAAAGCCCCGTGCCCGCACGCGGCGGCCAAGGAGATCCTCGATCGGACGGAGGAGACACCGTGAGCGGCGGAAGAGTCCTCGGCGCTGAAGTCCACGTCGCGGAGCAGCGGCGGCTACTTGACTCCACGTTCACCATCCGCGCTGTCGGGACCAAGGAATCCCTGCAACCCCTGATGAAACTGATCGCGATCGCTGCGGCAAACGACAGGAGGAGCCATGCCGATTAAGCCTCCCGCCTATGAGGCGGACGACAAGAAGACCGGGATGACGCTGGACGAGATGACCGAGTTCATCGAGCTGGCCCGCGCCGCCGACGTACCCGGCTCGGCGGTCATCGAGATCACCACCGTCGGTACCTGGCGGCAACGCATCAAGACCGCCACGATCCACGACACCGCACCCAAATAGCCGCTTCCCGGCTCACGCGCGCCGCATCCCGGGCCGATCAGCCCGCACAGGATCACATAGGGGGAACCATGACGCACAGCACCTATGTCGAGGACCACGGCACAGGCAGCGACGAGGGCATGCGGGACTGCGCGCGGGGGGACCATTGCGCGGCCCGCACCACCACTACCGGGCCCGGCGGTGAACGGGTCGTGGTGCCGGCGCAGACGTACCGCACGTTCTGCGACCCGGACCGCAACAAGATCCGCGCGTGCCTCAACGACATCCCCCGCCGGTACGTTGAGCTCGCCGTCCGGATCGGCGACAAACCCCGATCGGATGGGCCCCGCGTGTCCGGCGGTAGGGCAGCGCCACCGATCCCGATCAACGCGGGTGTGGAGGCGTTCCAGCAGCACCTCACCGAGATCGTCACCTCGTGGGAGGAGCGGGTCAGGGACACCGCGAACCTCGCTGACGTGTCCGGTCCCCGCCGCGACGGCCACGCCGTGAAGGTCGCGTGCGCGGTCCTGTCCGCGCACATCGACGTGCTCCTCGCGCTGCCCCCGGACTCGATGTGCCGCACCGGTGACCTCGCCCGCGCCGACCACATCTCCGAGACGGTCGACGTGTTCGTCCACGACGGCGACTGGGTCCACTACAACGTCGACCTCGGTGGCGCCGACGCTGGCCTGGAGATCCTGGAGTTGCATTACCGGTGCCTGTCTCGTTTGGGGTGGACGCCGCAGCACCACGACCTGATCACCCCGTGCTGGGGTTGTGGTGAGCGTGCTCTGCGCCGCCACGACGGGTCCGCTGGGCTCGCGGACCATGTGGAGTGTCTGCGGTGCCGGGAGCAGTATTTGGGGGCGCGGCTGCGGTCGCTGATGGTGGAGGAGGAGCAGGCGCAGCACCGGAAGGCGAACCGGGAGCGGCGCCGCACCAAACCGGAGGGCGCCGCGCTTGCTGGTGGGGGGACCGGGACGGAGGGACGGGCATGAGGGACCCGGCCGACCTCACCCCGGAACAGATCGCACCGCCCTCGGCCGTGTCACCGTGCACGTGAAGCGGCAGCACGACGCCGTGCGCCGCGCGCTCGTCGGGATGGCTAAGGAGTTCGCGAAGGTGGTCGCCCGCGCCCACGCCGCCACGGCACCCATCACGTACGGCGACGGCTACCGCAAGCACCGCCGCTCCTGCCGGGCCTGCAACCCGGCCGGGAACCCGAGATCGTTGAAGGTGAACGGCGCCGACTACACGCGGCGCCGCAAGAACAGGAGACACCGTGGCCGATGAGCAGCAAGAAGCGTTCGTGGACGAGTACCTCTGGTGGGCGGAGACCGACAGCGCCCGCGAAGACTGGTTCCGCGGCTGGTGCGAGTACGACGGATGCAAGTGGGAGACGACCGGCGCTGAAGGCGTTGTGGAGGAAAGCGCCTACGAGCACGCCACGGAACACCTCGCGAAGGGCGGAGTCAGCAAGTGAGCGATATGAGCAGCGTCATGGCCGGCGCGACCGAGGTCGTCATCGACGGGCACGGGCCCTACGAGTGCGAGATCGAGGTCACGCAACAGGTGGAGATGGTGCGCTCCTACACCGCCATTAAGCCGGACGTGGGCTGGGAGCACACCGACTCCCGCGGTCACTTCCACGCCTTCGCGGCCGACGGCAGCCTGCCTACGCTGCGCGAGGTGCGTGTGCACGTGTTCTGTGACGGTTCCTGCGGGTTCGAGAGCGGCTGCGAAGGCTACGACCGCGCCTACTACGAGTGCCTGATCTGCGGTGAGCGCGTGAAGCCCGTTTTCGAGCCCGACCACGCGGCGCGGACTCTCGGTGTCCCGGTACCCGGGGCAAAGACCACGATCATCACTGTCCACGCCGACCGGGTTCTGCCGGAGCAGAAGGTCAGTGTGCGCATCAGCCAGGGGGACGCCGAGATGATCGGAATCGGTGACCTGCGGATGACAGAAGCAGACAGCGACGGCCGCGTGACCTACGAGGTGTTCACCCAGTTTCTGGAGCCGAGGATGAGCGCATGAGCGTCCACAAGCCCCTGACCTGCAATAAGTAACGGTTCCGCACTGCCGGACAAACGGGACGCGCGTGTTCGAGTGGCGTATCGGTCCGCCACATGCAAGAATTCGGATTCAACATCGACCTACGTGGCCCTGGAGCACTATGTGCGCCAGGGCTTCTTGCTGTTCAAAAGGGGGTGTCATGCCCTCGCCCTCCATGCCCGTTCCGGTCACCGCAGCGGAGGCCGCAGACCGCATGGACCGCTCGGTCGGCACCGTGTACTCCTGGGTGACCCGCCACGGCGCCCGCCGCCTGAAGCGGGTCGACAGAAAGATGTATTACGACCTGAACGACCTGCGGGTGATCGAACGGGAGATCCGCCACGGTCACCCGGTCCCGCCCACGCCGGAGGCCCGCGCTGAGATCGCCGACGCGTGCCCCCTGTGGCTCCAGGAACGGCAGACCGACTCGAAAGTAGCGGCGTAGCGCCGCACCCCTAGACGCGCACTCCGGGCCTCTCTGTGCCGGGCCTGTTCGAGTGCGCCCAGCGCACCCTCCTGTGCGGGTGCGCCCCACCCTGCGCGCCCTCGGTGCCCCCGGTTTTGGGGCGCGCAACCCCCCGTGGCCTGGCCGCCGGTAGACAGAGGGGGCCGCCGGCCGGGCCACGGGCTGGGACCTGTCACCTGTACCGGGTGACGGTCTTCCTCTTCCTCAGCCCGGACAGGTACACCGGTGTCCACAGCCCGAGGGTGCACAGGCACATGGTGATGTGGAAGCAGTGCAGCATCCACCCCATCTTCCGGCGCGACACAACCTTCCTCGGCGGCTGATCCACAGCAGTCCCCTTTCCCTTGACGACACGGACTCGGGGGCGGGGTGGCGTTGGTTCCCATCATCGTGCTGACCAACGGCCGCCCCGACTGCATCTCCAAAACGATCCCGTCCGCCATCGGTCACCTGACCGGAGTAGCGCACATGGTGATCGTGGACGATTCGGGTGACGACGTGTACGGGCAGTGGCTCGCAGACGAGTTCACCGGCGGCCCGTGGGACGGCAGGATCCTGCACCTTCCGGGGCCGCACGGGTACTGGCGGGCGATGCAGCACGTGTGGGCCCTCGCCAGGCATTGGGACGTCGCGCACGTCGCGTTGTTGGAGGACGACTTCACCTTCAACGCCCCGGTGGACCTGACCAACCTCACCAGCGTGCTCGACACCCACCCGTATCTGACGCAGATCGCGCTGAAACGCCAGCCGTGGTTCGGCAACGAGGTTGAGGCTGGCGGGCTGATCGAAGCCCTGGAGGCGCAGGGCCAGACGTTCACCGAGCACACGGACGGCACCCACCACTGGGTGGAGCACCGGGCGTGTTTCACCACCAACCCGTGTGTGGTTCCGCGCCGGACGTTCGAGCAGGACTGGCCGGAAGGCGCCTGGTCCGAAAGCAGGTTCGGCCGCGCCCTGTTCTCGGACCCGCAGGCGCGTGGCGCGTACTGGGGCCGCCGTAGCGATCCGCCCCGCGTGGAGCACATCGGCCACCAACGCACCGGCACCGACTACTGACGGGGGAGGACGTGTGACGGACATGGAGATGACGGTTCCGCTGACCATCGTGTGCGGCGGCTTCGAGATCGGAGCTGGCGACGTCGTAGTCCCCGGCACTGTGAAGACCGGACCTGCTGACGGGATGACCCTTCCGGTCTCGGTGGAGGCGGACATCCCTGGATTCCGCGCGAACCTTGCTGTGATGCTCCGGGACGCCGCTGCTGAGATCGAACGCTGCGACTTCGACTGATGCAGCAGCCAGCCTGCCCCGCGCGAACGGGCCCGATCTGGAAGCTGGACGCCGAAACCTGCGGGTGCGTCCTCCCAGAAGGCCACGAACTCCTACCACTCGGACAGGCGATCGACGGCATTGAAGCCCGCGACCATCAGTGTGACTGCGGCGCATGGTGGGTCGACTCGATTCGCCGCGACCGTCCGTCCACGCAGCTCTCCTGATCTCCCGGTCTGTGTTCCGCTCCCTTGGAGTGGGTGGCGCTGGACACAGACCGGGCCCAACCCACTCCAACCCGAAAGGCCGCAGCATGCGCGTCGCTGTGACGATCGCAACCTCCGACAACAGGGTCTACAAGGACACCACCGGAGACTTCGCTGACCTGACGAGCGCCAAGCTCGCCTTCGAGTCCGCACTCACGCGAAACAACAGCACTATCTCCCTCCGCGACCCAGCGGGCGTCACCATCCTGAATCGGGATCATGTGGTCTCGATCCGCGTTGAGGAGGCGGAGTGATGGCTAACGACATGCCTGTGGACCCGGTCACTGACCTCGCGGCCAGTGCTGCGCAACTCCACGAGGCGTACGAAGAGTTCATCGCCGCCGGGTTCACCGGGTCCCAGGCGATGCAGATGGTGTGCGCGATCCTCACCGGCAACCCAGGCAGCGCATCGTGAGCGGGGAGACCAAGACCGACCCGCTCACCGTGCGAGTCGCCCCCGGCTTCTGGTGCCCGCTCTCGGCGTCGCTCGCGGCGCAACTCCTCGGCCGACCCGTCGAAAATGTGGTCGCCGAGTTCGGTGAGGAGGTACTGATCCGTCAGACGGCCAGCGGGTACGAGGCCCGCCGGATGCCTCCCGCACCGGACTCCCCGGAGACCCGCGCGGAGGTCGCTGAGATCATCGCCAACGCCCGCCGAACGCACACCGCGATCATCCTGGGCAGGATGCGGCTGGGTGAGCTCAGCGAGGCGGGCGCACGCTCCGCCCTGCAAGCCCTTGGCTACAACAAGCCCAACGCCACGAGCCTCACCAACATGGCCACGAGGCTCCGCACGGCGGGTCCGTTGTGACCGCTGAACACGTACCGGACGAGATCGCCAAGCTTCAAGCAGACCTACACGCCGCGGTCCAGCAGGTCATCGCTGGACATGAAGGCGCACCCACGTACCTCATGCGCTTCGTTGTCCTCGCTGAAATCGTCGACTCCGAAGGGGAACGCGCACTGTTCCAGGTGACCGCCGACGGAATGAAGCGCTGGGACACCCTCGGTCTCTTGGAGCATGCACGAGCCGTCGAATGGGCGGCCACTAACGCTGAGGCGGGGGAGGCGTGATGCGTGTCCTGGTCGGTATCCCGTGGCGTGAGCAGCAGCACCGCGTCTACGCCCACACCGCCACCGTCGAGCACTACCGGGGCCTGCTCCCGGACGCCGACATCGTGGACGTCGACACCGACCACACCCCGTTCTGCCTCGCCGCGTGCCGCAACAAGATCGCGAAGATGGCGGAGGGCGGCGGGTATGACGTCGTGGTGATCGGTGACGCCGACACCCTCCCCGAGCCCGACCCGCTCCACGCAGCGATCACCGCCGCGGCCACCGACCACCGTGTCCACCTCCCGTACACCGAGTACCGCTCTCTCCGCAAGGCAGGCACCGACCAGTTCAAGGCCGGCACCCCACTGCCGGACTGCGACCACGTCACCGTGGCCACGGCATGTTCCGGCGTGTACGTCACCACCCCTGCCACGTGGTGGGCGTGCGGCGGGCAGGACGAGGAGCTCCTCGGCTGGGGCATGGACGACGTGTGCTGGCTCGTCGCGCACCGAGCGTTCCTCGGCGAGCCCGTACGCCATGACGGCCGCGTGTACGCGCTCCACCACCGCGCCGCCCCTAAGCGCGGCAAGCAGTACGACGCGAACGTCGCCCGCTACCACACCTACCTCGCCGCGGCGGAGCAGGGACCGCAGGCCGTCCGCGAGCTCACCACGGTTCCGCCGCCGGCACCGCGAGCGCTCATCATCGCCGCGGGTGACGGCACCCGCTGGGGCAACCATCTGGGTGTCCCCAAGCACCTCGCGCGGCTGTGCGGCGAACCGATCCTGCACCGCACCGTCCGCCTCGCATCCCGCTACACCGACGACATCGTGATCGTGGTCAGCGACCTGGACGACACCCGCTACGACGTGCCCCCCGCACGCCGTGAGCTCGCCAAGCTCAACCCCGCCAACCATGACGCGGACAAGTTCCTGTCCAGCCGGCACCTGTGGGCCGACGACCGCCGCACGATCATCCTGTACGGCGACGTGTTCTTCACCGACGACGCCATGCGCCGCATCTTCGACCCCCGTCCCCACGACGACGGATGGCACGCCTACGTCCGATTCGACGCCTCACACATCACCGGAGCGCCCGGCGGGGAGAACTTCGCACACGTCATCGACCCGCCCGCACACCACGCGTACGAGACCAACCTGCACCGCATCGTCCGCCTCCGCCAGGACGGCACCATCTGGCGCAACGGAGGCTGGGAACAGTACCGCGCCATGGCCGGTCTCCCCGACGACCAGCTCCTCCACCACGCCGACCACGGTCACGCCACCGTCATCGACGACTGGACCGAAGACCTCGACTACCCCGCGGACTGGGACGGCTGGTGCTGGCGCTGGGCCCACACCGACCCCGCCCACCGGCCCGCCCACCACACCACAACCCCATGACCGGATGCGGCTGCGGCGGCCCCACCTGCGCCTGCGACCCGAGGAGCACCCCGATGGCAGACATGCCGCTCGACGAACGCATCGAAGCCCTCGCCGACATCGTCGCGATGACCGTCGAAGACGACACCACCTCCGACGAGATCACCGCCGCGCTCGACACCGCGGCCGACGCGGTCCGCGAAGGCGACATGGAAACCGCCCACGAGGCGCTCACCGCCGCCGCGGCCCGTGTCGCCGAACTCGTCGAAGCCGCCCCCGACGGCGAAGCCAAAGACACCCTGGAGCAGGTCGCCAAAGAGCTTGGCCGCACCATGGAAGACACCGCCGGCGGCATCCTCAACGACCGGGTCCGCCAGGCCCTCGGACGCTGACCGGGACCACAACGATGCCGAACGGGCAGTGGGCCGGGTCAACCCGCCGGTTCCGACTCCCCACCAACTGGTACACCGAACTGGTTCCCGAGACGTTCGCGGTGTACGGCGACATCTGCCACGTGTGCGGGTCGCCGGGTGCAGACCAGGTCGACCACGTCATCCCCGGCGATGACCACTCACTCGCGAACAGGCGCCCGGTGCACGGCCCGAACACTCCGCAGCGCTGCCACGTGTACAAGTCGTCCGCAGAGGGCGGCCGCGCAGCCCAGGCCCGCAAGCCCAGGATGCGGCGCCCACCCGAGCCGCATCCCGGACTCCTCACCCCGAACCACCGCAAGCCCAAGTGACGAACGCCTGTTCGAGGGAACACTCCCAAGCGGAGGTGCGACACCGATGGCACGCAAGCGTGGAGGCGGGGGCCGAAGCAACCGCGGCAACGCCGAGACCCTCAGGCGCTACTGGAGCGTCGGAGGTGAGGGCGGAGCCAAGATCCGCTGGGGAACTCCAGGGGACTGGACCAGGTGCAACCGCCTTCTTAGGCGCTACATGGGCACCCGAGCCAAGGGGTACTGCCAGCGCCTCCATAAGCGCAACACGGGCGTCTACACAGGGAGCCGCCTCAACCCTGGTCGTCGCCGCCGCTGACCCACACACCAGCCCACCACCCACACCCACCACCCCTAGCCCACGGGGCACCGGATACCGGGCATGGGCGTAGGGGCACCGGACCGGTAGGGCAGCGGGGCACACGCCACACCGGTCACACCCACGAGACCGCTCAACGCCGACTCAACAGCACTGATCGATCATCAGCTCGCAGCGCGGCCGAGACCGGTCAGACGACGGCTCCGGCGACCGCCCGACGCCTCCTCGACGCCGGTCACGGACCGTAGCCACCCCCTGGCGAGGGACCCCCTCACCGGGGGCCTCGGAAAC
>CAYTMR010000150.1:0-8388 GCA_964438855.1 uncultured Micromonosporaceae bacterium
GCTCGGTGCACCACCAGTACTCCTCGAGGGTCTCGCCCTTCCAGGCGAAGACCGGGACCCCGGCGGGCTTGTCAGGCGTGCCGTTTGGCCCGACCACCACCGCAGCCGCCGCGTGATCCTGCGTGGAGAAGATGTTGCACGAGGCCCAACGGACCTCCGCCCCTAGCGCCACCAAGGTTTCGATCAGCACCGCAGTCTGGATCGTCATGTGCAGCGAGCCGGTGATCCGCGCGCCACGCAACGGTTGCTGCTCCGCGTACTCCTCTCGCACCGCCATCAGGCCGGGCATCTCGTGCTCCGCCAGCTGGATCTCCTTGCGCCCGAAATCAGCGAGCGAGAGATCGGCGACCTTGTAATCGCCTGGCGAAAGGGCATGCGGTGAGGCCATAGGATCTCCTCTTGGGGCTTTGGGTCGACAACGCACACCATAACGCGCGGGGCGGCTAGCCTCCCGGCCATCCGCCCCGCGCTTCCCCCCGGTTATGGTTCCCCCGCGCGTAGCTCGGACCCTATGCCGAATAACGCTGCGTGACTACTAAGTTACAGCACGGAGTCTCGGTGTCAAGGCCGACCCCCGAAAAACCGCGCCACAGGCCGAAACGTCAGGCTTCGACCGCCGCGACGAACGCTTCACCGGCCCCAGTAAGCCTCAACGGCCCCACTGGAGGGCCGAATCCGGCCTCACCGCTACGCAACGTGATTTCACTCACACCGTCCGACACGCGGAGGGGTCCCGAGAGGCAGAGCACCACCCGCGGTCCCGCCAAGCCCAACTCCACCGGCCTTCCGGTCAGTCGTGCCCGGTAAAGCGTGAACTCCGGCGTTGGCACCGGCCAGGTCACCACGTCTGGTGTCACCGGCACCGGCTGCCGCACCGGCTCGATGAAGGGCTCGAATCGGAGCACCCTCAGCAGCTCTGGCACGTCGACGTGCTTGGGAGTCAGCCCGCCGCGCAGCACGTTGTCGCTCGCCGCCATGATCTCCACACCCAGACCGGCCAGATACGCGTGGAGGTTCCCCGCGGGCATGTAGACCGCCTCACCTGGAGCGAGCGTGACCTCGTTGAGCAGGAGCGCCACCACCACTCCCATGTCCCCCGGGTACGCTGCCGCAAGCTCACTGACCAAGGCGTACTCGGGGATACCCGCGCCGGCGGTCACGACCTTCTCCACCAGGCTCACCCGCTGAGAGGCTGGCCACTCCAGCAACATCCGCACCGCCTCGGCGAGCCTCCCCTCCTTCAGTCGGCCCGCGACCGGCTCCAGGTCTGCCACCCCCAGCCCGGCGAGGGCCGCGGCAGACGCGGCCGGCTCCCGAAACCCGCACAGAGCACGGAACTCCGTTACCGCCACGAGCAGCTCAGGCTTGTGGTGAGGGTCGACGTACCGCCGATGGGGCGCGTCGCGCGGCACCCCGGCCGCCTCCTCCGCAGCGAAACCCGCCGCTGCCTGGGCCGCGTCCGGGTGCGCCTGAAGGGACAACGGCTGCGCCGCCGCGAGCACCTTGAGAAGGAACGGCAACCGAGGGCCGAACCGCTCTAGCACCGCCGAGCCGAGCGTGGCCTCCGGCGCGGCGGCGATCACCTCGGTCAGCGGCGTGCCGTCACCCTCCAATCGCGACGGATCGGAAGGGTGCGCTCCGATCCACAACTCCGCCTCGGGGCCCGGGCTCGGTACCGGCCGGCCCTGCAGACGGGCGATGGCCGTGCGCGACCCCCACGCGTACGGCCGGACCGCGTTCCGCAACCGCTCCATGGCCTCGATACTCCCACAAGAGCAGGCGCGTACCCGGTCGATGCGAACAGAACGGGCGAGTGCGGCAGCGTCACACCATGGCGTTCTTGAGTTCACTGACCGCCGGGACGGCGAGCGGGTCCAGGCCGTGCGCCACGGCGAGATAGACCGAGGCGAAGTCGGGAACAGCCACCAGCGACGCGAGGCGCTCCAAGGCCGAGCCGCCCTGTGCGGTGAGTACGGTGCATCGCACGCCACGCCGCCGGGCCAGCGCCACCACCGCGTCCGCTCGCCGCTCCTCCACTGCCTGTGGCTCGCCGGTGTCCTCACCCTCCGCGGTGAGGCCACCGTCGCGCAGCAGGACGACGTGCAGTCTGGTCGGTTCCTCGGTCGGTTGGCCGTCGATCGGATCGGCGAAGATGTCCCGGCTCGCCTCCGCCAAGCCACCGAAGACCCCGTCGAGCAGGCCGATCCGCCCTCTGCCGACCTCGCCCAGGCTGCCGGACACGGCCGGGTACCGGGCATTGGCCGACAGCATGTCGGCGAACCGACCAGCCGCCACCGCGGCCAACGGTGACGAGCCCCAGATGACCGGAAGTGAGTTGGCGAGGTCCAGCGCCAACGACTTGGCCGGGTTGACGAAGGCTTCAGCAGTCGGCCGGCACGCCTCGGCCTCGGCGTCGAGTCGGGCCGCGGTCTCGGCGAGGTCGGCCTCGTTGACCTTCACCAGACCCAGCGCCCGCCCGGCGAGGAGCACCGGAATGGTGAGACCCCACAGCGTGGCGCGGGCCGGACCTCGGCGCGGCACCGGCACGAACGGCGCCCGGACCCGGTTGGCCACCGACTGCAGCGGGGAGTCCGGAGCGCCGACCGCCACCAGGCGGGCGCCACGCCGAGCGGCGGCTTCGGCAGCAGCGAGTGCTTCCGGGCTACGCCCGCTCGCCGACACAGCGATGACCACGTCGGCCGCTCCCACCCAGCCGGGTATCCCCGCGCTGCGATGGGAGAGCACGGGCACCGGGCAGCGCGGTCCCGCGACGGTGGCGAGCACGTCCCCGGTCCGCGCCGCGGTGCCCACGCCAGCGACCATCACTGCCCGCGGGCGTCCCTCCTCGGCGAGACCGTTCAGGTTCGCCTCCGCTACCAGCGCGGCCGCTTCCCGCACCTGCGGGCCGGCGGCGGCCACCAGCCGCAGCATCGACGTCTCCTGCACCGCCTCCGAGTCGAGGCGTTGCTCGTCGATGCGTCGGCTACCACTGAGAGCCTCCCGGCCGGCGGGGGGCGTCGGCTCGGTCACGCCTGACCCGCAGGGATCGCTTCGTCCAGCAACAGGACCGGAATGCCGTCCCGGATCGGGAACGTCCGCCGGCATTCGACACAGGTGAGGGTTTGAGCGGCCGAATCGTAGTCCAGCCGTGCGTGGTGGGTGTCGGGACAGGCGAGGATCTCGAGCAACTCCGGGTCGAGCGTCATAATTGTCAGCCTATCCCTGGATGAGGGCGAGCACCTCGTCGCGTACCTCCTCCATCCGCTCCCGGGTGGGAGCTTCCACGTTGAGCCGCAGCAGCGGCTCGGTGTTGGAGGGGCGCAGGTTGAACCACGCGCCGTCGGAGAACCGCACCGTCAACCCGTCGAGCTGATCCTGCTCCTGGCCCGGGTAGGCGGCCTGGACTCGTTTGGTGGCGGCTTCCTGGTCCTCCACCTTCGAGTTGATCTCACCAGAGGCGACGTACCGCTCGAACTGCGCAGCGAGCTGCGACAACGGCTGCTCCGTCTCCCCTAGCGCCGCCAGCACGTGCATCGCGGCGAGCATGCCGGTGTCAGCGCCCCAGAAGTCGCGGAAGTAGTAGTGCGCCGAGTGCTCGCCACCGAACACCGCGCCGGTCTTGGCCATCTGCTCCTTGATGAAGGAGTGGCCGACCCGGGAGCGGACCGGGCGCCCGCCGTGCTCGGTGATGATCTCGGGCACGGCGGCCGACGTGATGAGGTTGTGGATGATCGCAGCGCCTGGATACTTGGCGAGCTCGCGGGTGGCCACCAGGGCAGTGATCGCCGAGGGCGAGACCGGTTCACCACGCTCGTCGACCACGAAACAACGGTCGGCGTCCCCATCGAAGGCCAGCCCGAGGTCGGCTCCGTGCTCTCGCACCGCCTGCTGCAGGTCGACCAAGTTCTCCGGCACCAGCGGATTGGCCTCGTGGTTGGGGAACGTGCCGTCGAGCTCGAAGTACAGCGGCAGGATGGTCAACGGCAGCGGATCGAGCTTGGCGTCACCCAACACCGCGGGGACGGTGTGCCCAGCCATGCCGTTACCGGCGTCCACCACCACCCGCAACTGCCGAATCTGGCGCAGGTCGACCAGGGTCCGTAGGTGGGCTGCGTAGTCACCCAGCAGATCGCGTCGGGTCACGCCAGGTAGCGCGCCGCTGGTGCTGGGCAGGGGCGCCTCGCCGTCGAGGATGGCCTGCGCCAGCTCGCGGACCCGGCCCAGGCCGCTGTCCTGGCCGATCGGCCGAGCGCCGGACCGGCACAGCTTCACACCGTTGTACTCCGCGGGATTGTGGCTAGCGGTGAACATCGCCCCGGGCAGATCCAGAGCCCCGGCGGCGTAGTACAGCATGTCGGTGGAGCCGAGCCCGGCGTCCACCACCGCTGCCCCGGCGCGGCGGGCGCCGTCGGAGAACGCTTCGGCCAGCCCGGGCGAGGACGCACGCATGTCGTAGGCGATCACGATCGACTCGACGGTGTCACCCGACTCGCGCAGCATCGTCACGAACGCCGCGCCGAGGGCCCGGGCGACGTCGTCGTTGAGCTGGTCGGGCACGGTGCCACGAACGTCGTACGCCTTCACGATCCGGCCGAGATCAGTCACAGTGGCTCCTGGTGTTCCGAGGTATCCCAAACGGATGGGCTGAGCGTACCGAGCCCGCTCCGGCGAGGGGCATCAACCCGGAACAACACCCCGTATTGACATCACAGCCCACTGTGATAAAAGTATAGCCACATCTTTCGATGCATTTGCTCGAAACTTCCGGTCCTGGCGGGTGCCGCTGGACCGGGCTCCCAGGTGCGGTGCGCACCCGGGAGAGGCTGGGTGTAGCCGGTGTGGCGCCGGCTACACCCTGGCCACCGCCACCACGGTCCGATTGGCTACGCCGGCGGGATGACTCGCAGGTGCGCGCGGCGAGACGCGCTGGACGGCACGCCCGGGGTCGCCGACTCGGACGGACGGACCTCGCGAACGGCCTCGGCGACGGCGGTCAAGTCGTCTGGAGGCGGCTTGAAGTCGCCTTCGTGACGGACCAACTGCCAGCCGCGAGGAGCCGTCAATCCTCGGGCGTGGGACTCGCACAGGTCGTAGGTGTGCGGCTCGCGCCGTACCGCCAGCGGCCCGACCACCGCGGTGGACTCTGCGTAGACGTACGTCAAGGTGGCGACCGCCGGCCGGGGGCAGCCGTTTCGGGAGCAGCGCCGTGGGGACCTCACGGCGGCACGTTACCGCTCCCACCGTGACGGGGACACGCCATGCCCCCCGACACGCCAGGAACGCCCCTGCCTCACCCGAGAGACAGCCTCTCGGGCGCGACGCGACCACCGCCTCCGCCGGACCATGGCCAATCGGGTTTACGCTGGCCAGGTGGCGGTCATGAACGACGATCATCTGAGTCACCGCCCACGATCACGGCCGCGGCGGACGCGCCACCGCGACCGGCGTGGGCGGGGCCTGCGGGGCCGGCTCGTCCCGGCCACCGTCCCGGCTGCTCGGACGAAGGCCGAGATCTTCGACGACCTCGTGCTCGACACCGTGGAACGCCTCGAGCGGACCCACGCCAAGGAGTTGGCGGGGGTGGAGTTTGCGGTCGAGGAGGTGCCTGGCCAGGTCAACGTCTACGACTCCGACGTCCTGGAGGATGGCCGCGTGCCGCTGGCTCGGCTGCTGCCAGGCAGTCCTGGGCGGCACGGCGTACCGCCGCGGATCGTGCTCTACCGGCGACCGTTGGAGCTACGCGCGGGCGACCGTGAGGACCTCGCCGACCTGATCCACGACGTGATCGTGGAGCAGGTCGCCAACCTGCTCGGCCTCGACCCCGAGGACCTGCTCTGAGGCGTGCGACGACGGGCCGGGAAGGCCCCGCCGGCCCGCTACGCCGCCACTCGGCGCTTCAGGCGCCGCCGCTCCCGCTCGGAGAGGCCGCCCCAGATACCGAAACGCTCATCGTGGCAGAGAGCGTACTCCAGGCACTCGGCGCGAACCTCGCAGCGGCTGCAGATCCGCTTCGCCTCCCGGGTCGAGCCCCCCTTCTCCGGGAAGAACGCCTCCGGGTCGGTCTGCGAGCACAACGCTCGCTCCTGCCACTCCGGCGCAATGCCCAGCAGGTCGAACCCGATGGTGCGGCCATTCATCAATATGCCTCCTTCTGACGCGCCGGCCACTTCGCCGACGCAACCCCCCACGCGGAAGGCGTGCTTTTCGTCCGGCTCGATGGCGATATAAGCCAACTCACTCGAACATCCCCATTGAAATTACACGCGTGTAATACGTGCGTCGTCAAGCGGAACCTGGTAAATAGGACCGCCCGGATGAGGTGACGCAACGCCACCCCGTACGCACTGCCCTATCGAACGAACCCCCTCGGGGGTAACGGCCGATCGGCGCGTCGCGTCAAAGTTGGTCGCTAACTCACACTTGCACCGGCTCGTAGGTGGTGGTGCGCTGCCGCGCAGGGCGACCAGCGGCGGCGGCGATCCGCTCCAACTGAGCCACCGTTCGCGCCGACCCATGGCTGGAGCCCGCCATGCGGGAGATGGTCTCCTCCATCAACGTGCCGCCCAGATCGTCACACCCACCGCGCAGCATCTGCACCGTACCTTCGTCGCCCAACTTGACCCAAGAACATTGGATATGGTCAATGCGGCCATGCAGTAGCAGCCGCGCCATCGCATGCACGACGCGGTTTTCCCGCCAGGTCGGGCCCGGGCGGGCCAACCCGGCCAGGTAGATGGGAGCGTTGGTGTGGACGAACGGTAGCGCCACGAATTCGGTGAACCCACCCGTGCGGTCCTGCACCTTTGCCAACACCCGGAAATGCCCCAACCAGTGTCGCGGGTGGTCCACGTGGCCGTACATCATGGTCGCACTCGACCGTAGCCCCACCTCGTGCGCGGTGGTGACCACCTCGACCCAGGTGGCAGCGGGCAACTTTCCCTTGGTGAGAACCCACCGCACCTCGTCGTCGAGAATCTCCGCAGCGGTGCCCGGGATGGTGTCCAGACCGGCCTCCCGCAACGACACCAGCCACTCACGGATCGACACCCCTGCCTTCGCCGCCGCCGTGGCGATCTCCATGGGAGAAAACGCGTGGACGTGAATGTCGGGCACGCGCCCTTTGATCGCCCGTACGATCTCGGCGTACGCAGTAACTGGGAGCTTGGGATCGATCCCGCCCTGCAGACACACCTCCGTGGCGCCTGCCGCCCACGCCTCCGCTGCCCGTTCCGCCACCTGGTCCAGAGACAGTCGGTAGGCGTCGGGATCCCGCTCACGTTGGGCGAACGCACAGAAGCGGCAACCGACGTAGCAGACGTTGCTGAAGTTGATGTTCCGGTTGACGACGTAGGTGACGTCCTCCCCCACCACATCGGCACGTACCTGGTCGGCGATACGGCACAGCTCCTCCAACGCCGAACCATCCGCCTCGAACAGCGCCAGCGCCGCCGCCTCGTTACGCGGCTCAAGCAGCGCCGCCGGATCGTCGGCGGCCAGGCGCAGACCAGCGCGCAGGTCGGCGTCACCGAATCCCGGTGTGGCCGACCGGGACGGTACCGCCAACTCCGACCAGTCACCGTAGACCGACGCGAAGTCACCCCGACGCTCCGCGTTACGCCCAGAGGTGTCGATTGCCGTATGCAGATCCACCCGGCCCATACCGTTGGCCACCGCTTCCGGCTCCTGCCACGGCCGCCCGACCGGCAGCGCCGACTCGTCGGCCAGCCCGCTGCCGGACGGATCCGCCAGCGCCGCGACGTGAGCTGACAAGCGGGGGTCCAGCCACTGCTCGGCCATGCGGACGTACTCCGGGTAGATGGTGAGCCGTTCGCGCAGCGTAAAGCCGGCCGCCGCACAGCGACGGGCCAGTTCGTCGAGCATCGGCCAAGGGCGCTCCGGGTTGACGTGGTCCGGCGTCACCGGTGAGACGCCGCCCCAGTCGTCGATACCCGCCCGCAGCAGCCGGTCGTACTCGTCGTCGATGAGGTTCGGTGGCGCCTGGATGCGGGCTCGGGGTCCCAGCACGAGCCGCGCCACCGCCACCGTCGCCACCAGGTCGTCCAGTTCGGCGTCGGGCATGGACCGCATCGCCGTGTCCGGCTTCGCCCGGAAATTCTGGACGATCACTTCCTGAATGTGACCGTACTTACGCGCCACCTGGCGAATGGCGAACAGCGACTCGGCCCGCTCGGTGAGGTTCTCCCCGATCCCGATCAGGATGCCGGTGGTGAACGGCACCCCTACCCGTCCGGCGTCCTCGAGCACCCGCAACCGAACCCGGGGTTCCTTGTCCGGCGAGCCGTAGTGGCAACCGCCGGGCTGCGACCACAACCGCTCCGCGGTGGTCTCCAGCATCATTCCCATGCTCGGCGCCACCGGCCGCAGCCG
>CAYTMR010000151.1:0-5960 GCA_964438855.1 uncultured Micromonosporaceae bacterium
CTCGTACACGCTTCACCCCTTCCCCGTAGCGGGCCGGCGGTGTTGCCGGCGTATGCCAGAGTGACGGAAGGGACGTGAAACGCCGGTGAGCGCAGTGTGTGATCGGTGTGAAGTTTTGGCCGGTCACCACTCCAACAGGAGCGTGCGGGGGCCGACGTTGACGCTCTCGACCAGCATGTGCGCCCGGAACTGACCGGTGGCCACGTGCGCCCCGCGCGCCCGCAACGCGTCGGCGAACGCCGCCACCAACGGCTCGGCGACCTCCGCCGGTGCGGCGGCGCTCCAGCTGGGACGCCGGCCCTTGCGGACGTCGCCGTAGAGCGTGAACTGGCTGACGACCAGCACCGGCGCGCCGACCTCGGAGGCCGACCGTTCACCGTCGAGGATGCGCAGATCGTAGACCTTACGGGCAAGCGCTTCCGCGGTAGCGGGAGTGTCGCTGTGGGTAACCCCTACCAGCACCAGGAGGCCGTCCTCGATCGCCCCGACCACCGATCCGTCCACGGTCACGCTCGCCCGGCTGACCGTCTGCACCAGCGCTCGCACAGCCACCCACCTTAGATGCCCAGCACCACCTTGGCGACGAGGAAGTAGATCACCAGCCCGGTCGCGTCCACTGTGGTGGTGATGAAGGGGGCGCTGACCACCGCGGGGTCGATGCCAACCCGCTTGGCCAGCATCGGCATCAACGCTCCGGCGAACGCGGCGAGGGTGCAGATGCCCACCAGGCTCAGCGACAACACCGAGGCGATCTGCGCGCTATGGGTCCAACTGTCGCCCCGCAGGTGGACGAAGAGCGTGCCGACGGCGAAGGCGACCACCGCCAGCATGGCGCCGAGGAGCGCCCCGACCCGTGCCTCCCGTGCCAGGACGCGTGGCAGGTCACGGAAACGCACCTCACCGACAGCGATCGCCCGCGTCACCGTGGTGGCGGCTTGAGCGCCCGCGTTGCCGCCGGTGCCGATCAGCAGTGGCACGAACAGTGCCAGCGTCACCACCGCTTCTAGCTCGCGCTCGAACACACTCAGGACGCCGACGGTGAAGGTGGCCGCCACCATCAACACCAGCAGCCACACCGCTCTGGTGCGGGCGACCTGAGGCACGCTGGCCACCAGGTAAGGCCGGCGTAGAGGTTCAGCGCCACCGGCTCTGGCAGCATCCTCGGTCTCGGCGCCCTCCAGGACCTCCATCGCATCGTCGACCGTGAACACGCCGACGAGTCGGTCCTCCGCGTCCACGATCGGCAGCGCCAGCAGATCGGCCTCCTGCAGCAGGCGGGCGGCGGTCTCCTCGTGGGTGAGCGCACGCGCGAAGATGGGTTCCTTCATCAGCTCGGCCACCCGTACCTCTGGGCGGGCCAGCACCAGCCGCCGCAGACTGGTGATCCCGATCAGCCGACGGTCCTCGGCGATCACCGGGAGGGTGTAGATGGTCTCGGCGGCTGGCCCAAACTCACGGACGCGCTCCAGGGCCTGCTTCGCGGTCATGCCCGCCTTCAACGCAACGTACTCCGGGCTCATCACCCGCCCCACGGCCTCAGGCGGGTACCCCAGCAGCTCGGTGGTGATGCGGCGCTCGTGCGGACTGAGAGCAGCCAAGAGTTTGGCCACCACTTTCGCCGGCAGTTCGTCGAGCAGCTCGACCCGGTCGTCGGGAGCGAGCTCCGCGACGAACATCCGCACCGACTCGTCGCGCAAGCCCTCCAGCAAGGCTCCCTGCACCGGCGGGTCCAACGCCTCGAACACGTCGACGGCGAGATCCTTGGGCAGCAGTCGGAACGCCAGCGCTCGATCCGTGCCCCCCAGCCGGGTGAGCTCCTCGGCGACGTCGAACGGACGCATCGCGACGAGCTGTCGTCGCACTTCGTCCCACGCCTCGGCGCGCAACAGCCGGTCGAGCTGGGTCATGGGCCCACCCTGCCAGATGGAGCATTCACGTCGTCGCGTCTGTAGCAGTGTTTCACGATGTGATCTGGCAGGCTGTGGGCATGCCGACCCTCTACCTGGCGGGTGAGCCGCAGGCCGACGAGCTGCTCGCCAACGACCCGCTGGCGTTGGTCGTCGCCATGGTCCTCGACCAACAGATACCCATGGAACGTGCCTTCGCCGGGCCTTACCGACTGGCTCAGCGGCTCAACGTGGCGCGGCTGGACGCGGCCGAGATCGCCGCCTATGAACCCGAAGCCCTGACCGAGATCTTCGCCGCGCCGCCCGCGCTGCACCGCTTTCCGCGCGCGATGGCTACTCGCATCCAGCGGCTGTGCCAGATCGTCGTCGACGAGTACGGCGGCGACGCCGCGGCGCTGTGGCGTGACGTGACGACCGGGCAGGAGTTGGTCAAGCGGATGAAGACGCTGCCGGGGTTCGGGGTGCAGAAGGCGCAGATCTTCACCGCGCTGCTCGGTAAGCAGTTCGGCTTCCAACCGGAGGGGTGGCGGCAGGCGGCGGGGCCGTACGGGGAGGCCGGTGTCCACCGCTCGGTGGCGGACGTCACCGACCAGGCGAGCCTAGCCAAGGTACGCGACTACAAGAAGCAGCAGAAGGCCGCCGCCAAGGCCACCAGAGGGTGAGCAGCCGCACGGGGCGACGTGGGAAGATGAAAGGGTGAGGCAGCGGCCAGCTCTGATCACCGACGCCGAGCGCAGTCAGGAAGACCAGCTGCGGACCCGGACCGTGCGTTACCTGGTCCTCATGACCTTGCGTCTGGCGAGCCTGCTCGTGGCCGCGTTGTTGATCACATTGCGACCACCGTTGCTGGGCCTGTGGCTGCTGCTGTGCGCGATCGGCACGATCGTCGTGCCGTACGTGGCGGTGGTACTCGCCAACGACCGGCTCCCCAAGGACCGCCACCGCTGGCGCCGCTACCGCAAGACCCCGGCGCCGCGGCCGGTCCTACCGACCGCTGGACCGAGCGACCGGGTGATCGAGGCGGACGGGCAGCCACGTCGGTGATCCGGTGGGGCGGCGCGGTGACGCGTGCCCGGGTGCGACACTGGGGGCATGACGACACCCACTGACACCGGTACCCAGCTCGAAGAGCGGGTGGATTACCGACTCGACGACGGTGACCACGAGCGCTTCTCCCACTACGTCCCGCGGGACAAGCTGATGGAGGCGATGGTCAACGGCACCCCCGTGCGGGCGCTGTGCGGGAAGCTGTGGGTGCCTTCGCGGGACCCGGAGCGGTTCCCGATCTGTCCTCAGTGCAAGGAGATTCACGAGGCGCTGCCGGAGTGACCTCGCCGCCCACGCAGGGCGGCGGATCCCCACGGCACTTCCGCCCCAGGCGGCTATCCTTTCCCCAGCCTTCGCGGCCGTCCCGCGAGGGCTGTATCGCGGATGGGCGCGGAAGGAGGCCGTGGGGTGGTCGGGTCGCGACCGGATCCAGCGGCGCTGGGCCCGTTGCGGGCATGGCAGCGCCGGGCTCTAGTGGACTATCTGCGTCGTCGAGCCGAGGACTTCACTGCGGTGGCCACTCCCGGGGCGGGCAAGACCACGTTCGCCCTAAGGGTCGCCGCTGAACTGCTCGCCGCCGGCGAAGTGCGGGCGGTGACCGTGGTGGTGCCCACCGAGCACCTGAAGAACCAGTGGGCCGCCGCCGCTGCCCGTGCCGGCATCCACCTCGACGCCACGTTCCGCAACGCCGACCTGCACTCCGCTGCCGACCTCCACGGGGCGGTGGTGACGTACGCACAGGTCGGCGCCGCGCCGCAGGTGCATCGCCGCCGCACCATGGCCCGGCCGACCCTGGCGATCCTCGACGAGATCCACCACGCGGGTGACTCCCGCACCTGGGGTGACGGTGTGGCGGCGGCGTTCGGCCCGGCTGCTCGGCGGTTGATGCTCACCGGCACACCGTTTCGGTCAGACGACAATCCGATCCCGTTCGTCACCTACGAACCCGGTCCGGACGGGCTCCTGCGCTCGCGAGCAGACGCCTACTACGGCTACGCCGACGCGCTCGCCGACGGTGTGGTACGCCCCGTGATCTTCCTGGCGTACTCCGGTGAGACCAGGTGGCGGACGAGCGCGGGGGAGGAGCTGGCTGCCCGGCTGGGCGAGCCGATGACCCAGGACGCGGTGACGCACGCGTGGCGGACGGCGCTGGACCCGGCCGGGCAGTGGATCCCGCAGGTGTTCCGGGCCGCCGACGCTCGCCTGCGGCACCTACGCGCCGGTGGCATGCCGGACGCGGGCGGCCTGGTCATCGCCAGCGACCAGTCCGCAGCCCGGGCGTACAGCCGGCTCCTCGCCTCGATCACGGGGGAGGAGCCGACGGTCGTCGTGTCAGACGACAGTAAGGCGTCCGACCGGATCGCCGAGTTCGCCGACAGCCAGCGGCGTTGGCTGGTGGCGGTCCGGATGGTGTCGGAGGGCGTGGACATCCCGCGGCTCGCGGTGGGCGTCTACGCCACCAACACCGCCACCCCGCTGTTCTTCGCGCAGGCGGTGGGCCGGTTCGTGCGGGCTCGCCGGCCAGGGGAGACCAGCTCGATCTTCCTGCCCAGCGTTCCCCACCTGCTCCAGCTCGCCGCCGACCTGGAGGCGCAGCGGGACCACGTGCTGGGGGCGCCGAAGCAGCGGGAAGGGTTCGACGACGACCTGCTGGAGCGCGCCCAGCGTACGGAGCAGGCCAGTGGAGAGTTGGAGAAGAATCGGTTCGAGGCGGTGTCCGCCACAGCCGAACTCGATCAGGTGATCTTCGATGGGGCGTCGTTCGGCGCGCCTGTCGTCGCCGGCACTCCCGAGGAAGAGGAGTACCTGGGACTGCCGGGCCTCCTGACACCCGACCAGGTGGCGATGCTGCTGCGGCAACGCCAGGCGAAGCAGTTGGCGAAGCAGCGCAAACAGGCCGCGGCTGCTGGCGCGTCCACCTCGGCGCCGCCACCTCCACCCGAACTGACCCCCGCCCAGCGCCGGGCGGCGCTGCGGCGACAGCTCAACGCGTTGGTGGCGGCTCACCACCACCGGACCGGGCTGCCACACGGCAAAATCCACGCCGAGCTGCGGCAGCGGTGCGGCGGCCCGCCCAGCGCCCAGGCGACCATCGCCCAGCTCGAGGAGCGGATCGCCATGCTGCGGCGACTGTAGGCGGACGGGGATACGACGACGGGGCCGGTGTCACACACCGGCCCCGTTCACGTCCTGGCTATGACCTCAGGAGAGAAGTTGCGCCCCCCGCCAGGTGAACTCCGGGTCCGTCGCGTAACGGATCGTGACCTTGGCCAGCTCCTCCGCGTACCGGTTGGCGTGGTGGCCGCAGAAGACCAGCTCACCGGAGCCGACGATGGTGACACGCAGCTTAGCTGCGGCGTTGCAGCGGTCGCACCGCTCGCCAGCCTCGGGGGGAACCACCGTCTCCGGCGGTGGCGTGAGGGTCGAGGTCATTGCGATCCTCCTCTCGTCACCGGCTCGTCGTCGAGCGGGCGCATCGCGTCTGGCTCTCTACATGGTCCAACAGCCGCCGCCGCAGCGGCCTTCCCGGACCCGAAGTGCGGGACCGGGGTCACACACCGTCGGACCAGATGCCCAGCATGCCACGTCGTTAATCACGAGGGGGTCACCGCACGGTTGCTGGACCGGTGCAGAGCCGGGTTTCCGCGCACGGCGAACACGCGGGAAAGGGCGGTGCGGCGCGCCCGTGCGGGGGTCCTCGGCGCCGAGTGCGACCAGGGCGTCAACCGCGTGGTCGAGGCAGCATGGCGCACCACGGCCCTAGCGGGTGGTCGAGCCACGCGAGGAACCGCCGGTACAGGTCGGCCGGGGCGATGTCGGGCAGGTCGCGCGCGGCGTCATGAAGGCACAGGCTCAGGTAGATCGCGAGGGCGGGGATCGGGTCAGCGTACTCCGCGCTGAGGGCGTCGCGGGCCGGTTGGCACGGCCACTCGTCGGCGCATACCCGGCAGGTCCACTCCGGGCGTTGCGGTACATGCTCGGGCGTCGACATCGCGTACCTCCCGG
>CAYTMR010000151.1:6060-8334 GCA_964438855.1 uncultured Micromonosporaceae bacterium
GTCCACTCCGGGCGTTGCGGTACATGCTCGGGCGTCGACATCGCGTACCTCCCGGGGAGTTGGTACTGGCGAGGGCCGCGGCCCGCACTGCTCGTGGTTCCCCCGCTGGGTTACCGACAGGCTACTGCCGGTCGTCGGTACCTGTCTACCCACGTAGCTGCCTGTAGGTGCCTGTTGTTTCTCGCGGGCGGCGGGCGACCATGGGTACATGGTCGGAGACTGGTTCGACCCGCTCGACCCGCGCCCGCCGTACCGGCAGTTGGCCGCGATCATCCGCGGCCAAGTCGATGCGGGCGAGTTCGGGCCGGGCGACATGATCCCGAGCGAGAAGACGCTGGAGCAGACGTACGGCGTGGCCCGGGACACCGCCCGGAAGGTGGCCGCCGTGCTACGTGACGAGGGTGTGGCGGTGACGATTCCCGGCCGAGGAACGTTCGTCCGGCGCGACTACCGGCCGAAGCACGACGAAGAGCCCGAGCAGGGGTAGCCCTTGCTACCCCTGGGGTGACATAGGCCGTCTACGTATGGCCGCTGACGCTACTCGGAGTCCGAGAGGGCCCGGTACACGGCAGCCATGTCGCCGGACTGCTCACGGATCGGCCGGTGCAGCGTGACCGGCTGCTCAGGCATCGCGGTCACCTCGACCGCGCCGGGCTGGGACGCATCACGCCACCTGTCGGCGATGCTCCTGCGGCGCAGGGGGTACAAATTCCGTCATCGCACACCACCCCCCTCGCTCGACCATCCACGCACAGGATACGCGCACCGGACGCGTCGCCGAGGTCGGCAGGCAGGGGTGGCTTGATCAGCGCGCCGGTCTGGGGGCGAGTAGCTGGCGACGGTCCGTCACGCCGGCGTCCCGGGGCCGGTCGAGGGCCGGCCTCCATGCGGCGAGCAGAGCCTCCCGGTCGGCCGGCGAGACCTCCTCCCTGCTACTGGCCTTCGTCGGCGACCGGTGGGGTTGGGATGTCGTCGGCGCAGGACTCGAGGACTTGCGGGGCGCTGTCGCCGACCAGGTCGGCGAGGATCGGAGGACGAACGACCTCGACTGGGCCGCTATCGGCCCAGCGGTCATAGATCGACCGTGGCACGTCAGGTGCAGTCATCTCACTATCTCCACGTCAACGATCCGCCGCCTCAGCGTACCGACCGCCCCCGCTACACCCCCTGCTACATCCCGCCCTCGGACCCTCCGGCGTCGAGCCACCGGGCGGCGGCGGTGTGCCCCAGGATGTGCGGATGGAACCCGCTGATACCGACCCGGTCGGCCGGTAGCGCAGCGTGTCACGTAGCGCGTGGTATCCGAACTCCTTACCCCGGTCGCCCAACCACAACGTCGGCGTATCCGCCAACCGGCACCGTACGGCCCATGCCGCCCTTCCCGCGGCGCACCACGGCGGAACCCCGGGGGAGGTCGACGTCGGGCAGCGTCATACTCAGTAGCTCCTCAGACCGTAGCCCGGTCTCCACCATGAGCCGTACGATCGCCTCATCTCGGCGGTCGCGGAACTCCCGACCCTGGCACACCTTGATCAACGCCGCCACTTGATCATTAGTCAGGGACTCGACCACTTTGGTATCGAGCTTGGGCGGTTTCAGCCCGATCAGATCGTCACGGTCGATCTCGCCTTCTTCGGCCAGCCACGCGGAGAACCGGCGGACGGCCAGTTGGCGACTGCGGGCGGTCGAGGCTTCCGCCCCGGAGGTGGGCAGATCGTCTACCCACTTGGTGACGGTTGGCGGTCGAGGGTCGCCGTGATGCCAGTGCGGTCGCACCACGCCAGGAACAGCCGCACGCCGCCGCTGTAGACCTTGACGGTCTGCGGCGACTTCCGCTGAGCGCGGAGGTGGATTCGCCACGACTGGAGCAGGGCGGCGAGGTCTGGCGTCGGCATGGCCGATATCTGACTGATTGCGGCATGCTATGCAAGACTAGCGGCGCTGACCCGCATTAGCGCAGGTCAGCGCCGCTGTAAGTCCGTACCCGTCAGTCGAGGTAGTCCCGCAGGACCTGCGAGCGGGACGGGTGGCGCAGCTTGGACATGGTCTTCGACTCGATCTGGCGGATCCGTTCCCGGGTGACCCCGTAGACCTGGCCGATCTCGTCGAGAGTCCGCGGCTGCCCGTCGGTGAGACCGAACCGTAGCCGCACCACACCCGCCTCCCGCTCGGAGAGGGTCTGCAACACCTGCTGAAGCTGGTCCTGGAGCAGTGAGAAGGAGACCGCGTCGACGGCGACGACCGCCTCGGAGTCCTCGATGAAGTCGCCCAGCT
>CAYTMR010000152.1:0-8320 GCA_964438855.1 uncultured Micromonosporaceae bacterium
CCTGCGGAGCCAGTTTCCCGAGCTGACCTTCGCGGTGGAGAACATGTTCCCTGTCCGCATGGCCGGGCGCCAGTTCGTGCCCTACGCCCCGGGCTGGGATCCCACCGTCCCCGGTTACTCGGCGTACACATTGGATATCTCCCACTGCGCGGCTGCCCGCGTCGACGCGCTCGCCATGGCTGACGCGATGGGATCTGCTCTGGCCCACGTGCACCTCGGCGATGGCCGCAGCTACGGCCGGGACGACCACCTCGTGCCCGGGCGTGGGATCCAACCCTGCGGCTCGCTGCTGTCGTCGCTGTCGAAGCGCGGGTTCACCGGCTCGGTCGCGGTCGAGGTGTCGACGCGTCGGGCCGTCAGCCGCGAGGAGCGCGAGGCCGATTTGTACGAAGCCCTCTCCTTCGCTCGCGTACACCTGGCGACCCCGGCCGCGGCTGACAGCCCTGCCTAGACCGCCAGCGTCGCCGCCCGCTTGCGCGCCCGGTGCGCCGCGACGTGGGAGCGGGTCGCGCACCGCTCCGAACAGAACCGGCGGCAGTTGTTGGAGGACGTGTCGAGATAGACGTTGCGGCAACGGCTGTCAGCGCAGACCCCGAAGCGGGCGCTGCCGTACTCGCACAGCCACACCGCGAGCCCCCACGTGGCCCCCGCCAGGTGCTCCACGCAGCGAGACGAGCCGCGGACGGTGACGTGCATGTGCCAGTCGCTCGAGTCGTGACCGGAGATCCGAGGGCGCATCGGGAAGGACTGTAGACACGCGTTGAGGGCCGCCACCGCCTCGCTGTCACGCCCTGCGGTGCCGAGTTCGAACACCTCCCGCAGTCGTCGCTGAATGCGCCGGCACAGTGCGAGATCGCGCTCGGAGACCTCGACCTCCGCTTGCTCGGTCGCGAGAAGCCGGCGCAGGTCGTCGATGGTCTCCAGGCGAGCATTCACCAACTCAACCGCGGTCCGGGCGTACGCGTTGAAGTCCACGTGTTTACGGTAGACAACTCCTGGTAGTTGGGCGACTCAGACGCGGCCGAACCCGATACGCTCAGCACATGCTCCGATCGGTGATCCTCGCCGCCTCCCGTTCGCCCCGGATAGAGCGGCTCGTCGCTACCGCCCCCCTCTCCCGCGACGTGATCCGCCGGTTCGTCGCCGGCACCACCGCCGAGGACGCCTTGCGAGTGACCCGCGAACTGGTGAAGGAAGGTTTGGCGGTGAGCCTCGACTACCTCGGCGAGGACACTCTCACTCCGGCACAGGCCACCGCGACCCGCGACGAGTATCTGCGCCTGCTCACCGGTCTCGCCGAGGCGGAGTTGACTCCGGAGGCGGAGATCAGCTTGAAGCTGTCGGCGCTAGGGCAGCGCTTCGACGAGCAGCGCGCGTACGACTATGCGGCGCAGATCTGCGCCGCCGCTTCCGAGGCCGGTACCACGGTCACGTTGGACATGGAGGATCACACCACCACTGACTCGACGTTGGAGATCTTGGCGAAGCTGCGGCAGGACTTTCCCACCACCGGGGTGGCGTTGCAGGCCTACCTGCGCCGCACCGAGGCCGACTGCCGGGACTTCGCTGGGCAGGGGTCGCGGGTACGCCTGTGCAAGGGTGCGTACGCCGAACCGGAGTCGGTGGCCTACCAGTCCTCGCTGGACATTGACAAGTCGTTCGTCCGCTGCCTCAACATCCTCATGTCGGGCCAGGGCTATCCGATGCTCGCCACCCACGACCCGCGGCTGGTGGCGATCGGTGAAGATCGCGCGAAGTGGTTCGACCGCTCGCCGGACGAGTTCGAGTTCCAGATGCTGTACGGAGTCCGCCCGGCCGAGCAGCAGCGGCTGGTGGCGGACGGGTACACCGTCCGGGTGTACGTGCCGTACGGCGAACGCTGGTACGGCTACCTGATGCGGCGGCTGGCCGCCCCCCCCCCGGGCGGCGGGGTCATACAGCGCGCGCGGGGGGCGGGGGCCTGATAGGGGCGGGGGGGGCGGCGAGCGGGGGGCTCAGTCCTGCTCTGGCGGTGCGTTCTTGAGCCCTTCCGCGATGAGATCCATGACGGTGCTGTCCTGCAGCGTGGTGGTGTCGCCGAGTTCGCGGTTCTCGGCGATGTCGCGCAGCAACCGCCGCATGATCTTCCCGCTGCGAGTCTTCGGGAGCTCCTCGACGATCAGGATCTGGCGCGGCTTCGCGATCGGGCCGAGGGTCTTGGCCACGTGGTTGCGCAGTTCGCTGACCAGTTCGGCGCTCGGCTCGGTGCCGGCCCGCAGGATCGGGAAGGCGACGATGGCCTGGCCGGTGACCGGGTCACTGGCTCCGACGACCGCCGCCTCCGCCACGAGGGGGTGGGAGACGAGGGCCGACTCGACCTCGGTGGTGGAGATGTTGTGGCCGGAGACCAGCATGACGTCGTCGACCCGGCCCAGCAGCCAGTAGTCACCGTCGGCGTCGCGCTTGGCGCCATCGCCGGGGAAATACGCGCCGGCGAAGCGGCTCCAGTACGTCTCCCGGTACCGCTCAGGGTCGCCCCAGATGGTGCGGGCCATGGCGGGCCAAGGCTCGGTGAGGGTGAGGTAACCGCCGCTGCCGGGCGGCACCGACGCACCGTTTTCGTCCACGATGTCGGCGCTGATGCCCGGCATCGGGGTCATCGCCGAGCCAGGCTTGGTAACGGTGACACCGGGCAGGGGCGAGATCAGGATGGCGCCGGTCTCGGTCTGCCACCAGGTGTCGACGATCGGGCACCGTTCCCGGCCGATGTGGCGCCGGTACCACATCCAGGCTTCCGGGTTGATGGGCTCGCCGACGGTGCCGAGCAGGCGGAGGCTCTTCAGCGCGAATGAGGCGGGGATGTCCTCACCCCACTTGGCGAAGGTGCGGATCGCGGTGGGCGCGGTGTAGAAGATGGTGACGCGGTACTTGTCCACGATCTCCCACCAACGGCCGCGGTGGGGCGTGTCGGGGGTCCCTTCGTAGATGACGCTCGTGGCGGCGTTGGCGAGTGGCCCGTAGACGGTGTAGCTGTGGCCGGTGATCCATCCGATGTCGGCGGTGCACCAGTAGATGTCGGTCTCGGGTTTCAGGTCGAAGACGGCGTGGTGGCTCCACGAGACCTGGGCGAGGTAGCCACCGGTGGTGTGCAGGATGCCCTTGGGTTTGCCGGTCGTGCCCGAGGTGTAGAGGATGAACAGCGGGTGCTCGGCGTCGAACGACTCTGGAGTGTGCTCGGTGGACGCGGTCGGCACGATGTCGTGCCACCACATGTCGCGACCGTCCACCCAGTCGATGGGCGATGCGGTCCGGCGCACGACGATTACCTTTTCCACCGTGGGGCAGGAGGTCAGGGCCTGGTCGACGATCGGCTTGAGCGGTGATGGCCGACCCCGTCGGAATCCGCCGTCGGCGGTGACGACCAGTCGTGCACCGGTGTCGTTGATGCGTCCGGCCAGCGCGTCGGCGGAGAAGCCGCCGAAGACGACCGAGTGGATGGCGCCGATCCGGGCACAGGCCAGCATCGTCACCGGCAGCTCAGGGATCATCGGCAGGTAGAGCGCCACCCGGTCTCCTGGGCGGACTCCCAGCCCGAGCAGGGTGTTGGCGACCTGGCACACCATCCGTTGCAGTTCCGCGTAGGTGATGGTGCGGGTGTCGCCGGGCTCACCTTCCCAGTGGTACGCGACCCGGTCGCCGAGGCCGGCGGCGACGTGCCGGTCGATGCAGTTGACCGCCACGTTCAAGCGACCACCCACGAACCACTTCGCGAACGGCGGCTCGGACCAGTCCAGGGTCTGCTCCCAAGGGTGGTCCCAGCGCAGTCGGCGTGCCACCTGGTCCCAGAACGCGAGCCGGTCGCTCGCCTGTTCGTAGACTCTGGCGTCGACGTTGGCCGAGGCGGCGAACTCCGCCGGAGGCGGGAAAGCCCTTTCTTCCTGTAGCAGTGCCTCCAACGCTGAACCGCGTACCTCAGACATCCTCACACTCCCTTGGCCGTCGTCGGCAGACTTTTTCGGATCCTCCCACTGATGCGCGCCGACGTATAGCCCTCTGGGTCGGATATCCTGGCGAGATTTGCCAGAGTCGATCCGCTACGGTACGGCGGTGGCCCACGACCCGCTGGTAGCCCTCCTGGACCTCCCCGACGTCGCACCGGCCGTGGCGGCGGCACGGGAGGCGGTGGACGAGCTGTATCGCTTGCCCGTCCTGCGGCGGCGGGGTGGCGCGGTCGCGGCCGAGGTGGCGTTGCGCGGCGCGGTGGCGAGCGCCGCGCTGGCCGGTAGCCGCCACGACCTGGCCGACGTGCGTGCGGGGGTGGTCACCGACCCGGTGGTACAGGGCGCGTTGCGGTGCTCGGAAGCGTTGCCCGGGTTGGTCGACCGGTGGCGGGTCGCTCCCAGGCAGGTACTCGCGCGGCTGCACCTGCTCGCCGCGCGTGGGCTCGTCAGTGACGATCTGCTCGGACGTCCGACCGGTGAGCTGGAGGTCGCGGCCAGGCTCGACGCTCTCGCGTCGCTGATCGTGGCGAAGTCGGAGGCGCCGCCCTTGATCCGAGCGGCGGTGGTGCATGGTGAGGTGCTGGCGCTGCGGGCGTTCGCGGGGCCGTACGACATCGTGGCGCGCTCGGCGGCACGGCTGGAGATGATGGCCGGCGGACTGGATCCACGGGGCCTTGTGTCGGTGGAGGAGATCCACCTGGAGCGCGAACCGGAGTACGTCGGGGCGTCAGGGGCGTTCGCGACCGGCACCCGTGACGGTGTCCGGTCGTGGCTGCGGCACTGCGCGACGGCGGTCGAGCTGGGCGCGCGGCGGTCGCTCGCCGCGCATACGGACGGCGCCTCTGGTTGAGGCGCCGCCACCGCACGGCCGGCCGGGTTACCAAGCGTGCACCGTTTCAGTTGCCACCGGGTCCTTCCCGGATCCGGTGCAACTCCGCCGAACGTGGCTGCTCGCCGCGTGGGTGCCCGGCTGCCGTGGACGGAGCCCGTCGTTGCCAACGGGGTCCGCTACTTCCTTTCTACGCCTTTCCTAGCGAGGCTGCCAACCTAGGCCGCGTTGCGGTTGCGGCGCCGCCGTCCGTACCAGGCGATGCCGATGACGAGCCCGACCCCGACGCCGATCGCCGCCGCGGCCACCGGCACCGCGGGGCGCTCGCGGAGACGCACGCCGAGCGGCACCGGATGACGAAACTCCAGCGTCGGCCACTGGCGTTCGGCCGCCACCTTCCGCAGCCCGCGGTCGGGGTTGACGGCTGTGGGATGCCCCACGGTGGAGAGCAGTGGTACGTCGGTGACCGAGTCGGAGTAGGCGTACGACTCCGCGAGGTCGTAGCCCTGCTCCGCGGCGAGGGCGCGTACCGCCTCCGCCTTCGCTGGCCCGGCGGCGTAGAAGTCGATCTCACCGGTGTAGCGGCCGTCGACCACCTTCATCCGGGTGGCGATCACCCGGTCCACGCCGAGCATCTCGCCGATGGGGCCGACCATCTCCTCACCGGAGGCTGACACCAGCACCACATCGCGTCCGGCGGACCGGTGTTGCGCGATCAGTTGCGCCGCCTCGGCGTAGATGTAGGGCTGGATCAGCTCTTCCAGCGCCTCGGTGACGATCTGGCGGACTTGCTCCACCTGCCATCCGCGGCACAGCCGCGCGAGGTAGTCGCGGGTGCGGGCCATCGAGGCTTCGTCGGTGGCGCCGAAGCGGAACATGAGCTGGGCGTACCCGGCTTTGATCACGTCACGGCGCTTGAGTAACCCGTCACGGTAGAACGGCCGGCCGAAGGCGAGAGCGCTTGCCTTGGCGATGACCGTGCGGTCCAGATCGAAGAACGCGGCGCTGCGGCCCACGTTGGCTGAGTCTAACCGTCCGGCCGTCGAAAGAAAGCGCGACAGTCGGGCTACCCGCGTGGCCTCAAACTTGTGGTCGTTTGGTGCTAAGGTGCGTCGGTGCGTGTGATCACCGGGCGATCCGCCACGTCGCTGGGTGTTGAGCGTCTGTGCACAAAGTGTGAGCCGGCTCGCACATTGATTACGGCTTGTTGCCGTGCCCAACACTCGACGCGAGGCGGTCGGTTCGGGCATGCTGGAGTTTGTCGGCACCCAACTGGTCTCAAGTGGCGTGCCGATGCCTCGTAGATCTTTGAGGCCCTCGGCGGTTGCACCCCCCGTGACCGCTGAGAGGGTTCGGCTCTACCCCCCGGAGCCGTGCCCCTGACGACCCCCGCCCACCCCCCAAGGCGGGGGTCGTCCTTTCTCGGCGACCTTAGCTCGCCGCCCGATGCACACTATTTGCCCTATTTGTCGCTACATCGTAGCAGACCACGACGGCGTACCCCGCGCTGTCCACAAGGGCGTTCGTTGTCCACAGAAGCCATGGCGGGCACTGGTACGGCCGATGCCTGCCCTGCGACGGTGAGCGCGACCCACACGCCCGCCCACGTCGCTGAGAGGCTTACATGCGTCGCCACGCCACATCTGCCCGCCGCCCTCGCCGCCCACTCCTCGTCACCGCTGACGAGCGGCTGCTCGACGATCTGCTCCGGCTCGCGGCCGCGGCAGGCACAGAGGTGGAGGTGGCGCCCGATCCATCGGACGCCCGCGGCCGTTTCAGCACCGCACCGTTGGTCATGGTGGGAGCTGACCAGGCACAGGCGTGCCTGCGTGCCCGGTTGCCACGCCGCGCCCGCGTCGTGGTCGTCGGCTACGCCGACGGCGACGCGAATCCGTGGGCCTATGCCGAAGGGTTGGGCGCCGCTTATGTCGCTCTGCTGCCGGCTGCCGAACCGTGGTTGGTGGAACGGCTCGCCGACCGGTTCGACGAATGCCCGCCGGCGCAAGTGGTAGCGGTGCAGGGCGCGCGGGGAGGCGCCGGGGCCAGTGTGCTTGCCGGCGGATTGGCGATGACCGCGGCCGAGAGCGGGCAGCGGGTACTCCTCGTCGACGCCGACCCGCTCGGCGGTGGGATCGACCTGGTGCTGGGCTGCGAGGACGAGGCGGGTCTGCGGAGGGCCGAGCTCGCCGACGCCGACGGCCGCATGGACGCACCCGCCTTGCTGTCCGCGCTGCCCTGCCGGGGTGACGTGGCCGTGCTCTCGTTCGACCGGAGACATCTCGACGCGGTCCCACCCTCCGCCATGGCCGCGGTGATGCATGCCGGACGCGCCGCTCGTGATCTCGTCGTGGTGGACCTCCCTCGCCAGCTCGACCCGGCGGCCGAGGTGGCGTTGCAGAGCGCGGACCAGTGCTTGCTGGTCGTCCCTGCGGAGATCCGCGCCGTCACGGCGGCGACCAAGATGGTCGGCACCATCGCGGAGCACTGCCCGCAGATCAATGTGGTGGTGCGAGGACCATCCCCAGGCCGGCTCACCCCCGACGAGATCGCTGCCGCGCTTGGTCTGCCGGTCGTGGGCACCCTCAGGCCAGAAACTGGGCTGCCTGCGGCGCTCGAAGACGGACAGCCGCCCGGCGGCCGTGGCCGTGGGCCGTTGGCGGTGCTCTGCCGGCGACTCGTCGCCGGGCTACGCGCGTCCACCCCCGCCGACGGAGGGACGGCGTGACCGCCGCCGAGCCGGCCGCAGTGCCGGATTCGACACTGGTCGGGCGTGTGCGGCGACGCTTCGCCCGCGACGGCGCCGCGCCCACCAGCGCCGCCGTGGTAGCGGCGGTGCGGGCGCACCCACACGCGGCGGCGCTCGGTGACACCGGGCTGCTCCAGCTGGCTCAACAGGTCCACGCCGACCTCGTCGGTGCCGGTCCGCTGGCACCTCTGCTGGCCGACCCCGACATCACCGACGTACTGGTCAACAACGACACGGTGTGGGTCGACCGGGGACGTGGACTGGTGCGGATGCCGTTGCGTCTGGGCACCGCCGCGGACGTCCGCCGGCTCGCGCAGCGGCTCGCGGCGGCCGGCGGTCGGCGGCTGGACGACAGCAGCCCGTGCGCGGACGTGCGGTTGCCCGACGGTACCCGGCTGCACGCGGTGCTACCTCCGGTCGCCACCGACGGGCCCTACCTGTCCCTGCGCACCTTCCGGCAACGACCGTTCACTCTGGATGACCTGGCGGCCGGGGGTACGTTCGACGCCGGCATCGCGGAGTTGCTCTCGGCGATCGTCCGCGCACGCTTGGCCTACCTGGTCACTGGTGGCACCGGCACCGGCAAGAGCACGCTGCTGGGTGCTCTCCTCGCACTCGTGCCAGCGCAGGAGCGGATCGTCCTGATCGAGGACGCCGCCGAGCTACGGGTGCGCCATCCCCACGTGGTCTCCCTTCAGACGCGCACCGCCAATGTGGAGGGCGCCGGCGCGGTGACCCTGTCCGATCTCGTCCGCCAGGCGCTAC
>CAYTMR010000153.1:0-8122 GCA_964438855.1 uncultured Micromonosporaceae bacterium
AGTCGATACCACCAGACATGATGCGCCCGCTGGCCGGGGTGGCGTTGTTGTACGCCCGACCCAGCCGCGTGATGGAGTCGAGCATCACCACCACGTCCAGACCCAGCTCTACCAGGCGCTTGGCCCGCTCGATCGCGAGCTCCGAGAGGGTGGTGTGGTCCGACGGCGGACGGTCGAAGGTGGAGGCGATCACCTCTCCCGTCACCGATCGCTGCATGTCGGTGACCTCTTCCGGCCGCTCGTCCACCAGGACCACCATCAGGTGGCACTCCGGGTTGTTGGTCGTGATGGCGTTGGCCACCTGCTGCAGGACCGTGGTCTTACCCGCCTTCGGCGGGGAGACGATCAGCGCCCGCTGTCCCTTCCCGATCGGCATGATCAGGTCGATCACCCGGGTGGTGAGGATGTGCGGCTCGGTCTCCAAGCGCAACCGTTCTTGTGGATAGAGCGGTGTGAGCTTGTAGAACTCGGGGCGGCGCTTGGCCTCCTCCGGATCCATCCCGTTGATCGTGTCCAGCCGCACCAGCGGGTTGTACTTGTCCCGCCGGGACTCGCCTTCCCGAGTGGCCCGGACCGCGCCGGTGATCGCGTCCCCCCGGCGCAGGCCGTACTTGCGCACCTGAGACATGGAGACATAGACGTCGTTAGGTCCGGCAAGGTAGCCGCTGGTGCGCACGAAGGCGTAGTTGTCCAACACATCGACGATGCCGGCTACCGGGACCAGGACGTCGTTCTCGGAGACTGGTGGCTCCGACGTCTCGGCACCGCCCCGCTCGCGGCCACGGCGCCGGTCACGGTAACGGGCGCGCCGGCCACGTCGGCCGCCACTGTCGGCACTGTCGTCGTCGCCGTTACGGCTGTCCGACGAACGCGCGGCCTCACCGTTACGCCCTTCCCCGCTGCGACCGTTACCGCGGCTCTCACTCGAACAGGACTCTTTCGTCTCGGCTTGGCCCTCAACGGACTCCCGCTCCTCGGCGGGTCGCGCCTCGGCCGCCACCGGCGCATCCTGCTGCCGAGGCTCCGGTGGGCCCGCTGGCCGCGTCGCCCGACGAGGGGTCCGGGCGGACTCGACCGCCACGGCGGCACCATCGGCGGCCGCAGGGGCCGAGGTGGACGTGGGAGCAGTGACCAGCGCGTCGGCTGGCTGCTCCTCCGCAGCCCGCTCCGGGCGCACCTCCGCCCGCACCTCCTCGCGCGGCTCCTCGGCGGCGACCACGCCGCGCTGCCGCACGGCGGCCGCCCCAGCTGCCGCCTGGCGCTCCTGGATCGCCGCGATCAGGTCGCTCTTACGCATCCGGGCGATCCCAGTGATGCCCAGCGAACCGGCGAGGCTCTGAAGCTCAGGGAGCAGCATCGCGGAAAGGCCGGCGCCACGCCGGCGGCGGCCAGATGGTGTCTGGTCTGCGACGTGGGAGGCGCCCGACGTCACGTCGGTGGTGTCGCTCAATGGTTTCCTTCCTCGATGGCCGGGCTGCCCGGTGCGGTCGCGGAACCCGGGCGGCCTCGGATGCACCCGCAAACGCCCACGGGAGCGTTGTCCGCAACAGCGGCGCTGCCGTGAGACGCGGTCCGATTGCACTGGTAGGGGTGTGACGGCTACGCCGCCGACAATGTCCTGGGGTGCTCCACGGACCTCAGTTGGGACCCGCAGATCGCGCCGCTTCGCGGCTGTGCTTTAGAGCCTAAACACATAGCCCCGCCAGGAGCAATAGCTGTCCTGGGTCGGCGTGTCATGCGGGCAGTTCAAGCATACCTGGTCGGATCACCGCCCCCACGGTGTCCACGGCCAAATCATGGCGTGTGAACTGACCTCCAGGGTCGAATCCGGTCGGCACCGGCGATAGTGCCAATACCGTCGGACCCGCCCCGCTCACCACCGCGGCGACACCGGCCGCGCGTAGCTTCTCGACCAACGCCGCCGTCGCCGGTGCGCCACCCGCCCGGTAACGCTGGTGCAGTCGGTCCTCGGTGGCGGGGTACAAGTGGTCAGGCGCCGCCGTGAGCGCGTGGACCAGCAACGCGGCCCGACCCGCGGTGTACGCGGCGTCCGCATGCGGCACGCTCGCGGGTAGTGCCGCCCGCGCGGTCGCCGTGAGTCCCGGCACGTCCGGCACGAACACCACCGGACGCACCCGAACGTCCGGAGTCAAACGTACGGCGCACGCCTCCTCCGCCCCGCCCCAGGCGATCGTGAAGCCGCCGAGCAGGCAGGCAGCGACGTTGTCCGGGTGACCCTCGATCCCGGACGCCAGCCGCAGGGCGTCCGCATCGGACAGCCGCTCGGCGCCACCGACCACCAGTGACCGGGCCAGCAGCACTCCCGCCACGATGGCGGCCGAAGAGGATCCGAGCCCTCGGGCCTGGGGGATCCGGTTGTGGCAGCGCAGCTCGACCCCTGGCGGGGGTGTCGACCCCAACGCTTCGAAGGTCGCCCACATGGCGCGTACCACCAGGTGACGTTCGTCGGTGGGAAGGTCGCCCGCGCCCTCGCCGGTGATCGCCACGTGCGTGGGCCCGTCGACCACCCGCGCGCCGACCTCGTCGTACAGGCTGAGGGCGAGCCCAAGGGCGTCGAACCCGGGGCCGAGGTTGGCGCTGCTGGCGGGGACCCGCACCGTGACCGGCCGGTCAACGAAGTTCACGCGGCCATGCTATCGGCCTCGGCGCGGGACGCGTGTGGCCGGCTCAGTCAGGTTGGTCGGCCGGTGGTTCATGCCGTCGACTGGCCCACCGCCAGCCCACCGCGTACAGCAGGGTGACGGCGCCGCAGGCGCCGATGAGCACGCGTAGGTCCACGGCGTCGATGAAGGCCGCGACCACCAGGAGGCTCACCGCGATCGCGAGCGTGGCCAGCATCATGTCGGTGGCGAACACCCGCCCCCGCAGCCGGTCGGGAACCTCCAGCTGCAGCGCATAGTTGCTCATCACCCAGTTAGTGCCGCCAGCGAAGTGGGCCAGAAAGACCAACAGCACGGTCACCACGAACCATTCGCTGACCGCGACCGCCAGGTACGCCACCCCGTAGGTCGCCATCGACAGCGCCAGGCCGGGCATCAGCCACCGGCTGCGGCTCAGCGCCCGCTGCATCACCAGTGGTCCGGCCACCGCACCCAACCCCCGGGCCGCGAACAGCGCACCGGTCCCGTAGGCGCCCACCCCGAACAGACCGGCGATCATCGGGAAGATGCCGATCACACCGTTGCCGATGCCGACCGCGGCCTTGACCGTGACCAGCGACGCTACCCGGGGGTGACGCCGGATGTAGCCCACCGCCTCCCGGAGCGCGACCAGGGCGGGGACGGGACGGGAGTCCGGTTCCCCCTGCAACGGTGCCCGGATGCTCCACACCAACAGGGAGGCGATCACCAGCAGGCCAGCGGCGGCGCCGAAGCAGAGGTAAGGGCCGATCAGCCCTGCCATGACCCCGCCGGCCGAGGAGCCGAGCACGACCATCGTGCCCCACGCGCTGCCCGACAGGGCGTTCGCGGCGGCGAGATGGTCACGATGGACCACATTGGGCAAGGCGGCGAGAGCCGCCGGGGAGAAGAACGCCTTCGCAGCCCCGATGACCGCGATCCCTACGGGGCCGAGCCATGCCATACCCGGACCGCGTACCCCGAACAGCAGCGCTGTCCCGGCGATCGCTCCCAGGCCAGCGAGCACCATGATGCGCCGACGGTCCCACCGGTCCGCGACCGCGCCGGCGTACGGCAGCAAGAGAGCCCCGATCCCGGTGTCGGCGGCCAGCGCCAGGCTGCCCCACACCCCGCTGCCGGTCAGATCCAGCAGCAGCGTCACCAACGGTACGACCGCGAACCAGTCGGCCCCGAAGACGACGAGCTCGGCGAAGAACAGGCGGCGGAAGTCCCGATGGCGAGTAAGGACCGAAAGGGCGGACGCCACCTACGGGATCCTACGATGAGGTGCCACCGCGCCGGCTCACGGACATCGCACGTATGGGACACCACACAGCAGTGCCACCGCCTTTCCCGCGCAGATCAGGCCAGGTCGAGCGCCCGCGCCGCAGCCGCCGGATCCGCTCCGATGGTCACCGGCGCCGGCGCGGTGGAGATGGCCCACTCCGGGTCCTTCAGGCCGTGCCCGGTCACCGTGCAGACCACAGTAGAACCTCGCGGCACCCGTCCAGACTCGGCGCAGCGCAGCAGCCCGGCTACGCTCGCCGCACTGGCCAACTCCACGAAGACCCCCACGTCGCGGGCGAGCATCCGGTACGCAGCGAGAATGTCCCGGTCGGTGACCGCTTCAATCACACCGCCAGACTCGTCCCGAGCGTCGGTCGCCTTGGACCACGATGCCGGATTGCCGATCCGAATCGCCGAGGCGATCGTGCTCGGTTCCCGCACCACCTTGCCGGTCACGATCGGTGCCGCACCAGCGGCCTGGAACCCGAACATCTTGGGACGCTGCTTCGCGTTACCCGCCTCGTACTCCTCCTGGTACCCCATCCAGTACGCGGTGATGTTGCCGGCGTTGCCCACCGGCAGGCAGTGGATGTCCGGCGCGTGGCCGAGCGCCGCCACGACTTCGAAGGCGGCGGTCTTCTGCCCGTGCAGGCGATCGACGTTGACCGAGTTGACCAACGCGACCGGATAGTCCTGAGACAGCTTGCCCGCCAGCGCGAGACAGTCGTCGAAGTTGCCGCTCACCTGTAGCAGCCGCGCGCCGTGCACCAGGGCCTGCGCCAACTTCCCCAGCGCGATCTTGCCCTGTGGCACGAGCACGGCGCAGGTCAGCCCGGCGCGGGCGGCGTAGGCGGCGGCGGACGCCGACGTGTTGCCGGTGGACGCACAGATGATCGCCTTGGCGCCCTGCTCGACCGCCTTGGAGACCGCCACCGTCATCCCCCGGTCCTTGAACGAGCCGGTCGGATTGGCGCCCTCGACCTTCAGGTACACGTCGGCGCCGACCCGGGACGAGATGGTGGGTGCCGGCAGTAGCGGGGTGTTGCCCTCGTAGAGAGTCACCACCGGGGTGGCGTCGGTCACGGGAAGCCGATCCCGATACGCCTCGATCAGTCCGCGCCACATGCTCTACATCCTGCACCTTCCGCCGGCGACGGCCGCGCCGACCCGGTGAAGAGTACAACGCCTCCACCGGCCGGCTTCCATGACCGTCGGCCCGCCGGCAGCGCACCCGCGGGAGCACGCCCGGTGCGACTCAGAGGGTGTCGCCTTCGACCCGCAGCACCGAGGCGACCGAGCGCACCACCGGCAGGGTCCGCAACTCCGCGACGGTGCCGCTGATCGCCGCGTCCGGAGCCCGGTGGGTCACGATGACCAGGCTGGCGTCGCCGCCCTGGCCGGTCTGGCGCACCGTGGCGATCGACACGTCGTGTTTGGCGAAGACCCCGGCCACCGCCGCCAGCACACCCGGCCGATCGGCGACGTCGAGCCGTACGTGGTAGCGGGTGACCACGTCGCCGATCGGACGCACCGGCAGCTCGGCGTACGCCTCCAGACCCGTCAACGGGTTGGCCGCGGTGAGCCGGCCCCGTGCCGCCGCCACCAGGTCACCCAGCACCGCACTGGCGGTCGGCGCGCCGCCGGCCCCCCGGCCGTAGAACATGAGCGGCCCGGCCGCCTCCGCTTCGACGAAGACCGCGTTGAAGGCGTCGCCGACCCCGGCGAGCGGGTGTCGGCGCGGGATCATCGCCGGGTGCACCCGGACACTCACCGCGCCGTCGCTGCGTTCGGCGATGCACAACAGCTTGATCACACAGCCCATCTCACGGGCGCTGGCGACGTCGAGTGCGGTGACGTCGGTGATCCCCTCCCGGTACACGTCGGCGGCGGTGACCCTGGTGTGGAAGGCGAGTGAGGCGAGGATCGCGGCCTTCGCCGCCGCGTCGAAGCCCTCCACGTCCGCGGTCGGATCCGCCTCCGCGTACCCGAGGGCGGTCGCCTCCTCCAGCGCCTCGGTGTAGCCGGCGCCGGTGCTCTCCATGGCGGAGAGGATGTAGTTGGTGGTCCCGTTGACGATGCCGATCACTCGCGAGATGCGATCTCCGTGCAGCGACTCCCGCAGCGGCCGAAGCAGCGGAATGGCCCCCGCGACCGCGGCTTCGTAGTAGAGCGCCGCACCGCCGGCCACCGCCGCGTCGTGCAGCGCGCCCCCGTCCTCGGCCAAGAGCGCCTTGTTGGCGGTGACCACTCCCTTGCCCCGCCGCAGCGCCTCCACCAGCCAGGTGCGGGCCGGCTCGATCCCGCCGACCACCTCCACCACGACGTCGACGTCGTCGCGTTTCACCAAGCCGAGCGCGTCGGTGGTGAAGATCGCCGGGTCGACCGGCAGGTCGCCACGATCCCGGCCGGGGCGGCGGACCGCGATGCCCACCAGCTCCACCGGTGCGCCGATCCGCGCGGCCAGGTCGTCGGCCTGCTCGTGCAGCAGGCGCACCACCTGCCCGCCGACCGTGCCGCAGCCCAACAAGGCGACGCGTACGCTCATCCCACATCCAGTGCTAGTAGGTCTTCCTCGGTCTCCCGGCGGACGATGACCCGGCTGTGGCCGTCAGCGACCGCCACCACCGGTGGGCGCGGCACGTGGTTGTAGTTGCTCGCCAGACTACGGCAGTAAGCACCAGTGCCGGGCACCGCGACAAGATCTCCGGGCTTGATGTCTGCGGGCAGGAATTCATCCTGCACCACCACGTCCCCGGCCTCACAGTGCTTTCCCACCACACGGGCCAGCATGGGGCCGGCGTCGCTCGCGCGGGAGGCGAGGGTGGCCGAGTACGACGCACCATAGAGGGCGGTGCGGATGTTGTCGCTCATCCCACCGTCCACGCTGACGTAGGTCCGAATGCCGTCGACGTCCTTGACCGTACCCACCTGGTAGAGGGTGAACATCGCCGGTCCGATGATGGCCCGGCCGGGCTCGATCGACAGCCGCGGCACCGCCAGCCGCGCCGCCGCACACTCGTCCTCGACGATCTTGAGTAGCCGCTTGCCCAACTCCGCCGACGCGGGCGGGTCGTCCTGGCTGGTGTAGGCGATCCCGAACCCGCCACCGAGGTCCAACTCGGGTAGTTCGACCTGGTGTGTGTCGCGCAGTCGGGCCTGTAGACCCAGCACTCGGCGCGCCGAGACCTCGAACCCGGAGGTGTCGAAGATCTGCGAGCCGATGTGCGAGTGCAGGCCACGCAGGTCCAAGACTCCCTCTTCGAGCACCCGCGCGGCGGCGGCGTACGCCGCCCCACCGGCGAGTGAGAAACCGAACTTCTGGTCCTCGTGTGCGGTGGCGATGTACTCGTGGGTGTGCGCCTCCACCCCCACCGTGACCCGGATCAGCACCGGCGGGCGCACGCCACGCTCCCGGGCAAGCGCCGTAAGCCGGTCGATCTCGTCGAACGAGTCGACGATGATCCGTCCCACACCGACGTCGAGCGCCCGACTCAGCTCATCGAGTGACTTGTTGTTGCCGTGGAACCCGATCCGGGCCGGGTCCATCCCCGCCGCCAGCGCCACCGCCAACTCGCCGCCGGAGCAGACGTCCAGATTCAGCCCTTCTTCCGCGATGACGCGTACCACGGCCTTGCACAGGAAGGCCTTGCCGGCGTAGTAGACGTCGGCGTCGGGGAAAGCGGCGAGGAAGTCTCGGCAGCGGGCCCGCAGGTCGGCTTCGTCCAGGACGTACGCGGGTGTGCCGTGGCGGGCAGCCAGGTCGGTGACGCGCACACCACCGACCGTGATCACACCGTCGTCTCCCCGGGTGACGGTCGTCGGCCACAGTCGTGGCAGTAGCGCGTTGGGATCAGCCGGCGGGCGCAGCCAGGCCGGCCCGTGGTGTCCCAGATCGGCGTGCAACGCCCCTGCCTCATGCGCCCGCACGCCAGCCCTCCGCGATCATGAATCCCACCCGGGACATGCTATCCAAGCGGCTCGGCGGCCTGGTCACATCCGCTCCGGAGCGCTCACACCGAGCAGGTCCAGCCCGTTGGCGAGCACCACCCGGGTAGCCTCCACCAGCCACAGTCGGGCCCGGGTGAGGTCGGTCGCGGGCTCGTCGCCCTGCGGCAGCACCCGACAGGAGTCGTAGAAGCGGTGGTAGGTGCCGGCCAGCTCCTCGCAGTAGCGGGCCACCCGGTGCGGCTCGCGCA
>CAYTMR010000154.1:0-8111 GCA_964438855.1 uncultured Micromonosporaceae bacterium
CGAAGAGCGGCTGCACCTCCAGGAACTCGCCGTCGTCCAGCACCCGGGTGATCACCTCGTGCATGTCGTACGGGGTCTGGCTGGAGTCGGGGATCAGCGTGTCGAGCTCCCGGTCGGAGTCGTTCTCCTCAAGGTCGGCCTCCACTGGATAGACCGGAGGCTCGTCCAGGTTGTTGCTGGGCAGGTAGGACAAGAGAGCCTTCACCCACTCGATCGCGTCCTCCTCATCGGTGGCGAGGTAGTGCGCGTTGCCGGAGCGGGTGTTGTGGGTACGGGCTCCGCCCAGCTCTTCGAAGCCCACGTCTTCCCCGGTCACCGTCTTGATCACGTCCGGTCCGGTGATGAACATGTGGCTGGTCTGGTCCACCATCACGGTGAAGTCGGTGATCGCGGGGGAGTAGACCGCACCGCCCGCGCACGGCCCCATCACCAGGGAGATCTGTGGGATGACACCGGAGGCGCGGGTGTTGCGGTAGAAGATTTCGCCGTAGAGGCCGAGCGATACCACGCCCTCCTGGATCCGGGCGCCACCCGAGTCGTTGATGCCGATGATCGGGCACCCGGTCTTCATCGCCAAGTCCATCACCTTGACGATCTTTTCGCCGAAGACCTCGCCGAGTGAGCCGCCGAAGACGGTGAAATCCTGTGCGAAGACCGCCACCTGCCGGCCGTCCACGGTGCCGTAGCCGGTCACCACTCCGTCGCCGTACGGCCGGTGGGCGTCGAGACCGAAGTTGGTGGAGCGGTGGCGAGCCAGTTCGTCCAACTCCACGAACGAGCCGGGGTCGAGGAGAAGGTCGATCCGTTCGCGGGCAGTCTTCTTGCCCCGGGCGTGTTGTTTCTCCACCGCGCGTGAGGACCCGGCGTGGGTGGCCGCCTCAACCCGGCGCTCGAGATCAGCGATCTTGCCGGCGGTGGTCTGAAGGTCGAGGTCAGTGTCGTGGACGCTCACGCCAGAGATCGTAGCGACGCCCAGATCACGGTCCCGACCTGGTCGTTTCGCGTTTGCATACCGCTCGTTAACTCGATATGACCGTATTTGGCCTTGCGCTCATGCTGGGCGGTGTGTCAGTGCTGGTCGGTTTGTGGGCGCACCTGAGCAGCGGATGGGCGGGCACCATCCGGCGACGCCGGCGGACCGCGCGGCGGTGGTGGTGGCGGATGTGGGTAGGTCAGCGGTGGAATCGGGTCGCACGAGACCACGCCACCACGATCGCATCGTCTGGTCGCCGCCGGAGATCATCCGAGTGGAGCGCTCGAAACCGTCGATCGTGTGCCCGGTATCGCCCAGACGGCCCCCCGCCCCGCGCCCACGACGAGACTACTGATCCGTAAGGTTGCCCGGTGCATCCGTACTCAGATTCTGACCGGCCACCCATGCGTGTTGACGTGTTGCGGCGCGATGTGGTGGCCGAACACCGTCTGTGGAACAGGCTGGAACTGGTAGAGGAGACCGGTTCCACCAACGTGGACCTGGCTGCCGCCGCGCGTGAGGGCCTGCCGGAGGGTGCGGTACTGGTCGCCGAGCACCAGAGTGCCGGCCGCGGCCGGTTGGACCGCGTCTGGGAGTCACCGCCGCGGGCGGGGATCTACGTGAGCGTGCTGCTGCGCCCTGGGCTGGCTAGCCGTGACTGGCCCGAGGCACCCCGCAAACGGTGGGGGTGGCTGCCACTGCTCACCGGTGTCGCGCTCGCCGAGGCGGTGAATCACGTCACTGGTCTGGTGCCCACCCTCAAGTGGCCGAACGACCTGCTGTTGGACGGTCGCAAGTGCGGCGGAATCCTCGCTGAAGTCAACGACGACGCGGTCGTGGTCGGGGTGGGGCTCAACGTCACCCTCCGCCAGGAAGAGCTGCCGCCCGATCCGCCGTGGGGCGTCGGTGCCACATCGCTGGCGGTAGCCGGGGCCACCAACCTGGACCGTGAACAGCTGCTGGCTTCACTGTTGACTGAGCTCGAGACGTGGTACCGGCGCTGGCGTACCGCCGGTGGCGACGCTGAGGGCTGCGGCCTGCGCACCGCCTACCTGCGCGGCTGTGACACGGTGGGGCGTCGGGTGCGAGTGCTGCTGCCCGGTGGCGGCGAGCTCACCGGCACCGCCATCATGGTCGACACCGACGGACGGCTGGTCGTGCGGCGGCGAGACGGCGACACCCGCGCCATCGCCAGCGGCGACATCCTGCACGTGCGCGGTTTCAGCGACTCGGTGGTCTGACCGCGGCCTGGTCGGTGGAGTGTGGCCGGTGGCACGTTCCGGCTACGCTACGGGCCGAGTTCATCGTGACACAACGCAAGGAGTCCGGCGTGGCATTCCCGGAAGACATCCTCACCAGTGACGAGCACGTCGTGATGCACCTGCACCCGCACTGGCGGGAGATGTTCCGCCCCGTGGTGGTGCTGCTGCTGGCGGTGGCCGCGGTGGTCGCCGGTTGGCTCTACCTGCCGGAGGGGGGCGTCGGACAGATCGCCTTGTACGTCATCGGTGGGGTCGCGCTGATCCTCGTGTGCTGGCTGACCATATGGCCGTGGATCGTCTGGCGCACTACCCACTACGTCTTCACCAACGAGCGGGTGGTGCTCCAGCACGGGGTCTTCCACCGGGAGCGGCGCGACATCCCCCTTCACCGGGTCAACGACCACACGATGAACCAGACCTTGATCGACCGTCTCTTCGGCTGCGGGACCTTGTTGATCGAGTCGGCCGGAGAGCGCGGTCAGACCCGCCTCGTGGACGTGCCGAAGGTACAGCGGGTCCAGACGCTCCTGTACGACCTGGTCGATCAGGACCGGGACCGGCACTCACTCGGTGACGACGAGTTCCGGGAGATCGTGAGGGAGTTCAAGGAGTCGTCGGAGGGCCAGTCGGGCTGAGCTGGTCGCTGGTCGGTTGCGGGCCGGTGTTCTCGGCGGGTGTCGCCGTGCTGGGCACGCCGGCCCTGAACGCCCGCGACAGGGTGATCCGCCGACTGGAGAAGACGAAGGTCCGGTAGGTGTAGAACCGGAAGATCGTGCCGAGCCCGATGCCGATCGCCTTCGCGATCGTGAGTGGCACGAGGGTCTTCATGCCCAACCCGTACTTGGCCAGCCCCATCACGGCCAGCTCGATCGCGAGCCCTGCGACGTTGAAGAGAAAGAACAACGCGTACTCGCGGCGACGGGTCGAACGCGGTCGGTGCCGGAACGTCCAGTGTCGGTTCATCAGGTAGGAGCTGGTCGTCGCGACGATGAACGCGACCACGTTGGCCTTGAGCTCCCCACCCGCGAAGACGGTCGTGGCTAGGGCAAGGAACACGAGGAAGTTGACGACCAGGTTGATAGCGCCGACGACGCCGAATTTCATGAATTCACCGAGGACGGCGCGGAACCGGGCGATCAGTGCCTTACCGGACAGTCGGCGGGAGAGTGCGTGCACTGGCCCACTCTACGTGCCGTGTCGATCCGGGACCGCGGGAGCCAGCTCGTTTGGGTATCCCTTCGTAGACGGCTGTCGAAACACGAATCGTCGATACGACCAGAACCGGAACGCCGATCCCGCCGCGACCGCGATCACCTGCGCCGCTATCAGGTCGGCGACGGCCGAACGGAAGACGGAAGGCCAGATCGCACCCAACCCGTAGTAGTTGACCGCCACGATCCCGAGGGCGATCCCGAGGGCGACGCCGTTGAGGCAGAAGTACAGCGTGTACTCCCGGGCCAGGCTGGTCCGCTCCCGGTGGCGCCAGGTCCAGAAGCGGTTACCGATGAACGCCAGGGACGCGGCGACCACCGTGGCGATGGTCTTGGAGGTTATCGGCCCGAGGCAGAGCCGGGACAGCACGTAGACCCCGGTGTCGGCGCCGTAGGCGACAGCGCCGACGACACCGAACTTGCCCAGCTCCCGTATGACGTCGCGGAACCGCTGGGAGAGCCGGGCGAACCACACCTGCCTGAGCCTAGCGTGGCCGGGGCCGGTACAGGTGTGGATGACACGAATGCCTGGGACGAAAACGGGCCGAGACGCGGATCAGCAACCGCCCTCATCGGGGCTACTCTGAGAAATACCCAGGTCAACGTCGACCACGAGGAGTGAACATGACCGCCGTGCCCACTACCGCAGGACTTGAAGGGGCTCCCACCTCGCACGCGAAGCTGCTCCGGTGGGTCGCTGAGGTCGCGGAGCTTACCACTCCAGACCGGGTCGTCTGGTGCGACGGGTCGCGGGCAGAGTGGGATCGGCTCACCAGCCAACTGGTGTCGGCGGGCAAATTGGTGCCGCTCGATCCAGAGAAGCGGCCGAACTCCTTCTGGGCCCGGACCGACCCCACCGACGTGGCGCGAGTCGAGGAGCGGACGTTCATCTGCTCGGCCGACCCCGCCGACGCCGGGCCTACCAACAACTGGATGGACCCCGTGGAGATGAAGCGGACCATGACTGAGCTCTACCGCGGGTGCATGCGGGGTCGCACCATGTACGTGATCCCCTTCTGTATGGGGCCGCTCAACGCGCCACAGCCGATGTTCGGCGTGCAGATCACCGACTCGGAGTACGTCGTCGTCTCCATGCAGATCATGACCCGTATGGGGGCGGACGTGCTGGCCGCGATGGGGACCGACGCCGAATTCGTGCCAGCCCTTCACTCCGTCGGTGCTCCGCTGGAGCCCGGCCAGGAGGACGTGTTGTGGCCCTGCAACCAGACCAAGTTCATCTCCCACTTCCCGGAGACCCGGGAGATCTGGTCCTTCGGCTCCGGCTACGGCGGCAACTCGCTGCTGGGCAAGAAGTGCTACTCGCTGCGGATCGCCTCGGTGATGGGCCGCGACGAGGGCTGGCTCGCCGAGCACATGCTGATCCTCAAGCTGACCTCGCCGGAGGGGAAGGTCTACTACATCGCCGGGGCGTTCCCGTCCGCGTGCGGCAAGACCAACCTGGCGATGCTGCAGCCGACCATCGAGGGTTGGAAGGTGGAGACGCTCGGTGACGACATCGCCTGGCTGCGGTTCGGCGAGGACGGCCGGCTGTACGCGGTGAACCCGGAGTACGGGCTGTTCGGGGTGGCGCCCGGCACGGACTGGACCACCAACCCGAACGCCATGCGTACGCTGGAGCGCGGCAACACGCTCTTCACCAATGTGGGCTACACCGACGACGGTGACGTCTGGTGGGAGGGGATGGGCGACCCGCCGGCGCACCTCACCGACTGGCGCGGTCGGGACTGGACGCCGGAGAGCGGGGAGCTCGCCGCCCACCCGAACTCGCGCTTCTGCACCCCGATCACGCAGTGCCCGATCCTGGCGCCGGAGTACGAGGACCCGAAGGGCGTCCCGATCTCGGCGATCCTGTTCGGTGGCCGGCGCCGGACCACGATCCCGCTGGTGACCCAGTCTCGGGACTGGGTGCACGGCGTCTACCTGGGGGCGACGCTCTCCTCCGAGACCACCGCGGCCGCGGCCGGGGCGGTCGGGGTGGTGCGGCGGGACCCGATGGCGATGCTGCCGTTCATCGGATACAACGCCGGGGACTACTTCCAGCACTGGATCGAGATGGGCAAGGGCGGCGGCCAGGGCGCCGGCGACCCGGAGAAGCTGCCGAAGATCTTCTATGTGAACTGGTTCCGCCGGGGCGAGGACGGCCGGTTCCTGTGGCCCGGCTTCGGCGAGAACAGCCGGGTGCTCAAGTGGATAGTGCAGCGGCTGGAGGGCACCGGCGAGGCGGTCGAGACCCCGATCGGCCTGGTGCCGCCGGTCGAGGCGCTGGACCTGACCGGCCTGGACACGCCGCGGGAGGACATCGAGGCCGCGCTGCGGGTGGACCCGGAGGAGTGGCGCGCCGAGATCCCGCAGATCACCGAGTGGTTCGGCCGGTTCGGGGACAAGCTGCCGGGCGTGCTGTGGGCGGAGCTGGACGCGTTGCGGGCCCGGCTCGGGGTGGAGTGACCGCGCCGGCCCGGCCGGTCAACGGCCCGGCCCGGCGCACCCGGCCGGGCCGGCGTGGCCCCTACGCCCGTTCGTACGCATGATCAAGGGGTCACCGTACGGATGCGGCAGACACTAGGCTGAGCGCATGGGCCTGCGATCCCTGCTGTACTCGGTGTACGAGCGCCGGCTGACCGCGGCACTGGCGGGCAGGCCCCTGCCCGGGCACGTCGGCGTGCTGGTCGACGGCAACCGCCGGTGGGCCCGGGAGATGGGGTACGTCAACCCCGCCGATGGGCACCGGATGGGCGCCGAGCGGGTCAAAGAGCTGCTGCGTTGGTGCGACGACGTGGGCATCGGCCACGTCACGGTGTGGCTGCTCTCCACCGACAACCTGTCCCGCCCCAGCGAGGAGCTCACCCCGCTGCTGGAAATCATCGAGAACCTGGTCACCGAGTTGGCCGCGGACGGCCAGCCCTGGCGGCTACGGATGGTGGGCGCGCTGGACCTGCTGCCGGCGCACCACGCCGCCGCCCTGAAGGCGGCGGAGGAGCGCACCGCCACGCGTACCGGGGGAGCCCAGGTCAATCTGGCGATCTGCTACGGCGGCCGGCGGGAGATCACCGACGCGGTGCGGTCGCTGCTGCACGAGCATGCCCGGGCCGGCCGGTCCCTGGAGGAGGTGGCCGAGCTGATCGACGTGGATCACATCGCGCAGCACCTCTACACCAAGGGGCAGCCCGATCCGGACCTGGTCATCCGCACCAGTGGCGAGCAGCGGCTGGGTGGCTTCCTGCTGTGGCAGTCGGCGTACTCGGAGTTCTACTTCTGCGACGTCAACTGGCCCGGCTTCCGCCGCGTGGACTTCCTGCGGGCACTGCGCAGTTACGCGTATCGCCAGCGCCGATTCGGCGCCTGAGCCCGAGACCGGCCCATACCACACGCGGCGGTTCCGCGGGCCGCGTACCGGAGGACTCTGGCCGGGACATCGGGTAAGGCGCTACGGTCTGGCTATGTCCCGGACCCCAAGCACGGGAGCGCGGACCTACGTGCTCGACACCTCGGTCTTGCTCTCCGATCCGGCCGCATTCCACCGGTTCGCCGAACACGAGGTGATTCTCCCGCTGGTGGTCATCTCCGAAGTGGAGGACAAGCGCCACCATCCGGAGCTGGGTTGGTTCGCCAGACAGGCGTTGCGGCTCTTGGACGACCTGCGGTTGCGGCACGGGCGGCTGGACCGGCCGGTGCCGGTGGGCGAGCACGGCGGCACGCTGCGGGTGGAGCTGAACCACGCCGACCCGTCGGTGCTGCCGGCGGGTTTCGCCACCGACAGCAACGACGCCCGGATCCTCGCCACCGCGTTCGGGGTGGCCAAGGACGGGCGCGATGTGACATTAGTCACTAAAGATATGCCGCTGCGGGTGAAGGCAGCCGCGGTCGGGCTGCGCGCCGAGGAGTACCGGCACGGCCAGGCCACCGACCCGACCTGGACCGGCATGGCCGAGCTGGCGCTCTCGGCCGAACAGGTGGACCAGCTGTACGCGGACGGCACGATCGACCTGGATGAGGCCGCCGGGCTGCCGGTCCACACCGGGCTGGTGCTCCAGTCGCCGCGCGGGTCGGCGCTGGGCCGGGTCCGGCCGGACAAGTCCGTCAAGCTGGTACGCGGCGACCGGGAGGCATTCGGCCTGCGCGGCCGCTCCGCGGAGCAGCGGGTCGCGCTGGATCTGCTGCTCGACGACGAAGTGGGGATCGTCTCGCTGGGCGGGCGGGCCGGCACCGGCAAGTCCGCCCTCGCCCTGTGCGCGGGGCTGGAGCAGGTGATGGAGAAGCGCCGGCACCGCAAGCTGATGGTGTTCCGCCCGTTGTACGCGGTGGGCGGGCAGGAGCTGGGCTACCTTCCTGGCACCGAGGCGGAGAAGATGTCGCCGTGGGCCCAGGCGGTCTTCGACACCCTCGGCGCGGTGGTGCACGAGAACGTGGTCGAAGAGGTCGTCGCCCGCGGGCTGCTGGAGGTGCTGCCGCTCACCCACGTCCGCGGCCGTAGCCTGCACGACGCGTTCGTGATCGTGGATGAGGCGCAGTCGCTGGAGCGCGGGGTGCTGCTCACCGTGCTCTCCCGGGTGGGCACCGGCTCGCGGGTGGTGCTCACCCACGATGTGGCGCAGCGCGACAACCTGCGGGTGGGGCGCCACGACGGGGTGACCGCGGTGATCGAGG
>CAYTMR010000155.1:0-6802 GCA_964438855.1 uncultured Micromonosporaceae bacterium
GTCCAGCCGCTCCAGCGAGAGCGCCAGATGCGCGCCGCGCTTGGTGCCCGCCACCGCGTGCACCTCGTCGACGATGACCGTCTCCACCCCGCGCAGCGCCTCCCGCGCCGAGGAAGTGAGCAGGAGAAACAGCGACTCCGGGGTGGTGATCAAAATGTCGGGTGGACGGCGCGGGAAGGCCCGTCGCTCCTCCGGCGGGGTGTCCCCGGTCCGCATCCCGACCGTGATCTGCGGCTCGGCGTGACCGAGGCGAGCGGCGGCGTGCCGGATCCCGGTCAGCGGGGCGCGCAGGTTGCGCTCGACGTCGACCGCGAGCGCCTTGAGTGGGCTAACGTAGAGCACCCGGCAGCGGCGAGTGCGTTCCGTCGGAGGCGGGCCGGCGGCCAGCCGGTCCAGCGACCATAGGAAGGCGGCGAGGGTCTTACCGGAGCCGGTGGGCGCCACCACCAGGGCATGGCGACCGGCGCTGATCGCTTCCCACGCCCCGACCTGGGCCGCGGTCGGCGCGGCGAACGCGGAGGAGAACCACTCCCGCGTCGCCGGGCCGAACCGTTCCAGCACCATTCCATGGTGCCCGCCAGCTGCGACATCCGACGAGACGCCGGCCGGCGTGCTGGTTCGGGACCGCCAAATCGAAGGCGCAGCCGGCGGCGAGCCACGGTTGCACCTTGAGGCGGCGTGACGACACGCTGAGAAGCGTGGGGGATCTCGTGCCGATCGGGGAGGCAGCACGTCGGGTCGGATTGGCGCCGTCGACGCTGCGCTACTACGAGGAGCGCGCGGTGGTACAGCCGGCGCGGCGGATCGGCGGCCAGCGCTGGTACGGCCGGGACCAGCTGCGGCAGCTCGCCTTCGTCCAGCTCGTCCACGGGCTGGGGGTCGATCTGGAGACCATCGCCGCGGTGCTCAACGGCACCGGGCGCCCGTGGCGGGAGCTGGTCGATGTCCACCTGCGCTGGCTGGACGACCGGGTCGCTGCCTCCGAGCGGGCCCGGCGCGTGCTGACTCACGCCCGCTCGTGCCCGGAGCCCGAGCCGTGGCGGACCTGCGAGCGCCTGCTGGCAGAGCTGGACGCCTGGCTGGCGATCCCGCCGCAGGAGCGGCCGAGCCGAGTCGAGGTGCTCCCGTACCGGCCCGACCGGTCGGTGGTCGGCCTCGCCCCGCCGCGCTGCCCCGCCGTCGAGGCCGACCCGTTGCGGCAGTTCCTGCGCTGGCGCGAGGATGCGTACACGGCCGGGGTGCCGTTGCCCGACGCCATGGTGCTGGCCACCGTCGACCCGGACGGCGCACCCGACGCCCGCACTGTCCTTCTGGCCGGGGTCGACGAACAGGGCTTTCGCTTTTTCAGCGACCGCGGCTCGGCCAAGGCCCAGGCACTGGCTGCTGACCCGCGCGCCGCGCTGGTGTTCGGCTGGTACGCGATCGGCCGCCAGGTCCGTGTGACCGGTGTGGTGACACCGGTCGAGCCGGCGGAGGCGGCCGCGGGGTTCGCCGCCTTGACCCGTGAGCAGCAGCTGGCTGTCGTGGCCAGCCACCAGTCCACAGTGGTGCCGGACCGGGCGGCGTTGGAGTCCGCGTACGAGGCGGCGGCGGCGCGGTGGCCGGAGGGGGAGGAGATCCCTGTGCCGGAGCACTGGGGCGGCTGGCGGCTGCGACCGTCCCGGTTCGACTTCTGGCAGAACGGAGAGCGTCACCTGCACGACCGGTGCCGCTACCGCCGGGACGACGCCGGTGGCTGGGTCTGCGAGCGGCTCGCCCCTTAGGCCGCGCCGACGACAGGGAGGTAGGCGGGTGGCGGCGCGGTCACCCCGGCCGCCGGCACCGGGGACCCGGGGACGCAACGCAGCGGCACCACCCCTGCCCAATGGGGAAGCTCGAGGTCAGCCGCGTCGTCACGGGGTCCGCCGGTGCGAGCCTTGACCGACACCTCCTCAAGCGGTAGCTCCAGGACGGCGGTGGCGGCCAGCTCGGCCGGGGTCGGTGGGCGGGTGTCCGCGGCCCGTCCGGCGCCGAACCTGTCGACCAAAGCAGCGAGCACCCGACGCTTGAGCGTCTCGTCGGTCACCAGGCGCGCCACGCCGTGCGCCACCACCGACCGGTAGTTGACGCTGTGGTGGGCGTGGGCGCGGGCGTAGACCACGCCGTCGAGCAGGGTGATCGCCAGACAGACCGGAAGCCCTTCCGGGGCCCGGGCAGCGAGCAGCGGCCGGCTGCCGGTGGAGCCGTGGAGGTACACCGTGTCGCCAATCCGTACGTGCAGAGTCGGCAGCACGCGCGGCTCGCCGTCGACCACGAATCCGAGGTGACAGACGTAGGCCTCGTCGAGGACCGCGTGCGCCGCGGCCCGGTCGTAGCTCACCCGGCCACGGTTGCGGCTGGCCGTGGTCCGGGCGGTCCTGGGGTAGACGCCCACCGCACTCCTCTTTGTGCTAGTATAATCTCGACATTGTGTCAGTACGCTATCACCTCACGGGATCGACCGCAGCAGAAATCTCCGCCAGCGTCGAAGCGGGAGTACGCGAGGGAAAACTGGCCCCGGGCGAGGCGCTGCCACCGGTGCGCTCCCTCGCCGCCCAGCTACGGGTGAGCCCAGCCACGGTCGCCTCGGCCTACCGTTGCCTGCGCGAACGTGGACTCATCGAGACCGCGGGGCGGCGCGGCACCCGGATCCGGCCCCGACCGCCCGTGGCCGGCCCACGCTCCTCGATGCCGCCCCCGCCGGGTGGAGTGGACCTGGCCAGCGGCGAACCCGACCCTGCCCTGCTGCCCGACCTCGGGCCACACCTACGCCGGCTGGCCACCACCGTCGGTCACGCCAGTGGCTACGCCTCCGCCGGGCCGTGTCCGGAGCTGGTGGCGCTGGCGCGGGAGCGGCTGGCCGCCGACCAGATCCCGGTCTCCGCAGACGCCCTTACCGTCACCGCCGGCGCCCTCGACGCCATCGAACGGCTGCTGAGCGTCCATCTGCGCCCCGGTGACCGGGTCGCGGTGGAGGATCCCGGCTGGGGCAACCTGTTCGACCTGGTGGCCGCGCTCGGGATGACGCCGATCGGGGTGCCGGTCGACCAGGAAGGCCCGACCCCGCACGGACTACGTCGCGCCCTCACCGCCGGTGCCCGTGCGGTCGTGGTCACCACCCGGGCGCACAACCCCACCGGCGCCGCCGTCACCCAAGCCCGGGCCGAGGCGCTGCGGGCGGAGCTGCGCAACTACCCGGACGTGCTCCTCGTAGAGGACGACCACGCCGCCGAGATCGCCGGAGTCCCACTGCACCCGCTGGCCGGCGCGACCACCACGTGGGCCTTCGTACGCTCGGTGTCCAAACCATACGGTCCAGATCTGCGCCTGGCGGTGCTCGCTGGTGACCCGGCCACAGTGGCCCGAGTGGAGGGTCGACTGCGACTCGGCGCCGGGTGGGTATCCACCCTCCTACAGCAGTTGGTCGTGTCCCTGTGGCGGGACCCGCACGTGGCTGCCCGGATCGACGCCGCCCGCGAGCGTTACGCGCAGCGGCGCACCACCCTGTGCGAGGCCCTCGTCGCCCGTGGCGTGGCGGCACATGGTCGCTGCGGGCTCAACCTGTGGGTACCGGTGGCCGACGAGACCACAGTGGTGACCACCTTGCGCGACGCCGGGTACGCGGTGGCTCCCGGCTCCCGCTACCGACTCACCGCAGCCCCAGGCATCCGGATCACCATCAGCCGGCTCGACACCTCGGCCGTACCAGCGGTCGCGGGGGCCGTTGCAACCGCGGTGAACCGTCCGCGCACCCTGCGGACGGTCTGACACCCGGCGTACGGCCACCGCGAGGCGGCGGGTAGAACGGTGGGATGACGGGTTACCGGGGCGCGCGGGACTTCATCCCACCCGGCGCCGACCTTGAGCGGCTGCGCCAGGCAGCGGCCGCATGCCGAGGATGCGACCTCTACCGCAACGCGACGCAGACCGTGTTCGGCCGAGGCGACGCCCACGCCCGTGTGGTGCTGGTCGGCGAACAGCCCGGAGACATGGAGGACCGCAAGGGATTGCCGTTCGTCGGCCCGGCCGGGCACCTGCTGCGCCGGGCGGTCGACGACGCGGGGCTGGGCTGGACCCGGCCCACCTCTACATCACCAACGCCGTCAAGCACTTCAAGTTCACGTCCACCGGGCCGGGCAAACGGCGGCTGCACCGGACCCCGGACCAGGCCGAGATCCGGGCCTGCCGCCCGTGGCTGGTGGCGGAGTTCGCCCACCTGCGACCGCAGGCGATCGTGGTGCTGGGCGCCACTGCGGCGAAAGCCCTGCTAGGCCCCGACTTCCGAGTCACCCGTTCCCGAGGACAGGTCCTTCCGTGGCCGGCCAGCGCCGAGGTTCCCGAGGAGTTCCCCGACCATGATGGTGCGTTCCTGGTCGCGACCATCCACCCCTCGGCCGTGCTACGGGCCGACAACCAAGAGATCGCCTATCGGGGCCTCGTGGCCGATCTGCGAGTGGTCGTCGCACAGTTGACACAGAGGTGAGCATTGTGGATCGTGCAGCCGGGACCCTGTTTGGATTGGCCTATGGCGATGCGCTGGGGCGGACGACCGAGTTCCTCACCGTCGCCGACATCGTCCAGCGTTACGGCCCGGGTGGCCCGCGCGAGCTGACCGGTGACCCCGCACTGGTGACCGACGACACTCAAATGGCGTTGGCCGTCGCCTGGGCGCTGCACGAGGCGGAGCCGACCCCCGAAATCCTGCAGCGGCGGCTGCGGGACCGGTTCGTGGCGTGGTCGGTCAGTCCAGACAACGACCGGGCACCCGGGCGTACCTGCCTACAGGCCTGCGCGGCACTGGCCCGAGGTGTGCCGTGGCAGCACGCCACCGTGGCCGACTCCAAAGGGTGCGGGGCCAACATGCGGGTCGCCCCGGTCGGCCTGGTGCCCGACTACGACCTGGACACTCTCGCCGGTGTGGCCCAGTTGCAGGCGGCGCTCACCCACGGTCACCCGACCGCGCTGGTGGCCAGCGAACTCACCGCCTACGCCGTGTACGTCCTCCGGCAGGGCGCGGCGCTGACCGACCTACCCGACCTGCTGCGGGCCCGGTGCCACCAGGAACGCACCCGGTACCGAGGCGATTGGCTCGGTGAGCTGTGGCGCCGACACCCGGTGGCGTCACCCGAAGAGTTCGCCGCCCAGGGGTGGGACGAGTGCGTGGCCGCCCTCGACCGGCTCGACGCTGCGCTGGCGGTACCGGACGACGGCAGCGACCCGTGCCTGACCACCGGTGCCGGTTGGATCGCCGAGGAGGCGTTGGCGACCGCGTTGCAGTGCGTGCTGCGGCACCGCGAGGAGCCGGTGACGGCGCTGGCTCGCGCTGCCACGACCTCTGGTGACTCGGACTCCATCGCCTGTCTCGCGGGGGCGTTCCTGGGTGCGGCGTACGGCATGGCGGCCTGGCCGGCGGAGTGGGCCCACCGCATCGAGTACGCCGACCAGCTCGCCGCCCTCGCGGACAGCTTCGGGACCACAGGGACACCGGGGTGACACCCACGCCTCAGCGGTCCCCGAGCAGCATCTGCGCGAAGACGAGGCGCCGATCCAGCCAGTCGACCCAGACCCGCCACGGCATGCCGGGCACGCACTCTTCGCTTGAGGTGAGTGCCTTCTGAGCCGGCTCGCCGTCGGACGTCCACCACTCCAACGTCCGCGGCCCCCGGTATCCCCCTCCACTGTCGCCCCCGCCGTCGGCGGGGAGGACGAACTCTTCGACGTAGCCGACGGCGACCATCAACGCGCCGGTGATCCCGGCGTCACGCACTCTGCGGAGGGTGACCCGCCCCGCCGAGAGCTCGGGTCGACCAGGTTGACGCAACCGCCACGTGTGCCGGACGAACCGGTTGCGCCCGGGAACACGGTCGATGGTGCCCACCACGTCCCCGGCCGGGTCGACCACGTGGTGCCGGCGCACCCCGTCCGTCGGCACCACGATGGTGCGGCAGATCAGCGCGGTGCACGCCGCATCGGCGAAGAAGGCGTCACGGACCTCCCCGCCATGCGCGAAGCCCGCCGGGTGGCCCAGCCTCGTCAGCCAGAACCCCGACAGCGCGTACACGTACGCTCTCGTCTCGGGCTCTCCGGCGACGTCGTCGCCGCACTCGATCACGTCGGGGTACGGCGCCAGCGGCTTGCCCTTTCGGTAGGCGGCGCGTTCGCGGCGCGGCAGTGTCGACATGTCGAACTCCCGCAGCACGAGGACGGCCGCCTTGTGCCACTGTGAAGCTTCCGTCATCACCAGTGTCCGGTGGGAATGACCAGTGAGTCGAGCACCATCCGATTCACGCATGGTAATGCGAGCCGGTGTCCGCTTCGCGCACGGCCCGGTGGTCGCCGTCGCCGTTATTCCTTCGCCACGTGGCGTCGGGTGAGCGAGGATGGAGCGGCTCCTTCTCCTCTCGAAGGGCCGTCCTGTGGCAGCCGACACCACCACGACCACGCCGCGCCCGATCGCCGACCTCGCTGCGTGCAGCGCCGGACCCTATGGCTGCCGACCGGTGCGGTCGACGGGCGGTGATCCTCGGCGGGGTCGCGACGTTGGTGGTCGCCTGCGCGGTGGCCGGCACCGCCGGGCACGACACGGTGTGGCTTTCGATCGGGCTGGGATTGGGCTGGTCGGCCACGATGGTGGCGGGCTCCCTCCAGCTCAGCGAGTCCGCGCCGGCCGGGTGCGTCCGCCCGCCCAAGGTCTGATGGGGTCGGCGGGCGCTGCCGCGAGGGTGCGGCGGGCCTGGTGGTGCACGGGTCGAGTTACCCGGTCCTCGCCCTGCGGGGAGCGGAC
>CAYTMR010000155.1:6902-8080 GCA_964438855.1 uncultured Micromonosporaceae bacterium
GTTACCCGGTCCTCGCCCTGCGGGGAGCGGACGCGTCGGTGCTGTGGGCGGTGGTGGCCCTGCGCCCGACGCGTCCGGTCGCCCGGTAGCGGTGGTGCTACCGGGGCGCCCGCTGTGAGAAGGTGGCGGTATGCGATTGACCGAGTTCTGGGCCCGGCTGGAGGAGGTGTTCGGGCCCGGGTACGCCGCGAGCGTGGCACAGGACCAGGTGCTCACTCAGCTCGATGGGCGGACGATCACCCAGGCGTTGGAGGCAGGGGAGGAGACCGCCCGGGTGTGGCGCGCGGTGGTCGCGGCCTACCCGGATCGGGTGCCGACCCGACTACGCTGAGTTTCTCGGCGGGTCGCGCTTGACTCGTACGTCTGTTCGGCTATCGTCCACAGGTGGCGTTCTTCCACAGGTAACGGCCGGGCGGCTGGTGTCCTGTCGTACCGAGCGCCTACCGTGTCGCAGGTGGCGAAGAAACCGAGCAGGAGCAACGCAGGGGTGGCGACGATGGCGGCGGTGCCGGACAAGGAGAAGGCGTTAGAGCTCGCGCTAGCGCAGATCGACAAACAGTACGGTAAGGGCTCGGTTATGCGGCTCGGCGAGCGTCCGGCGCAGCACATGTCGGTGATCCCCACCGGCTCGATCGCCCTGGACGTTGCGCTCGGGGTGGGTGGTCTGCCGCGCGGACGGATCGTGGAGATCTACGGACCGGAGGCGAGCGGTAAGACCACCGTGGCGCTGCACGCGGTCGCCAATGCCCAGCGGGCAGGCGGGATCGCGGCGTTCATCGACGCCGAGCACGCGCTCGACCCGGAGTACGCGAAGGCGATCGGGGTGGACACCGACGCGCTGCTGGTGTCCCAGCCTGATACGGGGGAGCAGGCGCTTGAGATCGCCGACATGCTGATCCGCTCCGGGGCGCTGGACATCATCGTCATCGACTCGGTCGCCGCGCTGGTGCCGCGGGCCGAGATCGAGGGCGAGATGGGTGACAGTCACGTCGGCCTGCAAGCCCGGCTGATGAGCCAGGCCTTGCGGAAGATCACCGGTGCGCTCAACCACTCCGGCACCACCGCGATCTTCATCACCCAGTTGCGGGAGAAGATCGGGGTGATGTTCGGCAGCCCCGAGACCACCCCCGGCGGCCGGGCGCTGAAGTTCTACTCGTCGATCCGCCTCGACGTGCGCC
>CAYTMR010000156.1:0-8047 GCA_964438855.1 uncultured Micromonosporaceae bacterium
CACCCCTCGGCGTACTGCAGACGCTCCTGGGAGAGGCACTTGAAGAACGAGTAGACGAACTCGTTGTACTGTCCGATCCGTGCCGCCGAGAAGCGGCAGGATAGGAACAGCGAGTTGACCCAGTCCACCTCGCCGGTGTAGAGCAGGTGCTCCACCAGTGCACGTCGGGTCTTGAAGCGGTAGCGGACCTTCTCGTCGCTGTAGGGGCGGACCTCCTTCTTGACGAAGTCGACGATGATCGACTCGACCTGCTCGTCGTCGCCTTCACCACTGACCAGATCGAACCGGACCGGTCCGCCGATCCCCTTCGCCATGTAGATCGACTGCTCCAGCAACGGCTCGATCCGGCGCTTCATCTCCGCCAGTACGTCGATCTCCGGGTGCGACCAGGAGGCCTTTGCCGCCTCGATCACCGGGCGCTGCCGCTCCCGATATGCGATGAGGTGCTCTTCCTTGCGCTCGAAGAACTCGCGCACGTCCGGCACCGGGTGGGTGACCCGACAGTCGTCAGCGGTGATCTCGGCGACTGTGCCGGGCAGCAGGATCACACCGTTGTCGTAGCCGAGTCCGTGGTAGTAATCGATGAAGAACTGCTGGTCGGGAAAGATGTTGCCCTCGTCGCCGAAGATGTCGTTGAACTGCCACAGTTCGTCGTCGAGGAAGCAGGGTGGCCCAGCGATCGGGAAGACCCAGCTCGGCTTGATCTCGTCGATGTAGCGCAGTGTCCGGTCCAGCTGCCGCTCCCGCTTCTGCTTGCCGAAGGTCGTCTTCGCGGTGCGCGGGAGTTCGTAGACCATCGGGTACCAGATCGCGCCGGAGAACTGCAACATGTGGGCGTGCACGTGCCCGAGCCTGGAGAAGGCGGTGAGATCGGTCGGCCGGGCGTCGTTCTGGTTGAGCAACCGAATCCCGTCGTACTCGACCCAGAGCGAGGAGTCTCCGATGGGCCCGTCGGTGGGAGAGGTGAGCGCCTGAATCATGATCTTCAGGCCACCGTCGAGCTCCATCGGTTCGTCGGTGCGAGTCCGGATGAAGTTGCGGAACCCAAGCTCACGCAGCTCGTCCTCCAGCTCGCTGGTGGGAAACTCCGGCAGCAACACGGTGGCGCGCTTGGACACGAACCGCTTGAGGTGCTCGGCGTCGAAGTGGTCCCGGTGCAGGTGCGATATGTAGAGGTAGTCGGTGTCGCCGAGCTGCTCCCAGTCCAGTTGTGAGTTGTCCGGGAACGGGAACCATGAGGCGAAATAGGCGGGATTCACCCAGGGATCACACAGGATGCTCCCCGCACCCGTGTCGATCCGCATGCTGGCGTGCCCGGTCCCGGTAACTCGCACCGTTCGCTACCTCCGTACTCTTGGTCAACCCACCGGGTCGTCGATCGCTGACGGCATGTCAGACTAGCCTCGGCACACTGATGGAAGCATACGGACGACATAAGGAGAGGGCCGGCCGTGGCCGAGGAGCAGGTGACCGCACCGGATCAGCATAAGCCGCTCAATCGCAAGTGGTGGCGCATCGGCGGGATCATCTCCATCGTGGCGCTGCTCTCGATGCTGCGCCCCTTCAACAACCACACCGGCGGGGTCGAGGACCTCTACCTGGTCGGCATCGCAGCGATCATCGCCGTGATCATGATCGCCGACGCGGTCATGGTCCGCAATGGTCTGCGCCGCTGAACGGGACCTGCCCGAAACCGCCTGAGTCGCGCGACGCCGGGTGTCGTCGCGCTCAGCGCACCGAGCATGCCGAGGCGACACGTGCCGAGCCAGCGAGGCCGGCTCGGCACGTTGACCTCACGACGCGTAGCGGATCAGTGGCGGCGGAGGATCTCCCGCACCTCGTTGAGCGCGTTCTCCACCTCGGCCTCGAAGTAGCCGCCGGGCACCAGGTCGAAGCGCTTGGGATCGAGGTCGGCCTCACTGATGGACAGTGGACCGTGCCCGGAGAGTCCGCGCAGCACCGCCTCGAAGAGCTGGTCCACCTGGCCACGGTCGTAGCCACTGCCGAATCGGCGCGGCTGGAACGTGCGACGCAACTGGTCCACCCGCTGGACATCGGCTGACGCGGTCGGCGACAACCCCGCGGTCGGCGGCACCGACGACGGGCCGCCGGTGGGACCATAACCAACCCCGGGAGAGACAGGGTGCGGAGGCATACCTGCAGGAGAAGCGGGCGGCATGCCGTCGGGAGGTACGGGTCGGCCGACACCGCCCGCTGGACCGCCGGGACCGGTCGGTGGAACTCCGCCCGGTGGCATGCCCGTGGGTGGACCCATCGGCGGTGGACCCATCGGCGGCCGGCCGACATGCGCGGGCCCGCGCCCGATGGGGCCGCGCGCCGGGGTGTGCTCGCCGGTCCCGGGATCGGGAAGGTCAGGCATGACGTGTTCGGCGGTGGCGTCGCTCATGACCGGCTGCGCCCCGGTGGCCGGGGAGTGATGTTCCCGCCCCATCGGCGGGCCAAGCGGCTCATCGAAGTGCATCTCGGTGGTCATGTCGAAGCGCCCGTGCCGACCTGACTCGCCCGGGGGGTAGCCCTCGCCGTAGGCGGGCGAATCGTCGTACGGCGGGTAACCGCCCTCAGGGCTGGGAGCCTGGCGTGGTGCTGGTGGGGACATCGGGGCAGGCGGGATCCGGTCCATGGTGCCGGTGCGATCCTGGTCGAACCCGCCAGCCGCTGCCGCCTCCGCGAGCTGCCGCTCCACCCGGTCCAGGTGCAGGTCGACCTGCCACTCGTCGTAGCCGCCGAAGCGGACCCGGAAAACGACGTCGTGGACCTCCTGCGCGGTCACGGGCCGGCCGATCGGCGTTCCGGCAAGGGTGGCCTCCACTCGTTCCAGGAACGCGTCGACCTCATCGACCTTGTATCCCCGGCGCAGCGCCCGCCGCCGGAACCGCTGACCTCGACTACTCACCGCTCAACCTTTCGTCCATCCGCCCGCCGGCAGCCAACTGCCCGCACGCGCCGTCAATCTCCCGCCCCCGAGTGTCCCGCACCGTGGTCGGCACCCCTGCTTCTCGCAGTCGCCGCACGAATTCCCGCTCGGTATCCTTCGGGCTGGCGTCCCAACGACTGCCCGGCGTTGGGTTCAACGGGATTAGATTGACATGCGCCGGCCGCCCGGCGAGCAGCTCACCCAACCGAGACGCCCGCCACGCCTGGTCGTTCACATCCCGGATCATCGCGTACTCCACGGACACCCGCCGGCCGGTACGCGCCGCGTAGTCCCACGCGGCATCCAGCACGTCGGCGACCCGCCACCGCTGGTTGACCGGAACGAGTTCGTCGCGCAGCTCATCATCCGGGGCGTGCAGCGATAGCGCAAGGGTCACTGCCAGCCCTTCCCCGGCAAGCCGCCGCATCGCCGGTACCAGCCCGACCGTGGAGACCGTGATGTGCCGCTGCGACAAGCCAAGTCCTTCGGGAGGAGGCGCCACCAGCCGCCGAATCGCGGTCACCACCCGCTTGTAGTTGGCGAGTGGCTCACCCATGCCCATGAAGACGATGTGGGACAACCGCGCCGGGCAGCCGGTCAACGCCCCGGATGCCGCTACAGCGGCGAGGTGGACCGCCTGATCGACGATCTCCGCCGTGGAGAGGTTGCGGGTCAGGCCCAGCTGGCCCGTGGCGCAGAACGGGCAGCCCATGCCGCAGCCAGCCTGACTGGACAGGCAGGCGGTGACCCGATCCGGGTAACCCATCAGCACGCTCTCCACCAGCGAGCCGTCGTGGAGACGCCACAGAGTCTTGCGAGTCGCGCCGTCGTCGCACGTCAGTTCCCGCACCGGTGCGAGCAGCGTCGGCAGCAAAGCACCGACGATCCGCTCGCGCGCGGCACGGGGCAGGTCGGTCATCGCTGCCGGATCACGCACGAGGCGACCAAAGTAGTGTCGCGAGACCTGGCCAGCACGGTAGGCCGGCTCGCCAAGCGCCACCATCGCCTCGCGGCGAGCAGCGAGGTCGAAATCGGCCAAGTGCGCCGGCGGCAGCGCAGCGCCGGCGGCGGGCTGGACCACGGGGAGGGTCGTCATGGTGCTACCAGTCTCGCACGTCCTCGCATGCCTTCGCTCGCCACGCCCACCTGCATTAGCAGTGGTCACGGCGCTAGAAGCCGCAGCAACAGGTAGGCCGTGGGGGCAGCGAAGAGGATCGAGTCGAGCCGATCCATCACACCGCCGTGCCCGGGTAGCAGCCGACTCATGTCCTTGACGCCAAGATCCCGCTTGAGCATCGACTCGGCGAGGTCACCCAGCACCGCGGCCGCGGCCACGGTGAGGCCGAAGACCACACCCCAGATCCAGGCGACGTCGAAGCCAGCGAGCTGGAGACCGACCGCCCCGCCCACGGCCGCCGCCACCAGCGAGCCCGCCAAGCCTTCCCACGACTTCTTCGGGCTGATGGTGGGGGCCATCGGGTGCCGGCCGAAGAGCACCCCGGACACGTAGCCACCAGTGTCGGAGAGCACCACCACCGCGAGCATCACCAGGACCCGCAGATGGCCGTCGTCCGGAGCCGCCAACAGGACCGCGAACCCGCCGAGGAACGGTACGTAGACGGTGATCAGTGTGGCAGCGCCCACATCGCGCTGGTATCCGGTCGGGCCGTCACCGAGCCGCCAAACCATCACCGCGAGAACGGTGACGAGCAGACCCAGGCCGAGCGCATCGGCGCCCCAGAGCCAGGCCGCCACCACCATGCCCACGCCGCCGGCGAGGATCGGCACCACCGGTGGCGCCGACCCGGCCGAGCGCATCGCCCGGGTCAGCTCCAGAGTGGCGGCCACCACGCCGACCACCGCCACGCCGAGGAAGGCGGGTCGCCACAGCAAGAGTGAGGCGAGGACGACCGCCCCCAGCCCCATTCCCACTCCGATGGCGGCGGGCAAGTTGCGGCCGGCCCGCGATGTCACGGTTTGCCGCGTCGATCCGGCGGTGCGGGTACGGGAACGCTGCAGGCGTCGGTCGCCGGCCCGTCGCGGTGCCGACTCCGAGCGCCTGTGTGCTGCCGCCGCCGCACGCCCGTGGGGCCGACTGGTGTCACGAGGGGGATCGGAGGGTGGATCGGAATCGTTGCCGGGCTCCGACCCACCCGGCCGATCAAGACCTGGCATCACGATGCGGCGTCAGACCTCGAGCAGCTCAGTCTCTTTGTGCTTAAGCAGCTCGTCGATGTAGGCCACCTGCCGATGGGTGAGGTCGTCCAGTTCCCGCTCGGCCCGGCGCCCTTCGTCCTCCCCCGCGTGACCGTCCTTGACGAACCGGTCGATCTCCTCCTTGGCCTTCCGGCGGACGTTACGCACCGCGATCCGTGCCTCCTCCGCCTTCTGCCGCGCGACTTTGATCATGTCGCGGCGGCGCTCCTCGGTCATCTGGGGAAGGATGATGCGCAGCTGCGTACCTTCATTGCCGGGATTCACCCCGAGATCCGAATCGCGGATCGCCTTCTCCATGGCGGCGAGCTGAGAGGCGTCGTACGGCTTGATCAGCGCCATCCGCGGCTCGGGCACGGAGATCGAGGCAAGCTGCGGCAGCGGAGTCGGTGTGCCGTAGTAGTCCACAGTGATCTTCGAGAACATCGCCGCGGTGGCGCGGCCCGTCCGGATCGCGGCGAACTCCTCTTTCGCGTGCTCGATGGCGCGCTCCATCTTCTCCTCTGCTTCGAGGAGCGTTTCGTCGATCACGTTCTCTCCTTTGTCCTGCGCAGCCGTCCGGGGCGCCGGCGGGCCACTACGTCTCCGTGATCAGGGTCCCAATTTTCTCGCCACTGACCGCCTTGATGATGGTGTCCGGCCCTTCGGCGCCGAAAACCAACATCGGGAGGCCGTTCTCCATGCAGAGGCTGAAGGCGGCGGCGTCCACCACCTTCAGCCCTTGACGCAGTGCCTCGGCGAACGTGACGGTGTCGAGCTTGCGGGCGGTCGGGTCGAGCTGAGGGTCGGCCGTATAGACGCCGTCCACGCCGTTCTTGCTCATCAACACCACGTCGGCGTGGATTTCGAGCGCCCGTTGGGCCGCCACGGTGTCGGTGGAGAAGTAGGGCATGCCGGCGCCAGCACCGAAGATCACGACCCGTCCCTTCTCCAGGTGCCGTATTGCCCGTCGGGGAATGTAGGGTTCGGCGACCTGCGCCATGTGAATGGCGGTCTGGACCCGGGTCTCGATCCCCTCGTGCTCCAGGAAGTCCTGCAAGGCGAGGCAGTTCATCACCGTGCCCAGCATCCCCATGTAGTCGGCGCGAGGGCGGTCCATGCCCCGCTGCTGCAACTCCGCACCGCGGAAGAAGTTGCCTCCGCCGACGACGACCGCTACCTGGACTCCCTCACGGACCACGGTGGCGATCTGCTGTGCGACGGAGACGACCACGTCGGCGTCGATGCCGACACTTCCGCCGCCGAACACCTCACCCGAAAGCTTCAGCACCACCCGCCGGTAAGGGCTGGACGGCGCGGGCACGGCACCGCCCTCCGACGATCGCACCGCTGCCTGCGTCATCCACACCCTCCTACACCGCTGCGGACGGCCAGGACTCAGGCCTGGCCGACTTCGAACCGGACGAAGTCGGTGACGGTGAGACCGGCTTCCGCCAAGACCTGCTTGACGGACTTCTTCTGGTCCACCACCGAAGCCTGCTCGAGCAGGACGTTGTCCTTGAAGAAGGCGTTGACTCGACCGTCGACGATCTTGGGGATGGCCACCTCCGGCTTGCCCTCCTGCCTGGCGGTCTCCTCCGCGATCCGACGCTCGGTCGCCACCACGTCCTCCGGCACGTCCTCGCGCCGCAGGTACTTCGGGCGCATCGCAGCGATCTGCATCGCCACGCCACGCGCGTCAGACTCCGCGGTCTCGTCCTTGCCGTCGGTGTACGCCACCATCACACCGACCTGCGGCGGCAGGTCAGGGCTCTTACGGTGCAGGTAGGTGGCTACCTGGCCGTCGAGGACGGCGAAACGCTTCAGGACGAGCTTCTCGCCGATCTTGGCGGACTGCTCGGAAATCGCGTCGGCGACCGTACGGCCGTCGGGCAGCGTCGACGCGAGCAGAGCGTCGACGTCGGTAGGCCGGGTGTTCGCCGCGTGCTCAACGAGCTTCTGGCCCAACGCGATGAAGTCGGCGTTCTTGGCCACGAAGTCGGTCTCGCAGTTCAGCTCCAGCAGCGTGTTGCCGGAGTGCGCGATGAGGCCGTTGGCTGCCGTACGGCCGGCGCGCTTGCCGACGTCCTTGGCACCCTTGATCCGCAGGATCTCCACAGCCTTGTCGAAATCGCCCTCCGCCTCGGCGAGAGCGTTCTTGCAGTCGAGCATGCCGGCGCCGGTCAGGTCGCGGAGCTTCTTGACGTCCGCAGCGGTGAAGTTCGCCATTGTTCTCTCTTCGATGACGTGGAGTGTCGGTGAACGGTCGATCATTCAGAGGCCGCAGCCGGCTGCGCGGCAGCCGCCTCGGTCTCCGGCGCAGCGGCGCTCTTCGCCTTGTCGCCCTCGAGCAGCTCGCGCTCCCACTCAGCGAGGGGCTCGCCAGCCGCTACCTGGCCCGGCTCGGGCTTGTCGTCGCCCCGGGCACGGCTGGACCGGGCGATCAGGCCCTCGGCCACCGCGTTGGCGATGATCCTGGTCAGCAGCTCGGCGGAGCGGATCGCGTCGTCGTTCCCCGGGATCGGGTAGTCGACCTCATCGGGGTCGCAGTTGGTGTCGAGGATCGCGATCACCGGAATCCCCAGCTTGCGGGCCTCGTCAACGGCGATGTGCTCCTTCTTGGTGTCCACCACCCAGATCGCCGAGGGAAGCTTCTGCATGTCCCGGAGCCCGCCGAGGGTGCGCGTCAGCTTGGCCTTCTCCCGCGCGAGCTGGAGCGTCTCCTTCTTGGTGTAACCCTCGGCAGTGCCGGAGAGGTCGAGCGTCTCCAGCTCCTTCATCCGGACGAGCCGCTTGTGCACCGTCTGGAAGTTGGTGAGCATGCCGCCGAGCCACCGGTGGTTCACATAGGGCATTCCGACCCGCGACGCCTGCTCGGCCACCGCTTCCTGAGCCTGCTTCTTGGTGCCGACGAACAGG
>CAYTMR010000157.1:0-8039 GCA_964438855.1 uncultured Micromonosporaceae bacterium
GGGTGGTGAACCACTCCTTGCCCGCGTGGTGGGCAGGTACGGGTTCGCATGCGTAAGGGGAACGTGATTGCCAGCTGCCGCGGCCCGTACTTGGCGCATCCACGTGTCAACATCGCTCCCGATGGTTGGAGGCGGGTACGCAGGGTTCTCCCACAGTCGGCACAAGAAAGCTGTGTTACTGGCAATCATGGCGGCCGCCCTCTCAAGGCTGTCTTTCAGTGGTCCGGAAGCGTCGGGCACTTCGCGCAGGACCAGATCAAAAGCTGCGAAGGGGGCGATCGCCGGGCAAAGCTGATCGAGGAGGGCGAATCCGGCACAAACTCTCGGATTGACCTCATGAATGATGTATCCCGCTAAGGTAACCGTGCCGTCTACGCCAAACGCGCCGACGTATCCGACTCGGTCACGGAGCAGGCGCACCACATTGTGCACAACGTATCGGGCGGACTCTGCCATCGACCGGTCGAGCATGGCCGGGCGAAGGATGCCGGGGGCATGGATACGCCAGTCTTGCGGGTCCCACGACACTAGAGCTTCGACCGGGCCGAAGTCGATGACGGTCGTCTCGGTGACGATACCGTAGAAAGTGCACGGAAGACCGGCATTGAAAGGACTTACGACGACGCGACTGCAGTCTTGAGACAGCTTTGTGACAAGCTCATCGATGGCGCCACGGCTCGCGCTGTCCGGTATGAGATACGTGTGGCTGGTGGCCATCGCGACACCACGATCGGGTACCCCCTGCACCACAGTTGGCGCTCCGCAATGCAGGCCAAGACCGTCGACCAAGCTGACGATGGCGCCGGGCAGGGCGAGGAGTTCACGCTGTACGTCCTTGCGCTCGGCCTCCATAGATTTGATGGAACGGTTTCCGATGATCTGTCTGCCACAGAATTGACGGGCGCTGGTGAACGAACCAGCATAAACGAGTGCCGTGCCCGCCGGGTCCAGGCTATCAACGAGCTGTCTAATTTCCTGTGTAGGGTGTTCGATAAGCCGGTCGTAGGCGGCGAACCGACTTCGAGCTTCGGGCAAGGAGACACGCAGGTCCACACGGGTCGGGAGTGCGCCAGCTTCGGCGATAAAGCTCGCCATAAGGGCGCTTCTGGCCGCAGAACCGGTAAGGATCACCGTGCGGCCCTCGACGATGGGCCGGATCAGGCCCAGCGCTACCGTCTTGGCGTCGGCGAAGGGATGACTCACTGTACCGGTCTGCCGAATCGCGTGCTAAGTGCTGGGTAGTCGAGCCACGGGTCGCGCAGCGCGTCGAGCCGTCGGTTGGCGTGGTCGGGATGGCTGACTCTGAAGTAGGCCATGATCCTTGGGGTGGTGGCGAAGTTCCGGCCGACCGCGTGCGGAACGAGATGGTGCATGAGCAGCACATCGCCGGGCTTGCCAAGCAGAGGGGTGCCAGTCATGGCATCGACCTGTGGCGGTACTTGGTCGGTGATACCGAGCGACCACTCGGTGCGAAACCACTCCGCCATGGTCAAGTGACCACCGGGAACATAGCGCAACGCTCCGCCGGCTGGGTCGCTTATGTCGGATAGGACTACACCAACCAAGAGTGAGAAGGTTCGCAGCTCCGTAGGATCGAGATGAGGACAGGAGACGCCATCCACATGCATGCCCTTCTCGGGTTGAGAACCGCCGCTCTCGGCCTCGGGCAACCGTATCTGAATTTGCGTCGTTTTGACCGGGAGAAAGTCTCCGAGCAGGTCTCTGACCAGATCGGCCACACCAGATTTGTTGAACAGGGCGAGAAGGTCGGGATGCCCGCCTAGGTCAGGGGCAAAGGTCCGCTGTGTATAGCTTACAAGTAATCTGCGGTCCATGTCGTTGCGGTACCAGTCGTTCACGAGCGTCGTAGCGCGTTGGACCAGATCCTGAGGCACGAAGCCCCGCTTAATTATGACCCCACTGACCCGGAAGGTGTTCAGGTCCTCGTCCGAAAGTGACATGAAGGTTCCCTTCTCCGCTAAAGGTACTTCAGCACCGTCTCACAAGCGTCGATTGCGCTCGTGACGATAGATTCTCCTAATTGTGCGGAGGCCAATCTCGCGTCACCTCCGACAATGCCACTGGTGGCGATGCGAGGATCATCCGTCGACCACGGCCAAGTGGTTCCACGATCGAGGACGAGGCGCTTGATTTCGTCCCACTGGCCGCTGGCAGCCTCGTAGCTCTCGGGCAGACGATCCAAGTGGACGTCGTTCGGGGCGAGGGCGAGCATAACGCTGGTCTCGCGGGTACCCGCGTGCACCTCCGGGAGTTCTGACCCGATTCGGACAGTCGACAGTGAGCTCGGATGAAGTACAACCGCGTTACGCAGCCCGTGATTCTCTCTAATCTCGTAGAGGGCGGCCTCGAGTGCGCCTCGATTGCCGCCGTGTCCATTGACGATAATCATGCGCTTCGCTCGCGTGGCACGGACGTGCTCGCCAACGATCGTGTCGAGCAGGGACGCTAACAACTCAAGCCGGAGCGAGATGGTGCCCGGCGCCCAGGCGTGCTCGAGCGAAAGGCCGTACGGGATTGACGGCAAGGTCCACAGGTCATACTGGTCGCCATAAGTATCAACCAGTCTTTGAGTAAAGCGTTCCGCGATTATCGTGTCGGTCTGGAGCGGAAGGTGTGGGCCGTGCTGCTCGTAGGAGCCGATGGGTAAACAGAGGATAGAGTCCTCTCCAAGAAAATCCGCCACGTCGAGAGCCGTTAACCGTCCATAATCGCGGTTCATGGCTTGCTCCGACGCCCGATGCGGATAAGAAACTCATTATCCTCGACAAAAAATTCTGTGTCACTGAATTGCTTAAGCGTCTCGCGCACGCGATTATCGAACTCGTCCAAGCGTTCGCCGAAGAGCTGCGGCGCGGCGAACGAGGTTGAGTACAGGTAGCCGAGGATAGAGTCCGCCGTCCACGTGCGGGTGACCGGGACCGTGAACTCCTCTACCTGGCTGAACGGCGATTCACGCATGATCTCGCTGTACGGTCGATTGTGGTGTTGGAAGGTTTTCGTGCCGGCTCGTCGCTCTTCACCTAGAAACTCCTGAATAACGGCACGCACAGCGGCCTTCCAGTCACTGCTCGCGGCCCAGAAACTGTTGTCCCCGAAAATGGCGACCGCACCGTTCGGTGCAACCTGGCCATCGAGCCTGGCGAGAACCGTGGATTGGTCGAGCCAATGGAAGGCCCGGCAGATGGTCACCAGGGTCGCCCGCCAGCCTGCGGGAGGGGTGAACTCCTCAGCCGCGATGAGTTGAAGGTCAAGGCGTGTGCCGTTCGGAACCTTTGGCCGAAGGGCCTTCTCCGCTGCGTCAAGCATGTCGGCGTCGTTATCGATCGCGATGATGTCATCGAACCGATCGAGAAGGGCCTCAACCACGAGACCAGTTCCGGTCCCGATGTCCAACAAACAACGGGGCGACCCATGCTCGACAGCGGCGTCGAGTATGTCCGCTACCTCTCCGGGGATGCCGGGACGGTACTGGCGGTAGTAGCTAACCGCGCCACTGAATACTCTCAACTTTTCCTCCGTCGGGCAATGTCAGCTAACCGGCGACTGGCATCGACGAGATCCCTTGCTACGACCAGACCGGGATCATCCATGCGCCCGGGCTCGGGTACTGCTCGGCCACCCGAGATCCAGATCGCGGTGACCCCTGCTGCTCGCGCACCCACGACATCGCAGGTCCAGTCATCTCCGATATGCACCATATCGCTTGGTGGCGTCTGGCACGCCGCCGCCACATAATGGAAGGCCGCAGGGTCGGGTTTCGCGTAGCCGATCCGGCAGGATGGAAAGTGATCAACTACCCAAGGACGGAGAAGTGTGCTCAGATGCTCCGTGCCAGCCTCTAGGCAGGTGACGTTGGACAACGTGACGAGGGTGGCATGGCGGCTCATTGCCCGCAGGGCCCGGCGGACTCCAGGGAAAAGGTGAAGCGGTCTCGGTGAAACTGAGATAGGAAAGTCTGTAGTCACAATCAGAAGTGCATCGCACACACTCGCAATGATGGCTGGGGTAATGACGGGCTCAGTGTGTAGGGCCTCCCGCGCAATACGGCGCCCCTCAACGAGGCCGAGCGGTGACGCGGCGGCGAGAGTATCGATGAGGCCTACACCATCGACGTAACCAAGGGTCCCGCCGACATCCAGGCTCACTAACAAGGTACTCATGCAGTCGTGGTCAAACAGTGGTCGAGGGCGGCAACGCTTGGACGATGAGATTGATGCGCGCTTGTCGGATACTGGGGGTGCCCGCTTCGTTCAGAAAGGCCAGTGCGTAGCGAAGTTCGGTTCCGTCAAGAGATCGGATGTCGCGTTGTGCATCCGAGGCAGCGGCAGCAAGGTCTGCGGGTAGTGACGGACTCCGCCAGCCATGTGGCAGATGGAGCACATCAGTCCACACGCCTTCGATCGGGATAGGGTCCTCATCTAGGATACGAAGGACGGTAATATCGTCCAGCGTCAAAATCCGGACGATCATCGGCTCGGCTCCGGTAAGAACGAGCCGACCCGTAAGAAAAGTATCATATCCGTCGAGCCGTTGGGAGAGAACAAGCATGGTGCCGCCAGCGTCGGTTGCGGCGGTACCCGTGACAGGTAGCGCATCTACGGTATCGGGCATCACTGGCTCCTTGGTCTAGCACCGAGACCAGGCGTCTCCGGTACAGTGACTACTCCTCGATTTGGCCGCAAGGGAGCGGCGTATCGGTACTGGCGCCTGGGTTCCCATTGGAGCCGGTACTCGACGGCGGGCACAGCGTCGGGGTTAGCAGCGGCCAAGTGCACGGCGGGGACAAAGGATCGACCGTGCGGGTAGACCTTCACCCCACGTTCGCTCGCCGCCTTCACGAGGTCGTTGGCACGCGTCAGGCCGCCGCAACCGACAACATCGATCGTCAACGCTGTAAGCTTTGCACTCAACAATGGCATACCGTCGTCATAATCCATCAGGCGTTCACCGGTCGCCAAAGGAACTGTTTGACCCATCATCTCGTATATAGAGATGACCGGGCAAGGCAGCGGATCCTCCAGCCATAGCAGAGCAGAGGTTTGTACCCTGCTCGCAAATTCGGCCATGAACGCCTCGTCCCAAGTGAAAACCGCATCGAAGGCTGCGGCAGTGCCCAACGCCGCGGCAACAACGTGAACTGCCCTCGCGAGACGCTTCGCCTCTTTGACGGATGGCTCGTCCGCCTTGCGGCGCAGTCCCCACTTCGTGAACGACCAGCCGGCCCGCCCGATGTCGGCGATCACCGGCAACGACTTCGGATCGCAATGATCAAGGCGCAACCACGATGCGTAGAGCCGAACTCGAGGTGCAGGCGCCGCGGACAGAAGCGCCGCGACGGGAGCCTGGTTGATGCGGGCGTGGAGGTCCCACACAGCACAATCGACCGAACCAAGGGCCCACGGAGCCGTGGCACTGGGGAAGATTCTTGTCACCGCGCGCATCTTGTGATACAGCTCGCGGTGGTCTTCGACCGAGTGACCGACAACCACTTCGGCGATCTGATCGCGCACAAAGGAGGCCACGGGGGCGCTTACGGGGCCGTACCAGCCGGTCTCCCGTCCACTGCGGGCGACGACGAAGCAGTCGTCGTCACCGGACGCGCATGCGTCGCGGAATACCGCGATTGAGTCGATAGTGGCGACCATCAGCATCCCCGGTCAGCGAGCAGCCTCGCGGCGGCTGCCTCGAGGCCGGCAACGTCGATGGCCGCGTAGCGAACCAACCTCTCCTGCGGCAGGGGATGCGGTGGCTCCCGCCATCCGACGACCTCGGCTCGGCGCACTCGCCCTCTGAGAAGGCCCCAAATAGCCGCAGGGTGCACAACCGTAGTCACCAGGACGCGAGCATCGACGCCCAAATAGCGGTGGAGGTCCTTTCGTGTAAGAGCGGTTAGGTCGAGAACGCCGACAACCCGGATACGGCAGCGGTGACTCCTCCGGATGGCCGTCACTGCGTCGGCAACCGGCACGGCGGCGAGGTCGCCCGCACAGACGATCGTTAGGTCCGGCTCACCAGGGTCACTGAGACACTCCCACACCGCTAGGCCTTCTCGCAGTTCACAGTCAACCGTTTCCAACGGCTGTTCCGGCGTAGGATGCTTGCCAGCCACGATGATGTTGACCTGCCCTGCGGAGCGAAGCGCAACGTCCAGGACGAGGGCGGCTCTGTGGGTATCAGCCGGGGTAAATACACGGACCGCGGGATCGGCTAGGCCAAGTAACGCACTGACCAACGAGGAATCGCCGTGTGTGTATACATTGTGCCAGCCGTACGAGGTGAGCAGCAAATTAATGCTTGGCAACTCGTTGCTGAGGCGCCTCTGTTTCAAATGACAGACCAGGCCAGCCAGAAACAGGGAGCCGAATGCTTCGTACGATATGAGCACTCCGCGCCCACCGGTCGCTGTCCAGCCAGCGAGCCACCCAAGAAGTACCTCCTCAGCTAGGACTTCATGTACCCATGGTTCCGCGGCTAGGTTGCCGAGGCGGTTCGACCGCAGCTCATCGGGGCTGAAGACCCTGAAGTCGCCGACTGCGGCATGGACACGCAGTACTTCTCCAATCTCGGGCCCGAAGCCGCGCCCGCGCGGAGCGGGCGTGACGGGAGCCGGCCCTCGAAGCGGGGTAGGCTCGTTGTAGCAAATCTGTTCCAAAGCAGTGGCAAGGGCGCCAACGGGCTCGGCGTTCTTGTCGAATAGCTCAAGAGGCCGATAGGAGCAGAGCCACTGCCAAAGTTGTTGTCGCTGATGGAGGTCAGTAGCGAGGTTGGTCAGCGGCGTCTTGTGTGCCCAGACTGGTCCCGACCATCCCTTGATACAGCGCATCACGATGACGGTGGGCTCACCCCGCGCTGCCGAACCCACCCCGTCCACAAGTGCCTGGTGGAAGATTTCATGATCCTTCTTGTCGCCCGCCGTGATACTTACGAGGATCGGATTCCAGCCGAGTCCGACGAAGTAGCGGTGAAGCTGCTCGTCGTCCATCGAACCGAGCAGTGACGGCCCGCCCATCCGGTGGCCGTTGAGGTGAACGATCGGCAGCACTGCTGCCTTCGGTAACGCCCTCTGGGCAAGCCATGCCGCTGCTGTTGCCGGCGTTTCGCACTCTCCGTCGCCGAGGATCGGAACGCTTAACTGGCGCCGACCGTCCAAAGCGAGCCCTTGGGCAAACGCAAGAGCACCCCCAATCCAGCCACCTTGATAGATTCCGGCAGGGAGCAGTGGGTGAACCTCCGAGCCAAGATTTCCCACGTCCGGGAAAGACGAAACCAGCGCCGTCAGCCCGCTGGCATCGCGGCTGAAGCTTGGCTCAATCTTGGCCAAGTCGCCGGTAAGCCAAGCCAGTGAGCGCTGGACCACTCCAGCGTGGCCGGCACCAATCACTGGAATGATCCTCGGCGCAGGGGCACAGCCAGCGAGAAGGCCGACGTGAGCGAGCACCCATGCGCTGCCTGGTACCGTTCCCCAGTGGCCCCTTGGTTGTGGCTTCACTACCGACTCATCAATTGTGGATAGCGCCAAAGGGTTTGCGCGCAAATGAATCTGCGCGACACACACATACGTCATTGCGCGCCACAACGCGTCGGCCTGGGTCGCTATATCAAGACTCATGCCGGTACCAGGTTCTCGTTCGCAAAGGTATAGTACCAGAGAGGCCGGTAGCATTCCCAGGATTTCGGACGTAGCCCGGTATCGCCTAGAAGATCCTCTATTTCAATGCGAGCTCGCAGGTAAAACTCAAGATCCTCGGCATGAGGCGCCCGAGCGCCCGCCATGATCGCATTATGCGCCTGGTACACCTGAAAATTCGGGAACTCGGTTATGTGCTCGGCGAGTTGGGCGATTCCGGCTCGCATCTCGGCTAGCGGATCAAGACCGACGATATACGTGAACGATGTGCCAAGACCGGCCTGCCGGGCACGACGCAAGAGGTCCGGCATCTGCCCAGGAGCCAGCTTGGCCTTGCTCGCCTTGAGCAGAAGGTCTCTGCGAGTGAAGCACTCTACCGTGAGCCGCAGCA
>CAYTMR010000158.1:0-7914 GCA_964438855.1 uncultured Micromonosporaceae bacterium
AGCGACACACCATGAACTTGATCACCCAGGCCCACTTATGAAACACGGCCTAGTTGAACGGGTTGTCGTATGTCCGTTCCCGGACGATGTAGTGGGCCGTGTTGAAATCGAAGTGGACGCCTTGCAGCCGCACGGTGAGGTTGTAGATCGTCCCTGCGTACGGAATCTCGAGGTCGACGGCGCCGGAGGTGGGGTAGTTGTTGCCGCAGATCTCAGGGCGGCGCACACCATCGTAGGGGGTGAACATCTTGTGGTGGGACCCGTTGACGAGGAGCGTCAAATTCGGCGCTGTGTAGCTCGACTGACGGCACACGACAAGCGAGACCCGATAGAGTGAGTTCGAGTCATCAAATTGGACCGTGCCGACCACCCGGCCGACCAGGTACTCCTGGTGGTACGCGTTGTAGCTACGCAGCTGGATGTCGACGTTCTGCGGAGCACTGTACGCGGCGTGGGCTGGCGCGGCGACCAGCGAGGCAGCGATCCCGGCGGAGAGGATAGCTACGAGGAGCCCGGCAAGGCGGCGGCGGATCTGATTGACCACTACCACCCCTCCTTCCAAGTTGATCGAGGGATGTGGACGGCTCTAAGCGTGCCGGCCTGCCGTCCGCTGGGTCAATCATCCATTTCGACGAACGTTTCGATGTGTCTGGTGGATGGTCCGAGGCGCCGGAAGCTGGCTTAGTCCAATGTGTGACCAGGCGTGACAACTGCATGGAAACTACGCTTACCGCGCCCACCTTAGGGCCGGTTTCCGCCATGTTGTCGCTGTCTACCAGCTCGCGGATGTCCGGTCGGCCATGTGTGACGTCATAGCTCTCATGGCTGCTCCTGACTACGTAGTGGTGTTCAGTGCAAAGGCGGTCTTACGACAGCAGGCGACGGCGTCGGGGGTGTAATGTACTTTTCGCCATATGATGTCCGGAGTTCCCGCCTAACGGAGGCTCACTTTGTCCAGCGCCAGCGTCAACCGGGTCGCGATCGTCACCGGCGGGTCTGGCGGCATCGGCCGCGCCAGCGCTCTACGCCTTGCTACCGACGACGTAGCGGTGGTCGTGCACTACAACCGCAACCGGGACCGTGCCGAGGAGACGGTGCAGGCCATCACCGATGCCGGGAGTCGCGCCATCGCCCTCAGCGGTGACATCGCCGACGAGGCAGCCGCGATCGCCTTGTTCGACCAGGCCGAACGCGAGTTCGGTGGGGTCGACGTACTCGTGCACACCGCGGGCATCATGCCGCTGGCTCCGATCGCGCAGCTCGACTTGGACGAGCTTGACCGGGTGTTCCGGGTCAACGTGCGCGGCACCTTCGCCGTCGCCAAGCTCGCGGCCCAGCGCCTGCGCCCCGGCGGGGCGATCATCAACTTCTCCACTTCGATCACCAGGCTTCAGACGCCCACCTACGGTGCCTACGCGGCATCCAAGGCCGCGGTAGAGGCGATCACCTTGATCCTCGCCCGTGAGCTACGCGGTCGCGACATCACGGTCAACACTGTCGCCCCTGGTCCCACCGCTACGCCGCTGTTCTTAGAGGGTAAGTCCCAGGAGTTGATCGACCAGATCGCCGACCGCAATCCGTTTCAACGCTTGGGTACGCCGGAGGACATCGCCGAGGCGGTGGCGTTCCTCGCCGGGCCCGGCCGCTGGGTCAACGGCCAGACGATATTCGTCAACGGCGGCGCGGCTTGAGCGCGGCAGACGCTACTGGGAGGCACCGCCCAGTCGACACGCATGATCGACTTCGTTCCGAGGCGCCGGCGGCCGTCTAGCGCCGACCGGGGGAGCTGGTCAAAGATGCACGTGGCGTACCGGTTCGTTCAGCACCGCGGCGGCGTGGGGCAGGTCGGCGAGCCGGGCGGCCAGGGTCGCCTGGGCCAGCCGCTGCGGCAAGGCGACGCTGAACTTCAGCCCCGCCAGGGCTTTGTCGCTCACCTCTGGCAGGCACAGTCGCTGGGCAGCGTCGGTGGTCTCGGCCCGCCACTGGTCGTGGGTGAGGTCCGCCCGCAGTCTGACGAACCGGTCGTCGTACTCCTGCAGCGGGTCGGCGATGCTGCTGAGAGTGCTGGCCAGCGTGGCGTTGGTGCGGTAGCCGGCCCAGGTCCACCAACGGACCTCGTCCTTGCCGGTGCGGGTGATGACGGTGCCGTCCGGGTACGCGGTGGCGGCCAGCTCTTCGCGGGTCTCGGAAAGGTGTTCATCCGCCCGCCGGGTCAGGGTGACGGGCGGGTCGGCACCTAGCAACACCGCCCGCATCGACCGGCTGACCGGGTAGGAGAGCCCTTCGACTCCCTGGCTGATCCAGCGCGCCTTTCCGCCGCTCTCGACTGGTTCGACGAAGCAGCGCCGACGATTCCAGTCCACGTAGGTGACTTGCCAGCTCCGCCCGCCGAGCAGCAGCCGGCGGGGACCCTTGCGCTCCTCGGTGAGCAGTGACGTGTCGACCCGACCCAACTCGGTGCGCCCGGCCAGCACGGTGAACTGCGGCGTGGCGGTGAAGACACTGGTCATGCCCATGAAGTGCCGTCGCCCGAAGCGCAGCTCCGCCTCCGGCCCGATGAACAGCATCCCACCGTCGCGTTCCAGGTAGCCCTGGTCGAGTAGGTGCCGAAGAATCGCATCCGAGGCTTCCCGGGTGAACGGGGCGAGGCCGTTCCACCACTGAGCCCACACCTGGTCGCCGACGCGGTGCTGCTGCAGGCACAGCGCCAAGACTTGCTGGGCGACGATGTGCCGTGGCTCCGGCGGTGGGACGACCGGCTCTACCCAGCCTTGCCCCCACAGATGTAGCAGGCCCGCCGCCTGCAGCAAGGTCCGGTGGTTGAGGGTGAGGAAGAGGCAGTAGCGGCTGCCGCCGGTACGCCGGCCGGCGCGGCCGATGCGTTGCAGAAACGCCGCCACCGTGCCGGGGGAGTCGATCTGGATGACCCGGTCCAGGTCACCCACGTCGATGCCGAGCTCCAGGGTGCTGGTGGAGACGATGACGCAGTTGCGCGCCTCGGCGAAGGCGGCCTCGGAGCGGCGCCGGTCGTCCAGGGACAGCGAGGCGTGCGACAAAAAGGTGGTGACGCCCTTGCCCCGCAGCAGCGCGCCCAGCTCCTCCACCTGCCGGCGCGACTCGCAGAAGACCAGCCGCTTCTCACCCTGGTGTAAGGACGCGATGACCGTCGCGGCGTTCTCCAGGGAGCCGACGTAGTCCAGCTCGACCCGCGCCGTCGCCTGCGCCCCTGGCCCAGCGGCATCCCCGCCGCTCGGCGAGGAGGTCGACAGGTGAGGCGCCACCACCCGGGCCGGGCGGCGGCCGGCGCTCGACCCCTGCAACCAGCGCAGCAGCTCTTCGGTGTTGCCGACGGTGGCGGACAGGCCGACCCGTTGCAGCGGCTGACCCACCAGATGCGTGAGCCGCTCCAGCACGGCCAGCAGGTGCCAGCCGCGGTCGTCCCCGGCGAACGCGTGCACCTCGTCCACGACCACCGCCCGCACGCCGCTGAAGAAGACCGCGTGGTCCACGTTGGCGCTCACCAGCATCGCTTCCAGTGACTCGGGCGTGGTGAGCAGCAGGTCGGGGCGCTCGGTGAGAATCTTCCGGCGGCGGGGCGCGGTGACATCGCCGTGCCAGAGCGCGGTACGGCGGCCGAGCCATTCGCCGTAGCGCTCAAGCCGGGGGAGGAGGTTGTTGAGCAGCGCCTTGAGTGGGCACAGGTAGAGCAGTGACGTGCCGCGCCAGTCCTCCGCGGCCATTCTGGACAACAGCGGAAACACGGCGGCCTCGGTCTTGCCGCCAGCGGTGGGGGCGAGAAGCAGCGCGTCCTGCCCGGCCAGCAGTGGCGCGACCGCCGCCTCCTGCAGTTGGCGTAGCCGGGGCCAGCCGAGGGTGTTGACGATGTGGTGGAGCAGCACCGGGTGCAGCCGCTCGGCCGCGCTCACGTCGGCGGGCACCGACGCGGTCACGGGAGCTCCAGCGGGATGTCGTCGGCGCTGGCGGCGTTGCGCTCGACCTCGGTCATCTCGGCCGGCGTCACGGTCAGCGCGAAGTGCCGCCGCGGGTCGAAGTCCGGGTGCAGCTCCACTGGGTCCAACACCCCGGCGACGAGCTTCTTCAGAAACAGCCGGGGTGCCGCGCCGACCTTGCCGCCCAACTGTCCAGCCACCGCCCGCGCCAGATCGGCCAGGTACGCGTCGTCGACCAAAGACCGCAGCCGGCCGGCTGCGGGGGAGCCGTCGGCGAACAGGTCACGCACCTTGGCGCCAAGTTCGATGAGCGCCTCGACGGTGAACCCGGGCAGCCGGAGCTGCACGGCGCGTGGGTTGTCGAAGCGGGGCTCGGCGGGAAAGTCGGTGGCCAGCCGCTGGGCGAGCGGTGCCAGGCGCTGCACGCCCTGCGGCCCGTCGTAGAACGCGGGCGTACCGGTGATCACCAGGTAGAGCCCAGGAAACCTTCCAGAGTGGACCTCGTCGACCAGTTGGCGCAGCGCGTTGAGCGCCCGGTCGCGGGTGTCAGAGCGGACCCGTTGCAGGGTCTCCACCTCGTCCAGCACCACCAGCAGCCCTCGGTAGCCGCAGTCGCGCAGCACCGCCAGCAGCCCTTGCAGGAAGCCGAGAGCGCCGAAGTGGTCAAGATCGCCGCGGATGCCAGCATGCCGGCGGGCGGCGGCCGAGACGTGCGGCTGGCCGCCGAGCCAGGCCAGCACGGCGTCGGCGCCGGCGGTGTCGCCGGCGCCGAGCGCGGCCCGGTAGCCGCGCAGCGCGGCGGCGAAGGTCGGCGCGGTCCGGCTGACCTCCGCCAGCCGCTGGGCCAGCAGCGTGTCCACCGCCTGGTCGACCGCCGCCCGGTCACCGGGATCGAGCCTGTCGGCGGCGATCGCGTCGTCCTCCAGCGCGTAGAACCAGGCATCCACCACCGCCCGCAGCGCGCTGGGCGGGAAGGTGGCGGTGGCCAGTCGCTCGGTGAGGCGTCGGTAGACGGTCTCCAACCGGTGCAGCGGCGTCTCGTTCTCGGAGATCTGCACCTCGGCGGTGGCGAGGTTGGCCTGCTTGGCGCGCTCGGCGAGCCACCGGGCGAAGAACGTCTTGCCCGAGCCGTACTCGCCACGGACCGCTTTGAACACCGCCCCGCCGGTCGAGACCGCCTCGATCTCCTCACCGATCGCCGGGGCGAACCGGTCCAGGCCGACGGCGAGCAGGTCCAGGCCGGCGTCGGGGACCGCGCCCCGGCGCAGCGCGTCGAGCACCTGCCGGCGTCGGGCGGCGCTGACCCGGGCGGTGCTCACTGGACGGCCCCCCGCACGCCGAACTGCTCTCGCAGCAGCTCGATGTCGAGGCGTACGGCCCGGCCGTCGTCGATGACCGACAGCACCGGATAGTTGTCCACATTGAAGATGAGTTGCAGGGTGGTGATGAAGCCATGTGCGCGGCTGGGGTGCTCACCGGCCCGCTCGGCGACCGCCACGATCGGTAGGCGACCATTGGCCTCGACCAGCGCTGCCAGCGCTCCCCGAATCTTGGCCAGCGCCACCTTACGCGGGGTGTTGGCGTGCTGGGCGGTGAACATCTCCGATTCGAGCACCGCCTCGACCAACGACGGTGTAAGCGGCGGCGCCACCTCGAACAGGGCCTCTGTGGCCGGTTCCGGGGCTGGACGGCGGGCAGGCCGTTGCCGGGGCAGTGCGGGGGCTTTGGCCGCCGCGTCACCCGGGGACGCCTGCGGACCCGCCGGCACGGGCTCCACCGACCACCAGGAGGGGTACGGGGTCGCCACCCGTGCCCAGCCCCGCGGCGGCTCCGCCTTCCAAGGCAGGAACGCCATGACCGGTACTGTCATCTCGGCGAGCGAGGCTCCGCCGTGGTAGCCGGCACGGCGGGGGAGGTAGCGCACCGCGGGGTCCCACAGCGCGACGACCCGCTGCCGGCCGGCGACCACCCGCGGTCCGGCCAGCTCCACCTCACCCTCGCTCGGCGGTGTGGCACAGGTGCGGTGCCGGGCCGACTCTGGATGATCGACCGCTCGTGAGACGCTGCCCCGGTCGACCACGTGCCCGTGGTCGCTGGTGACGATGACTGCCCGCCCGTGGTAGCTGGCCTGGTCGAGCAGGGTGCGCAGGGGACCCACCTGGTCGACCCGCCACCCCGGGTCGGAGCTTTCCCGGCCATGGTCGAGGGCGTCGTCGATGGTGTTGATGACCACCGCGACGACCGTGCCGGGGTCGGCCAGGGCCGCCTCAAGTTTCTCGTCGAGCACCTGGCCGGCACCGCCGGCGATCGCGCTCTTGCGGAAGAGTCGGGCTGGCCGGTTACGCCAGCGCGGGTGCGTCTCGAAGGCCGTCTGTTCTTTCTGTCCGTCACCGGCGCGCAGCTCGCCGGCGAGCAGCGAGGTCCGCGAGACGTTGGTGACGCTGGGGATGGCGGCCAGCGCCGCCCGCCGCCGGGCGGGATCACCGCCCGCGAGGGGGTCGTACTCGATCCAGTGCCGGCGGGTCAGGTCCTCGGCCAGGTCCACCGCGGCGGCCGCGCTCATGCCGTCGAGCACGACCAGCAACACCGGCGGGCCGTTGTGGCGTGCCAGCGGGGCGACGACCTGGTCGAGCACCCGCTCGATAGTCAGCAGCGTCCCGGGCGGGGCGTCGGCCGCGACCCAGGCCGCGAGCTGCTCGGCGAAGGCCCGGTCGAGCTGCCGCCGCCGTTCGGCGGCGCGCTCGTGGACGGCGCTCAGTGCCCGTTGCAGCCCGGGGTGGTCGTCGTCGCCGACCCACGCGTGGGCGAGCGCGAGGTCCACCCATCCCCATTCGCGCACCTGGCGGTCGACCGCGTCAGCCACGCTCTGCGGTCTGTCGGCGGGCGTGGCGAGCCAGCCGACGAGACGCGCCGCCATGCGGGCCCGCTCGACGCGGTGCGGCTGGGCGCCCGCGAGGTGGTGGTCGTCGAGGCTGGCGATCGCCGCGGCCACGGCGTTCACGCGCTTCGGGGTCGGCTCGGCCAGGGCCGCCTGCAACGCCTTCGCGACCTCCTCAGCGCGGTGGTTGAAGCCGGTACGCAGCAGCCGGCTGTGCCGGCCCGCCGAAGTCGCTCCGAACTGGACCAGCAGGTCCTCCGCCCGGTCGAGCGTCTGCTTCCCGGTACGGTGGTCGTCGCTGGCGGGTTCGGTGCCCAGCAGCTCGGTGACCACGTGCCTGGCGGCCTCGGCGTACGCATCGATCGTCGCGGCGTCGAGCTGGGCGCCGCCGAGGTACTGCTCGATCCGGCCCTGGGCTTTCAGCGCCTCGGTGTCCGCGGTTCGCCAGACCGCCTCGCAGACCAGCCCGAGTGGCAGGGCGTCGGCCAGATGCCCGCCGGCCAGCAGTTTCCGCAGGGCCTGGGCGGGGCGGCCGTAGGTGTCGGCGAGCCAGGCCAGCAGCCCTGTGCGCTCGGACTCGGGCAGCCGGTCGATCGACTCGCCGGCGCCTGGGAGGGCGCTCCACCGCAGCAGCACCCTCGCGTCGAGGTCGTCGGGAGCCAAGCCGAGCCGGTCCAGCCCGAGGCGGGCGGCGGCCAGGTGGCGCAGGGCGTGGTCGCGGTTGAGGACGGTGCCGGCCAGACGCGGCCAGCCCTCCGGCGGCATGGCGTCCAACAGCGCTTCGCCGGCCCACGCCTCGGCCTGCAGACGCGGGTCGAGGCGTTGCGCGCCGAAGACGTCGGTGACCAGGTCCCACGGTTCGACGGTGATGACCCGCTGCCGGAACGCCCCGCTGAGAATCCCGATGCCGAGCTGCCGCTCGGTGAGGTCGGTCAACACCACCAGGGCGGTGTCGCGCGGTTGTGCCAGCTGCTCCCACACGGCCAGGGCGGACACGCACGGCACCACCCGTAGCAGCCGCCCGTCGGGGGTGGTCAGGATCGGGTCGTGCGGCCACGCTGGCTCGGCGCGCACCAGGATCACCGG
>CAYTMR010000159.1:0-7682 GCA_964438855.1 uncultured Micromonosporaceae bacterium
TCGGCCTTGACCACGTACGGCGGACCGAACTCGGTGAGCGCTGCCTCGGCAGCCGTCACATCGCAGCAGACCCGGGACCGGGCGGTCGGCACCCCCGCAGCCACCATCACCTCCTTGGCAAATGCCTTGGAGCCCTCCAGGCGGGCGGCGTCCGCGGACGGTCCGAAGCAGACGATGCCCTTGGCTCGTACCGCGTCGGCGACGCCGGCGACGAGCGGTGCCTCTGGGCCTACGACGACCAAGTCGACGTTCAGCTCTGTCGCGAGAGCGGTGACCGCGGCCGGGTCGGTGATCGCCACTGGTCGCAGCTGTGCTACCGCGGCGATGCCCGGATTACCTGGGGCGGCGATCAACTGGTCGACAGCAGGGTCGGCGGCGAGAGCGAGCGCGAGCGCGTGCTCGCGCCCGCCACTGCCGAGGAGAAGTACACGCACGAGCGCCGATCCTAGCGACTACGCCGGTTGGAGCACGGGCAGTGGTTCCCGGCGCGGAGCCGGAGCCTCGCCACGCGGTTCCGGTAGCGGCAGACGGCCGACCGGAGTGATGGCCTCCGGCGCTGCCCGGCGAGCCTGCTGCGGCACGGTGGCGTTGGCTGCTGGCGTCGGCACCGGCAGGGTGCCCAGCGGCCGTGGGTGTGTCAACCGGGCCGGCTGCTGTGCCTTCGCGGCGTTGCGCCGTGCCACGCTGCCGTAGCCGAAGCCAGCGGCGACGCAGCCGAGCGTCGTGACCAGGCCAGCGGCGACCAGGGCAGCCCGTGGCCCCAGCCCGTCGGAGAGCCAGCCGAGCATCGGCGCGCCGACCGCTCCGGCGATGGCGCCGGTCGTGCCGACCGCGGCCAGCACCCGACCCCGGATCGCCAGCGGCTTGTCCAACTGCAACCGGGTAGCGACCACAGTGTCGACCACGACGGCGGCTGCGGCGATCGGCAACAGGAGGGCGGCGAAGGACCACATGCCCGGTACGAGGCCGGAGATGCCCTGCAGGACGCTCATCGCCAGGCCCACGGCCACTAGGTGCCGGCCGTACATCTTGCCGGCGCGGGCCGAGCACAGACCTCCGACCACGGCCCCGATCGCGAAGATGGTCGACAGCATTCCGTAGCCGTCCGCGCCGCCCTCCAGCGGGCCAGCGCTCATCGCCGCCATGGTGACCTGGTAGTTGCGGCCCAGGCTGCCCAGCAGCAAGGCGAGCCCGAGCGTGATGGCGACCATCGGGTCCCGCAGCAGGTACCGCAGGCCCGCCAGGGCGCTGCTCGGCACAGGCTCGTCCGACGCGGCCGAGTCTTCCTCCTCCGTCGGTGTCGCCTCGACCATCTCCGGCGGCAGCGGCCGGAGCCGGATGAGGGCGAGGATCACCACGAGGAAGGTCGCGGCGTTGATCAGGAAGACCGGGCCTGCGCCAGCGCTGGCGATCAGGATGCCGCCGATGCTCATGCCGACGATCCGCCCGGCGGAGCCGGACACCGAGCCGACCGCCAGAGCCGCACCTAGGTGCTCCCGGTCGACCATGGTCGATCCGAACCGGCCCAAGGCCGGACCTTCGACCGAGCCGATGAGTCCGGCGAACAGGGATGCTCCGTAGACCCACGGGGTCACCGCCCCCACGTCGCTGACGGCGACCACCGCGAGCATGACCGACAGCAGTGCGTGCAAGGTCTGGGTGACCGTCAACAGTGGACGAGCAGCGACGCGATCCGCGATAGCGCCGGCCCACGGACCGAGCATGAGGGCCGGGAGGGCGTGGAGAAGCACGCCGAAGCCCATCTGCGCGGCAGAGCCGGTGGCGGTCAGGAGCAACCAGTTGGCCGCCAGGATCTGCATCCAGCTTCCGGTGACAGAGACGAGGTTGGCCCCCGCCCAGAGTCGGAAATTGGCAAAACGGAATGGGGTGAGAATGAGCGGCATACGCCGAAACGCCTCCGGGGGGAATTACGGTGCGTAGTCGCCAGCATAGCGACTCGCCCTGGGGCCCTGCCAGTTTGCCCGATGTGCAGAGTTCGCCCGAAGTGCGGTTACGGAGCGTGATTCCGCTCACGGAGCGGGTTCGCGGGTTGTCGGCTGCCGTTCGTCGTGGCGCTCGTTCGCAGTAAACCCGCCGCTTTGCTCACACTGTCGTAGTTGAACAACTACGCTGAGTAGCGAATGGGTGGTGACGATCAGCGAGGGGGCGCCATGGAGTGTGGGAAGCGGATCGCTCTCGGGCTCGCCGGTGGGTACCTGCTCGGACGAGGCAAGAAAGGCGGCCTTCTGCTCCTGGCGGCAGCGCTGTTGACCGGCGGTAACGGACCTGTGCAACGTGGCGCGGCGGCACTAGGCGGCGGCGAGCTGGCGAAGCTGACCGACCAGGGTCGTCAAGCCGTGCAAGGCCTAGTCAGTAGCGGGATCGAGGCACTGGCGGATCGGTTGCACGACAAGACCGAGGCGCTGCGGCGGCCAGCCGGTGAGGGCGCGACCGAGTCGCGCGATGAGAGCGGGGAGGCAGACGAGCAGGAGGGCGAGGACGAGGACCTCGAGAGCGACTACGACGAGTCAGCAAGAGATGACGATGAGGAGTCGCCCGAGTCGTCTCGTCCCCGGTTGTCGAAATCTCGCCGTGGTGTGGAAGGCCGCGAGCGCCGCAGCCTCGCCGGCGGGCCGGCACGGAGGTGACAGCGATGAGTGAGCAGGAGGAGTCCTCGGGCGGCGGTGTCAAGGAGCGGGTCAAGGAACAGGTCCAGGAACACCTGCCGATCGACCGGCTCAAGCAGGAACTCCAAGACTTCACGATGGCGCTCGCACAGCGGGCGATGAAGACGGCGAGCAGCAACTTGCCCGGCCTCGCGCAGAACCTCGGCAAGAAGGTCCTCGGCGGCACGGGAGGCATCGCGAAGAAGGTGGCCGGCGCCGGAGTCGACAAGGTCAAAGAGGCGGTCACCGGCGGCGGCGACGGCAAGAAGGGCGGCAAAGGCAAGGTCACCAACATCGTCGAGGACATCGACGTGGGTGTACCCATCTCCGTCGCCTACAACCAGTGGACGCAGTTCACCGACTTCCCCGACTTCATGAAGAAGGTCGAGACGGTCGAGCAGGAATCGGACACCGAGCTCAACTGGCGAGCGCAGATCCTGTGGTCCCACCGCGACTGGAAGTCGACGATCATCGAGCAGGTCCCCGAGGAGCGGATCGTGTGGCGGTCCGAGGGCTCCAAGGGCTATGTGGACGGAGCGGTCACGTTCCACGCTCTCGGCCCGAACCTCACCAAGATCTTGGTGGTGCTGGAGTACTACCCCCAGGGGTTCTTCGAGCACGTTGGCAACCTCTGGCGGGCCCAGGGGCGGCGGGTGCGGCTGGAACTGAAGCACTTCCGTCGGCACGTGATGACCCAGGCCATCTTGCATCCGGAGGAGCTCGAGGGTTGGCGCGGTGAAATCCACGACAGTGAGGTGACCAAGGATCACGAGCAAGCCCTACGCGAGCAAGAAGAGGGTGAACCCACCGAGGGTGAGGAGCCAGAGGCTAGCGAGGCAGGTGAAGAGCCTGAGGCCGCCGAGGAAGCCGAGGAGGAAGAACCCGAAGAAGAGACCCGAGGTGAACGGCGTCGCCCACGCTCGGAGCGGGACAGTAGCGAGCGCAGCCGCAGCGACCGGGATCGCCCACCAGCTAGAGGGGAAGACGAGAAGCGGAGGCCCCGAGAGCGCGCCCGCCGGGAGCGGAGCAGTCCGGAGCGTGCCCGATGACCACTGTTCTCACCGACGGCACCGCATACCTGGAGCGGCCACGATCCAGTGGGCTCGCCGAGGTGGTCGACATCATCCTCGACAAAGGGCTGGTTCTCGACGCGTTCGTCCGGGTCTCGCTGCTCGGACTGGAGCTACTCACCATCGACGCGCGAATCGTCATCGCCAGCGTGGACACCTACCTGCGGTACGCCGAGGCGGTGGACCGGGTCGTGCTCGAACCGGCGCCCCGGACCAGGTTGACCGACCTGGTCGGCGGATTACAGGAGAGCGGCGCTCGGCGGAAGGTGAGCGGTGCGGTCAGCGGTGCCAAGGAGTCGGTGAAGGACGCCCTCGGCATCGGTGACGGAGAGGACGAGGCCGCCGGCGACCAGAAAGAGTCAGGCCGTCGGGCGCGGAAGCGGGACCGGTCGTGAACGCCGCGACCCGCGCCGCTCCTCAGCGCTTGTCGGCAGGACAGCAGTCCACTGTGGCCTGCCGACTCTACGGGATCGTCCCGGCCGCCACGCGGACCGCCGGGAGTGTCTCGTTGATCACCCACCGCTCGATCGCGGCGCTGGTCGGGCCCGTGCCGACCACACCGGGCCGCCCGTCCCGCCAAGACCTCCTCAACTACGCCGCGCTGTTGGACCGGTTGGCCACGACCACCCCGGTGATCCCCATGCGGTACGGCACCGTGCTTCCCTCCACGGACGTGGTCCGGCGTCGGGTACTGGAGCCACACCACGACGCGTTCGCCGCCACCCTGGCACGCCTCAAGGGCCACGCCCAGTTCACGGTCCGCGCCAGGTACCTACCCGACCTCGTGCTCAAGGAGGTACTCGCCGAGCGACCGGACGCGCTCGCGCTGCACCGGCGCCTGCAGCAACGACCCGCTCCTGGGCTGCGGATGCGCCTCGGTGAGGTGGTGGCCCACGCGGTCGCCGCCAAGCGGCGCGCCGACGCGGTAGCCATCGCGAAGGCACTGCGCCCGTGGGTGGTGGCGGCGCGAGTGCGGCTGTGGCGCTCCGCGGAGGTCGACCCGATCGGCGAGGTGGCGTTCCTGGTCGCGCTGCAGCGGCGGGAGGCGTTCGAGTCGGCGGCGGAGAAGCTGGCGCGACAGTGGCACGGGCGGATCCGGCTTCGGCTGCTCGGCCCCATGGCCCCGTACCACTTCGTGACGGGCGCGGAGGGATGACATGGGGCTGATCACCGGCCTGTTGAGCCTGCCGCTGCTGCCGGTGCGCTCGGTGGTGTGGCTCGCCGACCAGGTCCTGGCTCAGGCCGAGGGAGAACAGGCCGAGCAGGAAGCGGTCTACTGGCGGCTCGACGAGATCCAACGGGCCCTGGCAGCGGGCGAGATCACCGCCGAGGAAGCGGTTGAGCTCGAGGAAGAGGTCATCGACGGGCTTCAGCGCGAGCATGGCGAGGACGTGCGACATGGCGGATGAGCGTCAGCAGCGCGACGGCGGTGCGGTCGACGCCCGTACCGCGGCGGCCAAGGCAGTGGACTATGTGGACGCTATGACCGGATTGCCGCCAGAGGTGGTGACCGCGGTGGAGCCGCACGAAGACGGGTGGCTGGTCGAGGTGGAGGTGCTGGAGTTGGCGCGGGTGCCGGCCACCACCGACATCCTGGCCTGTTACGCGGTGGAGCTGGATCCCACCGGGGCGCCACGCTCCTACCGGCGAATCCGTCGCTACCACCGGGCACAGGTGCGTGAGGAGTGACATGACACAGGCGCCGACAGAGTGGGACTACGACGTCCCGCTCGGCGGGCGGGGCGCGCTCAATCGCCCGGACCCTTCGAGCCTGGCCGACGTCCTGGAACGAGTGCTGGACAAGGGCCTCGTGATCGCCGGTGACATCCGAGTCGACTTGATGGAGATCGAGCTGCTCACGATCCGGCTCCGGCTGCTGATCGCGTCCGTCGACCGGGCGCGAGAGCTGGGCATCGACTGGTGGGAGCACGATCCGATGTTCTCTCCCGCCCGAGGCCGCCAGGCGCGTCAGCTGGAAGCCGAGCGCGAGCCGCCGACACTCGGGCGGTCCGGTGAGGTCACTGAACAGGAGGCCGACCATGACCGGTGAACCAGCCCTGTGGGTGTACGCGGTCACTCCCACCGGCAGCGCCCTACCGTCCGGCTGCGGGGTGGATGGTGAAGCCCTGCGCCGGGTGGCGCACGCGGGGCTCGCTGCGGTGGTCAGCGCGGTCGGCTGGGCCGGGCGGCCCGGTGTCTTGGAGCAGGAGCTGCGAGATCCGAAGCGGCTGGAGACCGTTGCCCGGGCCCATCACGAGGTGGTCGAGGCCTGCTTCCGCAGCGGGCCCACCGTGCCGTTCCGCCTCGGCACGCTCTACCGCAGTGACGAGGGGGTGCGTGACCTGCTGGCGCAGCGCCGCGAGGAGCTGGCCACAGCGCTGACGATGGTGGCCGGCCGGGTCGAGTGGGGAGTCCAGGCGTACGCGGTGACCTCGCACGACCCGTCGACGGCGACGGACGAGCCCAACGACACCGCCCCACCCGGTACGGCGTACCTGCTGCGGCGGCGCAGTCAACGGATGGCTCGGGAACGAGCCGAACGATCGGCGTGGGAGGCGGCCAGCCAGGTCGACGCGGCACTCACCGCGGTGGCGGTGGCGGCGCGTTCCCAATCGTCGGTCGGCGCGGCGTGGCGTCGGGACACAGTGGGCACTCAAGTGCTCAACATGTCCTATCTGGTGGAAGAGGCGGCTGGCGACCAGTTCAGGACGATCGTTGGTCAGCTCGCCCGCCGGTACCCCGGACTGGCTCTCCGGGTGACGGGCCCGTGGCCGGCGTACTCGTTCGTGGAGTTCAAAGGAGGGGGAGAGGGGTGACGCCCGCCATCGCCGACCCGGTCGGACACCACCCCGTGCAGCGGGTGCCACTGGTCGACCTGCTCGACCGGGTGCTGGGCAAGGGTGTGGTGGTCTCCGGGGACCTGAGCATCTGTATCGCGGACGTCGAACTGGTCCGCCTCTCCCTGCGGTTACTGCTCTCGTCCATCCGCGCCGACGTGCCCGGTGTCTTCTCCGGGCCTGCGGCACAACCCGTTCTCGAGCCGGCCGCGGCGCCTGCTCGGTTACCGGAGGGATCGCGGTGAGCGGTGCCCGGCTCGAGCTGGACCGGGAGTCCGCCGGGGTAGGTCTGGTGACCCTGGTTCTCGCGCTGGTGGAGCTGTTGCGGCAGTTGATGGAGCGACAGGCGCTACGCCGCTTGGAACTGGGGGATCTCACCCCGGAGCAGATCGAGGAGGTCGGCGCCACCCTGCTGGCATTGGAGCAGCGCATGACCGAGCTGCGGGACCACTTCGGCCTCACCCCCGAGGATCTCAACCTGGACCTTGGGCCGCTCGGCCCGCTGCTGGGCGACTAAGCGAGCTACCGCGCCAGCAGCGGGTGGCGGGAGATGTTCTCCTCCCGGCCGGGTCCCACCCCCACCAAGCTCACCCGGGCCCCGCACAGCTCCTCGATCCGTTCGATGTAGCGGCGGGCCGCGGCCGGTAGGTCGGCGTCGGTACGGGCTTTGGAGATGTCCTCCGACCAACCGGGCAGGTCTTCGTAGATCGGGACCGCGTGGTGGAAGTCGGTCTGGGTGGTGGGCATCCTTTCGACCCGCTCGCCGTCGACGTCGTAGGCCACGCAGATGCGCACCGTCTCCAGCCCTGACAAGACGTCCAGCTTGGTCACCACGAGGTCGGTGATCCCGTTGACCTGGACCGCGTACCGCCCCACCACCGCGTCGAACCAGCCGCACCGACGCTGTCGCCCGGTGGTGGTGCCGAACTCGTTACCCACCTTCACCAGGTGCTCGCCGGCGTCGTCGAACAGTTCCGTGGGGAACGGTCCGGAGCCCACCCGAGTGGTGTACGCCTTGGTCACCCCGATCACCTGGGTGATCCGGGTGGGTGGGATGCCGGTGTCGACGCAGGCGCCGGCCGCGGTCGGGTTGGAGGAGGTGACGAACG
>CAYTMR010000160.1:0-7673 GCA_964438855.1 uncultured Micromonosporaceae bacterium
TCGACAGGAGCCGCGTGCCATGTACGCGATCGTCAAGACCGGCGGCAAGCAGTACAAGGTCGCCGAAGGTGACGTGATCCAGGTGGAGAAGCTCGATGGGCAGCCCGGTGACACCGTCGCGCTGCCGGCGGTCCTGCTGGTTGACGGGGACAACGTGGTCTCCGACCGGGCGGCACTGGCCAAGGTCTCAGTCTCCGGTGAGCTGGTGGCGCACGAAAAGGGACCGAAGATCCGGATCCACAAGTTCAAGAGCAAGACCGGCTACCACAAGCGCCAGGGTCACCGGCAGCGGTTGACCAAGGTGAAGGTAACCGCGATCTCCACCGGGAAGTAGGACGGAGAGATGGCAACCAAGAAGGGTGCATCCAGTTCGCGGAACGGCCGCGACTCCCGCGCCAAGCGGCTCGGTGTCAAGCGGTTTGGCGGGCAGTTCGTCAACGCCGGGGAGATCATCGTCCGGCAGCGCGGGACCAAGTTCCACCCAGGCCACCTGGTGGGGCGTGGTGGCGATGACACGCTGTTCGCCCTGGCTGACGGCACGGTGACGTTCGGTACCCGGCGGGGCCGTCGCACCGTGAGCATCACTCCGGCGAGCTAACAGCGCTGCGCGGGGTGCGCTCGCACCCCGCGTGAACGACCGACACCCGCCGGACGGGAGGCTGAACAGATGGCCACGTTCGTGGATCGGGTGGTGCTACACCTCCAAGCCGGCAACGGTGGAAACGGGTGCATGTCCATCCACCGGGAAAAGTTCAAGCCGCTGGGAGGCCCGGACGGCGGTAACGGAGGGCGTGGCGGCGACATCGTCTTGGTCGTCGACCCCGGTATTCACACCCTGCTCGACCTTCACTTCCGTCCTCATCTGAAGGCGCCCAACGGCAAAGGGGGCGCCGGCTCGTTCAAGAACGGCGCCAACGGAGAAGACCTGATCGTTCGGGTACCGCCGGGCACCGTCGTCCAAACCCTCGACGGAGAGGTCCTCGCCGACCTGGTCGGCGCCGGCACCCGTTACGTGGCGGCCCGCGGGGGCCGGGGCGGGCGCGGCAACGCGGCGCTGGCGAACGCGCGACGCAAGGTTCCCGGGTTCGCGGAGCTGGGCGAGCCCGGTGAGCGGCGGGATGTGGTGCTGGAGCTCAAGAGCGTCGCTGACGTCGGGTTGATCGGCTTCCCATCGGCGGGGAAATCGTCGCTGATCTCTGTGATGTCGGCGGCGAAGCCGAAGATCGCCGACTACCCCTTCACCACTCTGACTCCCAACCTGGGGGTCGTCCGAGTCGACGACACCTCGTTCACGGTCGCCGACGTGCCTGGGCTTATTCCGGGCGCGGCGACCGGCCGCGGCCTGGGACTGGAGTTCCTCCGTCATATCGAGCGCTGCGCGGTGCTCGTCCACGTCGTGGACTGCGCGACCCTGGAGCCGGGCCGTGACCCGCGATCAGACATCGAAGCGATCGAGGCAGAGCTCGCCGCGTACGGCAAGCTCGGGGATCGCCCCCGGCTGATCGCTCTGAACAAGATCGACGTTCCGGACGCCCGCGAGTTGGCAGAGATCGTCCGTCCGGATGTGGAGACGTTCGGTTGGCCGGTGTACGAGGTCAGCGCCGCCACGCGGGAAGGGCTGCGCGAGTTGATGTACGCCATGGCTCGCCTGGTCAATGAGGAGCGTGCGCGACGGGCTCCGGTGGTGGAGGAGAGTGGGCCCGTGGTGCGCCCGGCGCCGGTCGACGACTCGGGCTTCAGCATCTCTGAGGAGGGCGGCGTCTTCGTCGTCCGTGGGGCCCGGCCGGAGCGGTGGGTGCGGCAGACCGATTTCAGCAACGACGAAGCGGTCGGCTATCTCGCCGACCGGCTGGCGCGGTTGGGCGTCGAGGACGCACTGGCCAAAGCAGGCGCGGAGCCGGGTTGTCTGGTACGCATAGCCGACCACGAATTCGATTGGCAGCCGTCTATCGCGTCCGATTTGGTGCCCACCGTACGGGGGAGGGACGAGCGGCTGGAGGGGCGGCCTAGGCGTGCCACTGCGGCCGAGCGGCTGGCTGCCCGGAAGGCGCGTCGGGGCCCCCGTATGGATGAATCTGGCGGATAAGGTTGATGTGATTTGATCCGCTCCTCCCGAAAAACGGGAGATGGCGGTCTACACGCAGAGTGATGGGGATGCGGACTCGGCGAAGTTGTGCAACGATGCCCGCCATGACCGTCACCCCTGTTCTGGATTCTCCAGAAGCGATCCACGAGCATCTGGAGATCGCTCTTGACCCAGGCGACCGGTGCCAGCGCGGAGTGCGCTTCGTCCTCTGCGACGCCGAAAACCGGGTCATGGTCCACTGTCCTGTCAGCAACATCCCCGACGATGTGCAGCCCGACGAGTGTGCCCACTTCGTCTCGGTCTTCGCGTCAGCACTGGCCGAAGGTGACGATGGAGGGGCCATGCTGGTCGCTCTCACCCGGCCTGGAGCCGCCACGGTGACCGAGGCCGAACGCCAGTGGTTCCGAGCCACCCACGAGGTGTGCGCGAGCAACGGTGTGCGGGTGCTTGGTGTCCACCTCATCACCCCCCGCGACCACCGGGAGATCCATCCGGACGACGCCATCTTCTGACGTTCCGGTCCGGGGTCGGGCAGCGTCGCGGGCGGTCCTCAGCGCTGCAGCGGGCCCTGGACCGTTTCCCTCCGACGCATCGTTTCGTGGATCTCCCGCTGGGCCCTGGCGGCGCCGACGTCCGGTGGTGCGCCCGGTACTCTGGCGCGCCGCGCAGAGTACCGGGCGCACGCGGCGCGTCGTGGCTCGCCACCTAGTGAGGCCGATTCCAGGTGATCCGACGCTTCGTCGCTCCCTAGGATGGGCGGCGTGGGAAGCTTGACGAGGTCCGAAGCGGCTGCCCGCGCCGAAGCGTTGGCGGTCACCTCGTACCACCTTGACCTTGACCTCACCGGGGGGCCGGAGACTTTTCGGTCGATCACCACCATCCGATTCACCGCGCAACCCGGTGTGGAGACCTTCGTGGAGGTGCGCCCCGAGCGGATTCGGCAGGCGCGCCTCAACAACTCTCCGGTGCCTGCGGAGGCACTCGTGGACGGGCGGCTGTGGCTCAAGGGCCTGGCCGCTGAGAACGAACTCGTCGTGGACGCCGAGTTTCGGTACTCGCACGCCAGCGAAGGGCTGCACCGGTTCGTCGACCCCGCCGACGGCGAGATCTACGTGTACGCCCAGCCGGCCATCACCCAGGCGCCTAGATTCATGGCGTGTTTCGACCAGCCGGATCTCAAGGCGCCCGTCAGTCTGACGGTGCGGGTCGATCCGCGGTGGACGGTTCGCGCGACCAGCCCCGGTACCTCCGCTGAACCGGGTCAATGGGAATTCCCGCCGACCCCACCGATCGCCACGTACCTGGTGACCTTCGCGGCCGGGCCGTTCGTGAGCCGGCATGCTGAACACGACGGCATACCACTGGGTCTCTACGCTCGTGCCAGTCTCGCCGAGGCTCTGGCCCGGGAGGCCGACGAGCTGTTCGAGGTCACCGCTGCCGCCCTGGACCACTACCACCAGTTGTTCGGCATCCGGTACCCGTGGGGCAAGTACGACCAGGTGTTCGCACCCGAGTTCAGTTGGGGAGCGATGGAGTTTCCCGGGTGCGTCCTGATCCGGGACGAGCTGATGTTCCGGTCGGCCGTCACCGACGCCGAGCGGGAACGGCGCGCCGTGCTGATCGCCCACGAGATGGCGCACATGTGGTTCGGAAACCTCGTCACGATGCGCTGGTGGGACGATCTGTGGCTGAACGAGTCCTTCGCGGACTACCTGGGGTGGCGGGTGACCGCGGAGGCGACCCGATGGCGGGGTGCCTGGACGACCTACAGCGTGGTCCGCAAGACGTGGGCCTACGCCGCCGACCAGCGGCCGTCCAGCCACCCGGTGGCGGCCACGGGGGTCGTCGATACCGACGCGGCGCTGGCCAACTTCGACGGCATTTCGTACGCGAAGGGCTCGGCGGTGCTGCGACAACTGGTCGCGGCGATCGGTGACGACGCCTTCCGGGCCGGCCTACGTGCGTACTTCGACGCGCACGCGTACGGCAACGCGACGCTTGCTGATCTGCTCGAGGCCCTGTCGAGCGCCTCGGGCCGGGATCTCAGCGGATGGGCCCAGGCGTGGCTGCGCACCGCCCAGGTGAATACGCTCACCCCGGAGGTCGAGCTGACGTCGCACGGCCGCTACGCACTGGTACGAGTGGTGCAGTCGGCGCCACCGTCGCACCCCACGTTGCGACCCCATCGGATCCGGGTCGGACGCTACGTGGATACGGGTGAGACCGTGGTGCGCCGGCAGCAGTTCCCGGTGGATCTCGACCCCGAACGAGACAGTGGCCGCACCACCGTCGCTGGGCTCGTGGGGATGCCGCCCGGGCTGCTGATCGTCAACGACGATGACCTCACCTACGCGAAACTCCGCTTGGAGCCGGGTGACCTGGCGCAGCTTCCGGACCTGCTGCCCCGGGTGGCGGACCCGTTGGCACGGGCGTTGCTGTGGAACAGCGCCTGGGACGCGTGCCGGGATGCCGAGCAGCCAGCCGACTGGTTCGTCGGTCTGGCGGCGGCCGCTCTGCCGGCCGAGACGGAGATCGCCATCTTCGACGCCGTGCTCGACCGGGCCTGGAACACTGCGGCCAATCGCTACCTGGCGCCACCGGCGCGTGACGCGGCGCGGGCAGCGCTCGCCGAAGCCTGCCAGCAGGTGCTCGCGGCAGCGGACCACCGGTTGCTCGCCGCGGCGCGCGGGCGGATCCGCTGCGCAGGCGCGGACGACGTGGCCTGGCTGGAGCGATGGCTCGCCGGCGAGGTGCCCTCCGGGCTGACCCTCGACGCTGACCTCCGGTGGTTGATCACTTGGCGGTTGGCGGTGCTCGGTGTCGCCGACGACAAGCGGATCTCGGCGGAGGAGGAGCGTGATCGCAGCGCCCGGGGCGTACAGGAGGCGACCCGATGCCGTGCGGCCAGACCTGACCAGACGGCCAAGGAGGACGCGTGGTTGCTGGTCATGACCGACCGGCAACTGTCCAACCGCATCGTCATGGCAGCGGCCGACGGCTTCTGGCAACCCGAGCACGCGGCGCTCACCGCAGGCTACGAACAGCGCTTCTTCGACGAGATCGACGCCACCGCCGAATGGCGCTCGGAGCAGATGCTGGCGGCGGTGGCTCTGGCCGCGTACCCGAGCCTGGTGGTCGAGCCGAAGACGGTGGCTGCGGCGGAGCAGTGGCTGGCACGATCCGGCCGGCACCCGATCTTGCGGCGGGAGATCCTCGACGCCACCGACGACCTGCGGCGTGCGCTCGCCGCACGGGCGTTGGTGGAGCCGCAAGGTTCGCGGGGCGGGTCGGGTGATGACGCGTGACTGACCCGGTCCGGATCGGCATCATGGGTGGGACCTTCGACCCCATCCACAACGGGCACCTGGTGGCGGCCAACGAGATCGCTGACCTGTACGACCTGGACGAGGTTGTCTTCGTCCCGACCGGCCACCCGTGGCAGAAAGAAGACGCCGACGTCAGCCCGGCCGAGGATCGCTACCTCATGACCGTCATCGCCACCGCCTCCAATCCGCGGTTCCGGGTCAGCCGAGTGGACATCGATCGGCCGGGGCCGACCTACACCGTCGATACCCTTCGCGACATGCGCCGCGAGTACGGCGACAAGGCGGAGTTGTTCTTCATCACCGGAGCTGACGCGCTGGAGAAGATCCTGACCTGGAAGGACCCGGAACGCGTGTTCGGGCTGGCCCACTTCGTGGGGGTCACCCGGCCTGGGTTCACTCTCTCCGACGCTCATCTGCCCCGCGACACGGTCAGTCTGGTCCAGGTCCCGGCGATGGCGATCTCGTCGACCGACATTCGGGCCAGAGTCGCTCGGGGCAAACCCATCTGGTACCTGGTTCCTGACGGCGTGGTGCAATACATCTCGAAACGCCGTCTTTACCAGGGACGTGATGAGCGGCGCCAAACCTCCTCACACCCTGAGGGCTGAGTGTGAGACGCTGGACCTAGCGAGGGAGGAGATGGAGTGCCCGCATCCGAGCGCGCCCACGAGCTGGCGTTGACGGCCGCGCAGGCCGCGGCGGACAAGAAGGCACAGGACATCGTCATTATCGACGTCTCAGATCAGCTGGTTATCACCGACGCGTTCGTACTGGCGTCGGCGCCCAACGAGCGGCAGGTGTCCGCGATCGTCGAGGCGGTGGAGGAAGCGTTGCTGAAGCTTCCGGAGAAGGCCAAGCCAGTACGCAGAGAGGGGGAGCGCGCCGGCCGCTGGGTGCTGCTCGACTACGTTGACGTCGTGGTTCACATCCAGCACAGCGAAGACCGGGAGTTCTACGCACTCGACCGGTTGTGGAAGGACTGCCCGACGATCCCGTTCGTCGACCGAGCTCTCGTGGATGCCGAGTGACCACGCTGATCTTGTGGCGCCACGGGACCACGGAGTGGAACGCCGAGCGCCGGGTGCAGGGGCAGACCGACACTCCCTTGTCGGGTTACGGGCGTACCCAGGCTGCGGTGGCAGCGCAGATGCTCGCCGCCCGTAAACCTGACGCGATTGTCAGTAGCGACCTGAGCCGTTGCACGGAAACCGCTGCGCCACTGGCTGAACTTACCGGACTGCCGGTCCAGCTCGACCCCCGGTTGCGGGAGCGGCACTACGGTGAGTGGCAGGGTTTGACGATGGGGGAGGTGGCCGAGCGGTTCCCGGAGGCCTACGCCAAGCAGCGCGCAGGCAGCCACGATCTTGGCCACGGCATCGAGGCGCCAGAAGACGTGGCGAAGCGGGTAGGTGAGGCACTTCGGGAGATCGCGGACGCCACCCCCGGTGGCACGACGGTCGTCGTGACACACGGCGGTGCCGCGCGATATGGAGTCTTTGAGCTGCTCGACTGGCCGCAGTCCCGGCTGGGTGGTATGGCGGTGCTCTCCAACTGCCATTACACCGAGTTGAATCTCGACCCGGTGCGCGGCTGGGTGCTGCGAGCCCACAACATCGGCGCGATGGAGGGTGCTCCAGGCTATGAATGAGGCGGAACCGGCGGCGGCCCCGGTAACGTCCGACCAGGCATGCGTACTCGGTTCGTACCCGTGGTTGCGGTGGCTGCGGCCCTGCTCGTCGGCTGCGGGGAGACCGCCGAGCCGGCCACCTCGCCGCGCTCCGAGACGTCCGTAGCGTCGGCTACCAGTTCGCCGAGCGCGTCGCCGTCCGAGGCGCCCGCGTCACTGCGGCCTACCCCGAGCACCTCGAGAGGCGATGTCACGGTCACCGGGCGGATCGTCGAAGGAGTCGAACCGGGGTGCTTGGTGTTGCGCGCAGAGAACGCGGACTATCTGCTGATCCTGCCACGCGGGACTGACCGGGCTCAGGTGACCGTCGGGGAGACCGTGGCCGTACGGGGACGGTTGGCTTCGGAACTGGCGACGACCTGCCAACAGGGGACGCCACTGGTGGTGGCCGAGATCCGGCCGGCCTGATGTGAATCGTGGTCGGCTACCGTGCTGTGCATGACGGTAGCCGTCGTCACCGACTCCACCTCCTACCTGGCGCCTGACGTGGCGACCGGTGTGACCGTCGTGCCCCTCACTGTCGCGATCGGCGGTGTGGAGGGCACCGAGGGTGAGCAGATCACCCCCGCCGAGG
>CAYTMR010000161.1:0-7648 GCA_964438855.1 uncultured Micromonosporaceae bacterium
CGTTCGACCTGGTGGCCGAGCACGAAGGGCAGCGGTGGGAGCTGCACACCATTCCCCAGGAGGATCCGGAGGTCTACGAGATGCTGTGCCGGGCCGACTCGGTGGGCGTGTTCCAGGTGGAGAGCCGCGCCCAGATGGCCACCCTGCCCCGGCTGCGACCACGCACCTTCTACGACCTGGTGGTGGAGGTGGCGCTGATCCGGCCCGGCCCGATCCAAGGCGGCTCCGTCCACCCGTACATCCGACGCAAGCAGGGCCGGGAACCAGCCGGCGCCCCCCATCCGCTGATGGAGAAGGCGCTGGGCCGCACCCTAGGGGTGCCGTTGTTCCAGGAGCAGCTCATGCAGCTGGCGATCGACGTGGCCGGGTTCACCCCGGCCGAAGCTGACCAGCTGCGCCGCGCCATGGGCTCCAAACGCTCCACCGAGCGGATGGAGCGGCTGCGTGGCCGGCTCTACCAGGGCATGGCTGAGCGGGGCATCACCGGTGAGCTGGCCGACGACGTCTACCGCAAGTTGTCGTCGTTCGCCAACTACGGGTTCCCCGAGAGTCACGCGATCAGCTTCGCCTACCTGGTCTATGCCAGCGCTTGGCTCAAACGTCACCATCCAGCGGCGTTCTGCGCGGCGCTGCTCAACGCCCAGCCGATGGGGTTCTACTCGCCGCAGTCGTTGGTGGACGACGCCCGCCGGCACGGGGTCACGGTGCGTCGCCCGGACATCAACGCCAGCGGGGTCAAGGCGACGCTGGAACCCCCGGTCTCCGAGCGGCCACGTGCCGGGAAGACATCCGACCCGTCCACCTGGGGAATCGGTGGGCCGGTGGTCCGGCTGGGCCTGTCCAGCGTCCGTACGCTCGGTGAGCCGGTGGCCGAGGCGATCGTGGCCGAGCGGCAACGCGCCGGAGCGTACCGGAGCCTGGTGGATCTCGCTCGGCGAATGGCCGAGGCCGGCACCCCCTTGACCACCGCCCAGTTGGAGGCCCTGGCCACTGCGGGCGCCTTCGACTGTTTCGGTTTGTCTCGACGCCAGGCGCTGTGGGCGGCGGGTGCCGCCGCGCAGGAGCGACCCAACCGGCTACCCGGCACGGTGACGGGAGCCGACCCGCCCCCGCTGCCCGGCATGGACGCGCGGGACCGGCTGGTGGCGGACGTGTGGGCCACCGGGTTGTCCCCGGAGAGCCACCCCGTGCGGTTCATCCGGCAACAGCTCGACGAGCGGGGTGCGGTGCCGATCGGGTCACTGCCGCACGTAGCGCCGGGTCAGCGGATCCGCGTGGGCGGGATCGTCACCCATCGGCAGCGCCCGGCCACTGCCGGCGGAATGACCTTCCTCAACCTGGAGGACGAGACCGGCATGCTCAACGTCACCTGCTCACCCGGGCTGTGGCAGCGCTACCGGAAGGTAGCGCGGACCAGCGCTGCCTTGGTGGTGCGAGGAGTGCTGGAGCGAGCCGACGGGGTGACCAACCTACGCGCCGACCGGCTGGACCCGGTCGAGGTGCCGGCCACGCTGGGTTCACGGGACTTCCGTTGACGAAACCGTGGACTCGCCATCGGCCCCACCTGGGGTCGGGAGTACGGGTGGTCGTCGTCGGCTCGGGTGAGTGGTGGTACACGGTTGCCAGCCGCCCGGCAGTGGCTCATCGACCCGCAGTGGGCGCCGGCCGCTGACGATCTGGCAGCGGGGTTGCGCGCGGCCGCGGAGATGGTGCTAGCCGACGCGGAACGACAGGTTCTTCGCCATGGGAAGCACCGGCTGCCCCTTAGCCGCTGATCGCGCGTGCGCGCTGGGCCTCAGCCCGTGCCCGCGCCGCCGCTTCGGCGTCTCCCATCCGAGTCAGATCCTCGGCGAGAGTCGTCAGCCCGCTGACCAACGCGCCCAGGTCGCCCGGGGGAATCGACACCTCCCAGCCCGGCGCCAGCCGATCCAGCCACGCCCGGCTCAGCCGCAACTGACCGGGCTCCGGCGCGGCGGGTCGGCCCGCCAACCGCTGAGCCGCCGCGTGGGCCGTCGCGTCGTCACCCTGCCGGGTCGCGACATCCTGCAACGCGCGCAGACCTCGCGCCACCTCCTCGTGGGCCTCGCCGTAGGCCCGGGTGGCCAGCGTCACCGCGGTCTCCAGCAAGGTGCGAGCCCGCGTCAGGTCTCCAGCCCGCTGGACCGCCAGGGCGACATCGGTGGCGAAGCTGGCGGTACTCGGGTGCTCCCGACCGCGTACCCGGCCCATCATCTCCATCGCCTCCCGCAACAGCGGCAAGGCCGTCTCGAGATCTCCCGCGGCGGCGGTCGCGTCGCCCAGCTCCAGCAGCACCGCCGCCACCTGCTCGTGCTGGTCACCGTGTCGGCGCCGTACCGCGTCGAGCAGCTCCCGCAGCGTGCCGGCGGCACCCAACGGATTGCCCTGGCGTCGCTGCACGTCGGCGAGTCGGCGCAGAGACGCCAACCTCTCCGGATGGTCAGGGCCGAAACCCTCCGCCTTGGCGGCCACGATCCGCTCCAGCGCGACCTTCGCCAGCTCCAGCTCGCCGCGGCTCACCAGGAGGTCCACCACCTGCTCCACGCTTGCGGCCAGCTCTGGATGCTCGGGGCGCAGATGCGTTGTGTAGAGATCCAGTACCCGTTGCAGTGCCGTCTCCGCAGCCGGACGGTCGCCTTGATCAATGAGGACGGCGAGTAGCCCTCGCCCCACCCACACCAGGGGATGGTCCGGGTCGAAGCCCGCCTCTTGTTCGGTCAGTGCCCGCTCCAGCGCCGCCCGGCGGTCCTGCCCGGTCCCAGGTGGCGCCCCAGGCGACACCGTGGCCACTGGTTGCGGTCCGGCGTGGTTGGTCACGGGCACCAGTTTGCCCCACCGCGCCCGTCCGTGGCTGTCGGGCACGTCTAGGCTGCTGAGGGTGGAGTACACACAGACCGGGGGCCCGCACACCGCCGCTCGGACCGCGGCGGTCTGGCAGGTCCTTTCTGCGGAGCTGAGTCGCCAACCTGGTCGCTCGATGGCGGTCGTCGACGTCGGTGGCGGCACCGGCGGATTCTCGGTCCCGCTGGCGCGCGACGGTCACCGGGTCACCGTGGTCGACGCCAGCCCGGATGCTCTGGCGGCGCTCACCCGGCGCGCCATCGAAGCCGGGGTAGCCGACCGGGTCACGGCGGTGCAAGGCGACGGTGACCGGCTGGCGGAGCTGGTGCCGGCAGGCTCCGCGGACCTCGTGCTGTGCCACAGCGTGCTGGAGGTGGTCGACGAACCCATGGGGGTGCTGCGCGCCGTCGCCGCCACGCTCCGCCCCGGCGGTGCCGCCAGCATCCTGGTCGCCAACCGGGCCGCCGCCGTGCTGGCCCGAGCCGCCAGCGGTCACCTTGCCAGCGCCCTGTCCCTGCTCGACGATCCACACGGGCGGGTCGATCCCCGCGACACCCTGCGCCGCCGGTTCGATCTGGCCACTCTGGCGGCGATGATCACCGGAGCGGGGTTGGCGGTGGAGGAGATCCACGGGGTGCGGGTGCTCGCCGATCTGGTGCCGGCACCGGTGGGGGAGTCCGACCCGGCCACCCTGTTGGAGTTGGAGACGCGGCTGGCTTCCCAACCGCCGTACCGAGACATCGCCGCCCAACTGCACGTGTTCGCGCGTCGATCGGAGCGGTAGATGCCGGTGGTGCGACCACGTTACGGCGACGGGAGCCTGGCAGAGGTGCTGCCAGGGGTGTTGACCGCGCTTGGTGTCGCGCCGGCAGCGGATCCGCTGGGCCTCGCCGCCGACCTGGCCGGAGTCCGTCGGGTCGCGGTGCTGCTTGTCGACGGTTTCGGGTACGAGCAACTTCCGCTGGCAGCGCAGGCGGGCGCCACCCTGGCCGACCTCGCCGCGGGCCGGATCGGCCGGTTGCGACAGATCACCAGCGGGTTCCCCTCGACGACGCCCACCAGCCTGGTCACCGTCGGCACCGGGGTGCCGCCGGGGCGCCACGGGGTGATCGGCTTCAACGTCAACGTGCCCGGCACCTCACGGGTGCTCACCCACATCCAATGGGTCGACGACCCAGATCCGCGACAGTGGCAACCGGTGACCACCCAGTTCGTGCGTGCCTCCCGTGCCGGGGTGGCAACCACCATCGTCGCCCGATCCCGCTTCGCCGGCTCCGGGCTGACCGTGTCGGCGTACGGTGACGTGACGTACGTGGCGGCCGACACCGCTGTGGAGCTGGCCGAGCAGATGCTCGCGGCGCTCACCCGGCCCGAGCCGCCGACGCTGGTCTACGGCTACCACGCGGACCTGGACACCGCCGGCCACCGCCACGGGGTGGACTCGCCGGAGTGGCGTGAGGCGGCCAAGGGGGTGGACGAGCTCCTCGAGCGCGTGGTGTCCGGCTTGCCGCCCGATGCGGCGCTGGTGGTCACCGCCGACCACGGGCAGCTCAACGTGCCACCGGAGCACCGGTTCCACCTTGAGGCGGATCCGCGTTTGCGGGAAGGGCTGCACCTGGTGGCGGGAGAACCTCGGGTGAGGTACCTCCACCCGGTCCCCGGCGCGGTCGAGGACGTGCTCGCCACGTGGCGGGGCGTGCTGGGAGATGCCGCGTGGGTGGCAACCCGCGAACAGGTGGTCGACGAGGGCTGGTTCGGGCCGGTCGACCCGGACCATCTCGCCCGGGTGGGTGAGGTCGTGGCGGTGTGCCGCGGGCACCACGTGATCCTCGCGCCGAGCATCGAGCCCGGAGCGAGCGCGCTGGTCGGCTTCCACGGCTCGTGGACCTCGGCGGAGATGCTCGTGCCACTGGCGGTGCTCCCCGCGGCGTGAGCTCACCCGGCGTCCGCCTTTCCGTGTCGGCGAAGCCCTCGTAGACTGGTGGGTATGCAGCTACCCGGCTGCCGCGGTCAGTAGACCGGGGAGGAGTACCGTGCCGCTCTCGGAGCATGAGCAGCGGCTGTTCGAGGAGATCGAGCGGTCGCTAGCCGAGGATCCCAAATTCGCCTCGGCGGTACGCGCCACCGACCCGCGCGTACACGCGCGGCGGCGGCTGATCCTCGCCGTGCTCGTCATCATCGCGGGACTTGCGCTGGTCGTCTTCGGCACCATCAGCGGCAAGCCGCTGATCGGCGCCGGCGGGTTCGTCGTCATGCTCGGCGCGGCGGCGTTCGCGATGCGATCACGCCGCCCCAAGGGGGTGGCCACGCTGCGGGCGGTGGGTGGCACCGCCAGCCGGCCCACCCGGCGCCGCATGTCGCTCATCGACCGCTTGGAGGAGCGTTGGCGGCAGCGGCCGGAGGGCCACCGCTGATCGACCGACCGGAGGCTCCGCGGACGTAGCCACGGCGGTCTTTCGCCTTCGTCACCCTCGGAGGAGGCGACGCGCCAGTGCGCGCGGAGACCGCCGCGGGAGCCGACTCGTGATCTTTCCCACCCGGTCGCGTGCCGTGGCCGCCACACCACCGAGTGCGGCCCGCCACCGTGCCGCCACCGACGGTGGGGCCAACCGGGCCCGCCATCGGACCCGCCAGTCCACCCGCGCCAACAGCGCGCGGCTGATCGTCCGCACCGCCTCCGCCACGCCGTCCGAGTGCAGCGGATGGCGGGCGTAGCGGGCACGCTCCTCGGCCAACGCCACCAGGCGGACAGCCTCGGCGGCGGCGCCCGTCAGCTGGCCGGTCGTGATCAGCCGGGCAGCGGTGGCTCGCGGGGTCTCGGTCCGGTCCCACGCCCACCGACAGTCGACCAACGTGTCGAGGAGCTCGTCCCAGGCGTCGTGGGCGTGCTGCCGGAGGTCGGACCCCGTGCGCGGCGCCAACCGCCGCCGCCGGGTGGCGGCCCGACTCACCGCCGGCGCCGACAACAACGCGAGCAGCAACACCACGCCGACGGCCACAAACCACGGCCCCCGGGCCGGGGAGGCGTCGGCCGCCGAGGCTCCCGCCCGCCCATCGCCGCCGGTGGCCGGCTCGTCCAGGCCTGCCGCCGGGTCCGGAGCACCGCTGGGGCCTGCCGGTGCCGTCGCCGAGCCGGTCGAGTCGGCGTCCTCCGTGTCGGGGTGTGTGGCCCAGTCGGTGGTCGCCGCACCCCGCACCGAGGCAGCCGGCGTGGCATCGAAGGGCACCCAGCCGATGCCGAGGAAGTAGACCTCGGTCCAGGCGTGCAGGTTCCGGTTGGTGAGGGTGACCGTAGACCCGTCACGGTCACTGCCACGGGTAAACCCGAACGCCACCCGTGCGGGGATGCCTGCGGTCCGGGCCATCCACGCCAGAGCCGCCGCGTACTGCACACAGAAGCCGACCTTGTTCTCCAAGAAGTCCACGATCGCCACGCCGGTGGTCTCGGGACCGGTCTCCAGGCTGTAGCGGAAACCGTTGCGGACAGAGAAGTACCGGAAGAGCGCCAGCACCTTGTCATACGACGTCGTCGCGTTCTCGGTCAAGCGTTCCACCAGCCGGGTCACCTCGGGGATCTCCGGCACCTCGGTGAACGACCGCAGTGGGTGGTCGGCGGGCAACGGCGGCGCACTGCGCAGCTCGGTGGGGGAGAAGTCGGGGCGGACGTAGTCGAACTGGTAGGTCAAGCCCGCGGCCCGGGCCCGGCGGGAGAAGACGATCTCCTTGTCGAAGTCGTAGAGCCACTCATTGTCCAGACCGGACACTCTCGCCAATCGGCTGTAGGTCGGCAGCATCGGCATGTTGTACGCCTCGGTGACCTCAACCGTCGCCGAGTACTGAGGCGACGACGGAGCGCCGAACCACCTTCTGGCTAGCCCGGGGTCGTAGTCGGGCGTCGCGAACGTCGGGAGGTCACTCACCGGGGCACCATGGGGCGGCGTCGGGGCGAAGCCGGTGTCGGTGATCTCCGTGGCGACGGCGAACCGCAGGTAGAACGGATCCGGCTCGGTGGTGGTGATCCGGAGCATCTCGACGGTGACGTCCTGGTTGAGCCGACCAGACAGCTCAGCGAACAGGTTCACCTCGCCAGTGGCGATCCCGAGACCGTAGCCGGAGCCGAAACCACTCGGATCCCGGCCCACCAGGCCGCTCAGCCCAGGCATCCCCAGAGGCAGCACTACCGCCAGCACCACCCCGACCACGGTCAGTCGTCGGCCCGCCGCGGCGAGCGGAGAAGGCTCCCAAGCGTCGACGTCGTGCCCGTCACCAGTGAACCGTCGGCCGAACCGTCGGACTCGGTCCATGCTGTCGGCGCCCAGCAACCACAAGTAACCCACGGCACCGATGACGAAGGGCAGCGGCGGCACCGCGCTGGACCGCACCGCCACGGGCACCGAGTACACCGCCAACATCGGCAAACCGGCCATGGCCGGGCGGCGCATCACCACCACGCAGAAATCCACCACCACCGCCACCAGGCCGACGCCGAGAGCGGTGACGAACAGGAGTGCCTCGTGGTCGGGGGCCGGCAACGAGTGCGTACGCATCGCCGTGGGCGCGTCACTGATGAGCGCGGCGAAGTGCGTCACGGTGCCAGGGCTGGGTACGACCGCGAGGATCTCCTCCCCGCTGGGGAACAACCAGGCCAAAGCGGTGACCAGTGCCAGCACCATCACCAGTGGCCGCGTCCACGTCGGCGCTCGCAGCATGCGGGCGGCGATGGCAGCCACCACGGCCGCGACCACCACGACCAGGCAATGGAACAACCACGTCCAGCGCGCGTAGATGA
>CAYTMR010000162.1:0-7566 GCA_964438855.1 uncultured Micromonosporaceae bacterium
TGTGTGCCGAGCCATCGATCCGCCACAGCACCCGGGGCCCATGGTCGCCACCCGACGCTGGCTCTGCGAATGCGGATAGGAGCGCGGCGTGCATCGCTTGCGGGGACGCGAGTAGTTTCCGCGCCCCCCGCCGGGCAGTGTTGATCCGAAACCGGGTGAGATACAAAGTCAGCCTCCCAGCACCGCTAAGGGATCGTGGTCACGGACCGTGGGCGGATCAGGGTGCGGGAGAGAAACCTGTTCTCGGACCACCTGCCGCCACCCGTACTCCCGCCGGCGTGGGTCGAAACTTATTGGGTCATCGCGCATTGTTTCCACTCCGGCCTCCCCCGGATCTGCATCGCGGATGACTGGCAGGAGTACCTCGGCAGCCAAGACCCTGCGTCGATGCCAGGAAGAGGCTTGCCAAGGCTCCTCCTTGAGGACGTCGCGCAATCCGGCATCGCGCAATCCCATGCTGATTGGTCCGGCCGGTGCGCATGAGCGTCGTCCGAGATAGAGGGGGAAGTGAGGTCGGCGTATAGCGTCGTCGATTCCCTCGAGAAGTGACCTGTCCCCGCTGACAACCGCCACGAACACCGCGTCTGCAAGGTAGTACCGGTACGACAACGGCATCACGCGACTACCGTCGAGACTGCGGGCAGTATGGAAGTCGCGGACGAGCCGGCCAGGCTGGTCTGTGCGCACACCAAAGCGCAACCCGAAGAACTCGGTGAGATCATCGGTGCGCCGTAGCCCACGAGCTGCGGCGAGCAGCCCGATGACTCCGCTCTTGGTGGGCGCCTGCTCTGTCTCTCGGCGGACGAACCGGCTACGCCCACCCCACGACTGCAACGGACCAGCCAGCCGAAGTACCAGCGAGGCGGTCATGACGTCGAACGCGCCCCGTCGCCGACGTGCGCGCCCACTGCCTCGACCAGCTCGTCCAAGGTCACCTGCTCCCCCGCACCTTCAAGCTTCTTCGTGCGGTCGCCGACTCGCACCAGGAGGGAGCGCACCGCGTGCTCGCCGTAGGCGGCCTCCACATCCTCGGCGTACTCGGCCAAGCGGGAAGCTGCCTCCTGCAGGCGACCGATGGTCTGTCCACCAGAGACTGGCTCTTCGAAAGCACCCACGAAGTTGATGGGCTGGGTCTCCCGGATCTTGACCAGGACGGCGTCTGGCAACGTGCGGTTGGCGAACGTGTTTTGCTTCCCCGTGGGCATGCTGGTGATGAAGGCACGGAGGAACGCTTCGACCGCTCGGCGTACGGCAGGACCGTCACCGAGGTTGGTGCGCAACTGGTCGACGTCGATGGTCGCGAAACGGTAGAGAGTCGCAGAGTTGAACTCGACGGTGCCGATCATCCCGGCACCGGTTTCCTCCTCACTCTCCTTGCGATCATCGATTGCTGTGTAGTAGTCGTACTCGTTCTCCACCTGATGCACGCTGATCGCATGAGCCACCTGGACAGCGGCGTCTACGTTGAGGTCGGAAGCGTCGGCGACCATCCGACCGAAAAGCGCTACATCCACCGAATGCGCCTGGTCAGCGAGTGGCTTCACGTCCTGCGCCTTGAGCTTGCTGCCAGCCCGGGCTGCTTGGATGGCTGCTTCCGCCAGAGCACGGATCTGCCGGGCACTGAGAAAGAGCAAATAGTCGGATTCCGCAGTCTGGTTCTTGTTCGATGAGCTGATCTTGACGCCGATCGCTTTGAAGACGTCTTTCGCCAGGTTTTCGGCGTCGTCGTCGAGCGTAGGGTCTAGTGCAGCGATCTCATCCTTCAAGAGCTCGACGACTCGTTTTGTCCGCACACCTAGCTCACTCGGATCTAGAGTGTCCTTGAAAGCGAGCCTCGTAGCACGCTTCCATGCCTGGCTCGACACGCGGGCCCGGCGAACACCGCCGTAAATCGCTGTTTTCGGGCTGCCGGTATCGTCACGGTTGATGTTGCTCGGCGGGACAGTTTGTAGGATATGGATGTCAATGATAGTGCGGCTCATCATGCCTCTTTCTGGTTGTCGGCGTTCACGTGGTCAGTGCTATCGGCCGGTTCGACGCCGCCGTCGTCGGCCGCGCGGTAGAAGTCACGCCCCCATCGCAAGCGCACGTGGTTGGCGGTATTCGGATGTTGGAGGCGAATGAGATCATCGGTCAGTGCACCGTAGTCGAGCGGGATGGACTGTGCTCGGAGCTGGCTAATCAGTCCTCGGGCATGGTGGACGACTTCGGAGAACGCCTCCGCGGTCCCCAACGCTTCGAACCTACGTCGAACGGCTTGTTCGCTCGATGTGCGCGATCGCAGCTGCCGCGCAGCACCTCCGAGGGATGGACCACCCGGGACGTGCATCTCCACCTGTCGCGATTGCTGGTGGAGGGAGAACAGCGTCATCGCCGTGTGAACGGCGCGCTCGGCGCGGGTGGGAGCATCGGAGTTCGTCGTCTCGAAAGGAAAATCCGGCAGTGTGTACTGCCATAGGTCGGGCACCTCGTCGACGTTCTTGCCGACCCCGCGCCGAAGCCGTGCAAGGATCGCCAGAGAGCTGGCTTGGCGGCGGATGTAGCCCCGCTGCCACTCGCTTACCCGCCTATCCACAAACGCACCCCACCGACTAAGCTCGCGGAGACGCGACGATCGTGGGTCCGTGACCTGTGTCATGCCGTCACCTCGATATCCTCATAGGCGTACGGGAACGTATCCCGCAGCCGTCGACGGAACGCCAGGTCAGCCTCAGGCGTGCTGACATGACGCCGCTTTCCACCAACCGTGGCGTCCCGCCCTCGCCACGCGATGGGACCTGCCTGCTCTACGAGCTCTCTACCCAAATCGGCAATGATGGCCCGTGCCTTCTGGTGCCATGTAGCACGTGCAACATCCGGTGACGTCTCCGGCCCAATGCGTGCAATCCATTCCCGGTATGGCCGATCGAGCTGCGCGTACGCAAGTTCTTTGGCTCGGCCTCTCGCCGCTCCACCGTCGCCGCCAGCGGCGCGAGCAAGATCCGCGGCGAGCGAGCCAAGTGCCTCCGCCCCCGAGTCCGCATCGCCCACAGCGGCGATAGCTGTACTGCGAAGCTCGTCGCCTGTTTCACCGAGCAGTACCACCGACAGAGTCATCACATCGTCGATCACCTCTGAAGTGGTAGACGACTGGCTACCGTACTGCATCCCAATCACGCGGGTCCGCACTTGGTAACGGTCGTCACCGATCACGGTGCTCGCCCCTTCATGCAACCAATCAAGCAGTAACGGACGCCGACGGTCTGGGGTCTCGTCGCGAGACTTTTCGAGCAAGGCCTTGAGACCACGCCAGATCGACCTTTCTGGGTCGTGCGGTGCCGGCATGTAGACCGTCCCGCCCTTCTTCTTTCCCTGTTCGCGGCTAAGCCTCCACACCGACATCGATTCGACCTTGAAGCGGTTATGTGGCTTCATCCGGTCACCGTTGGCGATCAGGACTCCGTACACGCCCTCGGAATCATGGAAGAGGCGGATACGCCGACTCTGCCATGTGTAAAGCTCAAGCGGCCCAGCCGGCTCGTAGTCGTCGTCGAACTCCGGGGCTGCAGTGTGCGGATTCCGCTCCCAGACCGGCAGATCTTGGTCAGGGCGTGCAAGCTGCAGAAAGTCATCAGGAATGAGATTCAGCAGGAGTGTCTCCCGTAGATCACGGCCCTCGATCATGACTCCGCCGAGCATTCCCGCCCAGCCGGTACCAATCGGGTAGCCCTTGCCGTTCTTCACTCTCGGGTCACCGACGGCACCGGACTTGATACCGGACGGGTCGAATGCCTGTGTATGGACTGTCCATCGGGCTGCCTCCGCAAAGGTCAGCCTGTCAATCCCGGCCCCCAGACGAGTAGTGAAAAAGGGGTAGCCGGTGGGAACGTCTGCGATGAGACGAGCAAGCCTGCTGATCTCCCCCTTGGGTGTGGTGAGGTCGGCGACCTGGTAGAAGGGTGCCTGTGGCGACAAGAGATCGAAGCGATGACGGAAGTGGTTGAGGTAATCGGAGATGTCGTCCATTGGAAGCGTGGGTGCGCGCCACAGCTGTTCCCAGTCGCCGACGCTACCTGGGCCATCCAATGCCCGGTGCAAGATCGCTAGCAGAAGTCGCAACATCGCGAACGACTGGGTCGGGATATCACCAAGAAGGCAGCGCAGCTCTGCAGCATGATCAAAGACATCCAGGATCGACAGCTCAGTCACCTGGCCGTCTGACCGTTGGACCATGATCCACGGTTGGTCGACCAGGTTGTACGACACTGACGATGCCCTCACCGACGATCACGTCCGATCACGACACATCCACAGCGCACACTGATCATCTCTTTCGCTCCCTTCACAGCCGAGCCATCATAGGCGCATCCTCCGACAGCAACCGTCTACCAAACGGTTCGAGTCAGCCGCTGATCAAGCGTGCCGGTCTCGGCTGATCGGTGGACGCATCGTCGACAGGCGGTTGACTCCCGGGTTGGAGATGCGTGCAGTGTCACCAGATCGAGATCGACTACGACTGCCCCAATAGCAAGCGCCTGTTGGTTGATGCCGTTCTACGATCGCTGGTCGTTAGCGTTGGCACCAACCATGTCCGGTAGTTGTCGGAGAGTGACACTGTGATGCTGGGGGACGCTGCTGCGAGCGTATGGGCCAAGTCTGACCGAGATACTGGAGGTTGGCTGCCGTTATGGCGCCACCTCGACGACAGTGCGGCGGTCGCCGGCCTCCTATGGGACCACTGGCTACCGGCTGCGGTCCGTCGACTCGTCGCCGACGCTATGCCAGACAGCGAATCAGATGCTCGTCGTCTCGCTGTTTGGCTTGCTGGCATTCACGATATCGGCAAAGCAACCCCGGCATTCGCCTGGAGAGTAGCTTCCCTCGCCGACCCGATGCGTCGTCATGGTCTTGAGATGCGGGACAAGTATTCCAGCGCAGACCTGAAACGTGTGCGTCACGGCGTTGCAGGGCAAGTCCTGTTGGAGCGGTGGCTTTCGAACCGCTATGGGTGGTCACGGGAGCAAGCTCGACAAATTGCTGTGGTAGTCGGTGGCCACCATGGAGTGCCGCCGACGACGTTCGAGATTCTCACCGCCGAAAGTCATGCCGGCCTGCTTGGTATTCGTGACTCACAGCTGGCGTGGCAGGCCGTTCAGCATGAGCTGCTCGATCGCGCTGCGGATCTACACGGCGTCAGCGAGCGGCTGCCATATTGGACGGGCCTTGCGTTAGAGTCAGCAACGCCTGGGAGCATCTGGACTTGCCTCGCCCATGGCACGCGATCCAGTGCCTCGAGCCTCCTAAGAAGCTTTTCGTCAGCCGCTTTTCGCTACCGGTTGGGGCGCGCATCCGTCCGGTGCAATCTTCCGCGATCGAGTTAGCTCACGGGATGTCACCCACCGGACTCATGATTATCGAGGCACCAATGGGAGAGGGGAAGACCGAGGCCGCCCTCGCAGCGGCCGAGGTACTGGCTGCGCGTTCCGGGGCGGGCGGGGTATTCCTCGCCCTGCCAACAAGGGCCACCTCTGATGCGATGTTTGCGCGGGTACGCTCCTGGTTGGCTCGGGTGCCAGATTCCAGCCACGATGCCGGGGCGCTCGCTGTCATGCTGGCGCATGGCAAGGCACGATTCAACGACGACTTCCGTGCTATGACACGCGGGTATAGCACCGGGGTTGAGCCGGATGCACACGATGATGGCGCGGCTAGAGGGAAAACGCGTGACGTCACTGCCCACCGATGGCTCAGCGGCCGCAAGAAGGCGATGCTGTCGTCATTCGTGGTGGGAACGATCGATCAGTTGTTGTTCGGCGCCCTGAAGTCACGTCATCTGGCGCTTCGCCATCTCGGCCTCGCCGGCAAGGTCGTCATCATTGACGAGGCGCATGCTTACGACGTCTACATGAACCGGTACCTCGATCGCGCCTTGGAATGGCTGGCTGCATACCGTGTTCCGACGATCGTCCTGTCCGCGACCTTACCGGCCCACCGGCGCCGGCAACTTGTTGAGGCTTACGACCGAGGACGTGGTATCGCGCCATCTCCCCGACGGAGGCGGTCATGGCGAGCTGATCAGGCACCATCAGTGGACTCGTACTCAGGGTTGATGGGCGACATCGGCTACCCGCTACTCACGGCCTCTGGGAGAGACGGACGACCGGTTGTTCGTCCCGCTAAACAGTCTGGCCGCACTACCGCGGTGACGATTCGACGCATCGATGATGCCCCTGACACCCTGGCGGCGCTGCTGACTGCATCTCTCGCCGACGGCGGGTGCGCGCTCGTCGTCCGCAACACTGTCCGGCGCGTGCAAGCTACTGCTGCACACTTGCGGACGGCACTAGCGGGCACCGGGATCGACGTGTCGGTGGCACACTCTCGCTTCCTCGCTCCCGACCGGGCAGAGAAGGATCGCCGACTACTCGACCTCTTTGGTCCTCCTGATCATGAGGCGGGCGCGGGACGCAAACGCCCCGATCGACACGTCGTTGTCGCCAGTCAGGTAGCCGAGCAGTCACTCGACATTGACTTCGACCTGCTGATCACGGACCTCGCACCAATCGACCTGGTACTCCAGCGAGCGGGGAGATTACACCGTCATGACCGTGGCGAGGGACGCCCGGTGCGCTTACGTGACGCCACCTGCTTCATTACTGGCGTCGACTGGTCCTGCGATCCGCCCGAACCGGTCAGTGGATCGGTGCGGGTGTACGGCCGCTATCAGCTTCTGCGTTCACTGGCAGTCCTCCTCCCGTATCTCGACGGGAAGAAGGAGTTGAGCCTGCCACAAGACATCGCGCCCTTGGTGCAGACCGCGTACGGCGCAGAAGACGTCGGGCCTGGCCACTGGCGGGAAGTGATGCATGCTGCCCGGCTTCGCAACGAAGCACTTCAACAACAGAAGGAGCGGAAAGCAGAGACGTTCCGGCTCGGGCCGGTCGGTACGGCTGGTAAACCGATCGTCGGCTGGCTCGACGCCAATGTCGGTGATGTTGATGATGACCCCCGATTGGAAGGCCGCAAGCAGGTGCGGGACACTCCTGCAGAGAGCGTCGAGGTACTTGTCGTGGTACGACGACGCGATGGTGCGCTGATCACTCCGCCCTGGCTCACGCGCGACGGCGGAAGAGAGGTTCCCATCGACCACGAACCACCTCGGACTCTTGCGCGAACGGTGGCCAGCTGTAGCCTTAGCCTTCCACCCGAGCTTTGCAACTTGGAGGCCATAGACGATCTTGAGCGGAGATTCTACTTCCCTGCCTGGCAACAGTCGCCGTGGCTCGAAGGTCAGCTCGTCCTAGTTCTAGGTGAAGATGGAACGGCCGAGGTGAATGGATATCAGCTGCGCTACGACCCGGAAGATGGCTTAGTCGTTACTCGGCTTGGTCACAGTCATGACGAAGCCGAGGGCAGCCATCAGAATCTTGACACAGTAGGGATAGATGACTTCAGTTCTGAAGTGAATGAAAACAGGGGTCACTGGCTATAATGGCGCTGGTCAGCAGGTGTGCTCCCCGCGCAGGCGGGGGTGATCCCCGCCGGCGGGTTCGTCGACCCCGACACGGGCCGTGCTCCCCGCGCAGG
>CAYTMR010000163.1:0-7477 GCA_964438855.1 uncultured Micromonosporaceae bacterium
GCAGCGGTGGCGTGAAGTCCTCGGGGTGGATGCCGCGGATGTCGGCGTAGAACTCGCGCACCTTGTCCATGTCGGCTGCGACCTCGCCGGTCAGGTGGATGGTGGGGCCGAGGCCGGTGGTCGTGGAGGCAGAGTCGACGTAGCCGAGGACGAGCGGCAGGTCGGTGGCGCGGGCGATGCGGTAGATGCCCGTCTTCCAGTACTCCTTGCGTCCGCGGGTGCCCTCGGGTGTGACGACGAGGAAGAACCTGTCGTTGGCCCGCACCTGGGCGACCAGCTCGTCGATGAGCCCGGCCGGGTTCGCCCGGTCGACGGGGATGCCGCCGAGGAGGCGCATGATGCGGCCGAAGGGGCGCTTGAACAGGGAGTTCTTGCCCAGCCACTTCACACTGATGCCGTGGCTCCATGCGATGGCGAGCATGATCGGGAAGTCCCAGTTGGACGTGTGCGGTGCCCCGATCAGGACGGCCCCGAGGTGGGTGTCATCGCAGCCCCACCCGTTGGCGCCGAAGCCGGAATGGAACCCGCCGACGTCGAAGAACGGGGCACGGGGTACGGCGACGAGCGCGGTGACGACCATGCGGGGCAGGTCCCAGTCGTAGTAGGCGCGGCCATGGCCTAGGTCGATGAACTCCCGGGTGTCATCCAAGGGGTGTGCCACGAAGGCGCGTTCGTAGACCTGGCCGGAGTAGAACATCGGGACACCGGCTGGTGCCTTCCACCGCACCCGGTGGTCGGCCTGGAGGTCCGGCTCTCCCTCGGGGATGACCGGCCCCTGCCCGGTGCCGAGCTTGTAGGTGATGTTGTGGCGGAACCCGACGAGGACCGTGTCCGCTCGTGCGCGGGCGGCGATGTCGGCGAGGACGTGGCTCGATAGCACCATGTCCGCGTCGATCATGACCAGCGTGTCGGCGGCGGCGAGATAGGCGCCGACGTTGCGGGCGGCGGCGCTGCCGCTGTGGGTGGTGAGTCGAAGCGCCAGGTCGACGGCCGGGTGGGCCTTGATGATCTGTGGTGTGTCGTCGGTCGACGCGTCGTCGATGACGATCACCTCGATGTCGGCGGCGGTGTCTTGCGCGGCGAGCGCGTCGAGGACGGGCAGCAGGCTGTGACTGTTGTTGTGTGCCGGTATGACCACGCTGAGTTTGGTGCCTGCTGCCAGATGTGCTGGTGTGGGCGTGTGCCAGTCCAGGCCGGTGGCGGTCGTGAAGGCGTTGGTGATGGTGGAGTGGTCGTTGTCCTGTGCGGCGATGGCGTCTGCCAGGGACGGGGCCATGATCACCACTTCCACCGGTCGAGGATGGCGGAGGCCTGTGGCCAGCCGTGAGCGTGATCGGGGATCCAGTGCAGGCGGGGTCGCTCGGGTGCGGCGAGCAGGTCGGCGATGAGCACGAGGTACAGCGGCTCGGCGATGACCAGCACGTTGGTGGGCATGCCGGTCATGAGCAGTTCGGCGTGAAGCTGCTTCCAGACCTGTGGACGAAGCTGCGTGGCGCGTGCCGGATCCAGCGGCCGGTCGTAGCTGCGCAATGGGATGTCGGCGTTGATCAGGCCGTGTTGTGCGGACAGGAACCGTACGCGGGCGCGCAGGCGTGGTCGGTGGCCAAGCCGTTCGCGTAGCGGTGGCACACATCCGCCGTTGTAGAGGTCGAGCGCCGCAAGGGGCTGATCCGTCGGGGTCTTCTCCGCGCAGCAGCCGACGATGACGAGGTGTGTGGCAGGGTCGGCTGGGCCGGGCGGGGCGATGAGTTCGAGGTGTCGGGGGTTCATGTAGTCCTCACCGGTCGTACGGAGATTCCTGGGCTTCGTCGTTCGGCGTGCACTGCGTTGAGGAACCTGGTGTGGGCGTACAGCGGTTTGGAGGTGTACGAGCCGCCACGGATGATGTAGCCGTTGCCCATGACCGGGCTTGCGGTCCACTCCCAGGTGTTGCCGGCTAGGTCGAGGACACCGTGCTCGCTGGCTCCAGCTGGCCGCCGGCCGACCGGCTGCGGGCGGCGGGGCGCGTGGCCATCGCCGGTAAGCACCGCCCGCTCGGGCGTCCACGGGCCATCGCCCCACGGGAACAGGCGCCGGTCCGGGCCGGCGGCTATCCACTCCCATTCCACGGACGTGGGAAGCCGGCCGCCAACTCGTGCGGCCAGCCGAGTCGCCTCGGGATGGTCGATGCCGGTGACCGGCAGGTCGCTTCGGTCGCCTAGACCCAGCTGGCGCCACGTCAGCGGGGTTCGCGCGACGAGCAGGTCCGCCACCTCGCGCGGCCTGGCGGCATCACCGTAGCGGCAGGTGCCGCCGGGAACCAGCACCCAGTGCAGCGGCGTGGGATCGTGCACGACCGTGGCCTCCTTCATCCGTCAATCAGGAAGAGATCTTCGGTGTTGGCCTGGTGCGGTGCGCGAATACCGCTTTTGCGCGGGTGGGGTCGCAGACCGACGACGGCCAGCGCCGAGGTGATCGCGTCGAACGCTTCGAGGGCTTCGTCCCGGCTTGACGTGAAGCCGATGTAGTTGTCGGCGAACCGCACGATCGGTCGGCCGTCGAGAGCGGCATCGGCCTGAGCCAGACGCAGGTGAAACAGGACGGGCCATAGCCCGCTTCCGGGAACCAGCGGGCTCGGCAGACCGACCAAGGCGCGGCGGAAGATGCCGAGGAAGGTCCCGTCGGTGACGTACTCGCCGAGCCAGTTCACGAACTGCTCGACCGTGCCGCCGGCCGAGGCTCCGGCAACGTCGATGTCGGCTAGCCAGCACCGTTGCACGCTGATGTAGGCATCGGCTTGGCGCAGCGCGGTGATCCGATTTCGGCCTGGCCGGTAGGCCGAGACCCACTCGCGCAAAACGCGCTGGTCGAGAATCGGGTCGAGAGCAAGTCGCATCGCCCGGTGCACGATGCGGTCCTGCACGGTGGGGATGACCGCAGTGAACACCTTGCCGGTGAAGGAGGTGATGTCGACCTCCCGCACCGGACCAGGACTCCATTCGCCCGTTCGCAGCCGTTCCGCCAGACAGGCCAGACGGTCCCGCAGCCCCCGCCGGTAGCCGGCCCAGGTGAGCCCATCGGCACCCGGCGCGGACGCGCGGCGCATGCACAACCGGGCGGCGGTCATCAGGTGCCGCACGTCCACGAGGTACGGCATCAGGGAGTGCGCGGCTGGCCGGGTGTGGGTTATCGTGGAGGCTGCTTGGACGGCAGGAACGATCCCGCCATCCGCTACCAAAGGGCCGCTACCCCACACGCGCGGCCCAGTGGGGCGGGAACGACGGCCCCGTCCAAGCCCACCCGGCGGCACCTTCTCACCGGCCACGGGTGTCCTCCCACAGCAGCACATGCAGGCGGCTACTCAGGTTCCACCCACAAGCCAACACCTCCTCGGCCAGCTGCCGCATTCGTGCGACGACGACGTCGCTCCTCACACCCTCGGGCATCACCCAGATCGGACGAAGACCAAACCTCGCTTCAAGGTCGGCGACCTCCTCAAGCTCGGCGACGCTGTCGACCACGAACTTGAACACCGCCTTCCCGGAGGTGGCAAGCGTGGACAGCGCCGCCGGGTTGATCCGACGTTCGGCGTCCTTATCTGCGGCGAATCCGGCCAGCTTCGGCGACACGTTGAACGACGCCACGCGCTCCACCAGCTGCGGCGAGGGCACCACGGTTCCGTTGGTTTCGACCTCCACCCGACGACTCGCATCCGCCAGAGCCGTCACGATCGGCAGCAGCCGATCCTGCTGCAACAGCGGCTCACCGCCGCTGATCACAAACAGGTTCGTCGGGTGCGCCAGCACCCAAGAAATGATCGACTCGGGATAGCGGCGATGGGTGTGCTCCCGAAGATCGAACCGCGACGTGTCCCATGTGTATGGGGTGTCGCACGGTGGGCAGGACAGGTTGCAGCGCGACAGCCGTAGAAACAGCGCCTGCTGCCCGCAACTGGGCCCTTCGCCCTGGAACGTCGGGCCGAACGTCTCCGCCACCAGAAGCGGCCGGCCAAGCGTGGTTCTTGTGGTCATGACAGGACCGGTTGAAATTCAGCGAAGGTGGATGCCGTCTCCGACACGCGAACTTTCTCGACCTGCACCCCCGGAGGCACCCTCAGGTGTTTGACACACCAGCAGTACAGGTGCCGGGCCAAGTTTTCGCTGGTCGCCGGGACGTCCAGAACCGTGTTGAGGTCACGGTGGTCGAACGAGCTGCTTAGGTACTCGCCGAGTCGAGCGAGGTCGCCGAAGTCGACAACGAACCCGGGAGGATTCAGGGCCTCGGTCGTCACCAAGGTAACTTCGACGGTGTAGCTGTGTCCGTGCGGCCGTGCGCACTTGTGGCCGTCCGGCAGACCGGGCAGCGAATGCGCGGCCTCGAACCGAAACCGTTTGCCGATCCGGTACATCTACATCGCCCCCAACCCGTTGCCGTAGACCGTGGGGTCCGATACACCGGCCAGCTCGAACGCCTCTCTGCGTTCGACACAGGTTCCACACATGCCGCAATGCACGGAGCCGCCCTTGTAGCAGGACCAGGTGTCGGCAAACGGCACATCGAGCTGCGCGCCCAGCGCCGCGATCTCCGCCTTCGACAAGCCGATGAAAGGCGCCAGCACTCGGAACCCGGAGACGGCAAAGCCGTCATTGGCGACCAGCGCCATGCGCTCGTACGCCTGGAGGAACGCCGGACGGCAGTCCGGGTATATCGGGTGATCGCCAGCGTGCGCACCGAAGGCGACCGCATCGGCCTGTGTTGCAACGGCCCGTGCCACCGCGATGTCCAACATGATGGCGTTGCGGTGCGGCACGACCGTCGCCCGCATCGACGCGTCCGTGTAGTGCCCGTCCGGAACCTCGACCGTCGCATCAGTCAACGCCGAGCCCGACAGCAGCGGAAGGATGCCGGTCAGGTCGACCACATGATGCTGCGCGGCGAGCGCTTCGGCCGTCCGCCGGGCGTATACCAGCTCGATTCGGTGCCGCTGGCCGTAATCGAACGACAGCAGGGTCAGAGCCGCCCCGCTACGGTGTAGCAGGTAGGCCAGGACCGCACTGTCCATGCCACCAGAGACGATCACTACCGCATGTGCGACGTCGAGCTTGACCAGACCCCCATACGGCTTCGGCAACGTCATCGCCATCACCGTCCCGAAGCCAGCGTCAGGAACTCCGCACGCAGAAGTTGGTCTCGGGCGAGGTCCCCACGCCACGCGGTGGTGACCGTCGACGCGCCATGCGCCTCCGCCCCGCGAACCGTCATGCACAGATGCTCGGCCGTCACCACGACACCGACGCCGCCATGATCGGGCAACGTCTCATCAAGCCAACCGGCGATCTGCTGCGTCATATCCTCCTGGACCTGCAGGCGACACGCGAACATCTCCACGACGCGGGCCAGCTTCGACAGCCCCAGGATCCGCGAGCCAGGCCGATAGCCGACGGTGACCGTACCGATGAACGGCAGTACATGATGCGCGCACAACGACGTGAACGGCACCAACCGACTGATCACTAAATCCCTGTGTTGCTCCTCGTTAGGGAACGTCGTTGCCTCGAACGGTTTCGCAGTTAGCAGCTCGCGGTAGGAAGCGACCATACGCTCAGCGGTACGCACCGTGTGCTCAGTGCCGTCGTCCAGTCCGAGGACGGACAGCAATGCCTTCGCCGCCGCCACCGCTGCCGGAGTATCCACCGTATCTACGGATGCCGGCGGACGAACAAGATCGTCGATTTCGGTAATAGTCATAGGTCCTCCAGTGAAGGTCCGTGCGCCGTACCGCGACGGAGTCCATGCGGGGTTCACTTGTGAGGTAGGCAAAGTGCGGGCGATCTCAGACTTCGCAGCGCGAAGGGGAAGGCGAACGAGCACAACCGACCCATAGGTCTCCAATCCGGTCCGCGGCCGACCGCGCCCTTGCTCGGTGCGAGAGAGGGATCCGATGGGTGGTTCAGGACACGAGACCCGCCGCGATAGGACCAGCGATGCCACCAAACCAACCATGCGGCTGACGTAACCAGCCTGGTACTGAACGTGTTCGATCGAAATCCGGTTCTGTTCCGGTTCTGTTCCGGTTTGCTGTCCCGGCTCTATGGGCGCCACGCCGCAAGGTGGCCATCTCGCTACCGTGCCGTTCGTGGCGACGACCTTTGGGTTACCGGGATCCACCTGCAGAGACACTTCGTTCGTCACGGTCGGGCAGTGGAATCGACGTCGGAAGGATCATGCTTCGGGGCACCTCACTGCGACCTCGCAGCCCACCTAGCCATCCCAGAAGTAGCCGAGTTCGACGGCACTCTCACCACGATCGCCCTGGTGTGCCGATGACCGCGGGCGAGGTTGGGCGGTTCACCGCCGCAGCGATGACCACCGTCATGGAAGAGATCGCACACGAGATCGACGCACCGGCCGATAACGCGCGGCTGCTGAGGCTGACCAACAACGCCGTCTTCGCGCTGCCTGGGGCGGGCCTGGTCATCCGGATCACCCGCTCCCACCGGTTGCAAGAACGAGCCGGCAAGGTGGTGCAGCTGGCACGGTGGTTCGAGCATCTCGATGCGCCCACGATCCGGCTCGCTGGGCCGGCCCGGCAACCGGTCGTGGTCAACGGCCTGGCCGCCACCATCTGGCGATACCTGCCGCCGGCGCCACCACCATTGACGGTGCAGGACCTCGGCAAGGTGTTGCGACATTTTCACGCCTTGGGCGTACCACCGTTTCCGCTGCCAGCCTGGGATCCGGTCGATGATGCCCGCAGGCGCCTGGTCGATGCCGAAGGGCTGGCCGAGTGGGACCGAAAGGTGCTGCTCGACTCGTGCGACCGCCTCGCCCCGCAGATCGCGGAACTCCACAAGCGTGCGACCGGCGGCCTGGTCCATGGTGACGCCCATGTCGGCAACCTGCTCAGAGAAGCATCCGGTCGACCGGTGCTGTGTGACTTCGACGCCACCTGCGTCGGCCCCTGGCAGGTCGACTTGGTAGCGGTCGCGGTCGGCGAGATCCGGTTTGGTCGCACTGGCGCCCACTCGGAACTCGCCGCGGCGTACGGATACGACGTGACCGGCGACCCGGACTGGCCGCTGCTGCGCGAGGCTCGCGAACTGAAGATGGTGGTCGCCGCCGTCCCCCTATTGCGCAGCGCCCCCGGCGTTGCGGACGAATTCGCCATCCGGCTGCGCTCCATCCTCGACGCCGACCACAACGCCCGGTGGACCCCTTTCGCCAACCTGCCTCGGTAACCGGGAGGCAAGCATTCACGGCGCGCGATCAGCGGAAGCTGGCACCTTCGCGCTGATCAGCGCTGGCCAGCCGGTCGGCCAGGCCGGCGCAGTGAGCAGTTCGGCGGTGTCCAAGGCGGTAGAGAGGTCGGCCAGCATCTCATCAGGGATGGAGCCGATGTCGAGTCCGCACGTCCGTGGCATGTGGGGTTCTGGCTGTGAGAGGACAGCGGGCGTGAGTGACGGCGCCGCGCGGCGCCGTCATGAGACAGGCGTGTCGA
>CAYTMR010000164.1:0-7466 GCA_964438855.1 uncultured Micromonosporaceae bacterium
CCGCTCCCGGTCGGTGTACACGCCGGGCGTCAGCAGCGGTGCGTTGGCGCACTGCTCGCCCCCGGCCACCTGCTGCGGAGTCTGCTGGTAGGTCGCGCCGGCGCGCTGGACGAGCTGCTTGAGCCGACCGGTCAGCTCCTCCTGGCGCTGGACGGCCGTGTAGGTGCCGCCGGTCGCGTCGGCGATGCAGGTGAGCTGTCGGCGGACCTTCTCGTCCAGGGTGAGTCCGAGGGTGTCCACGACCAGGTGCGTCCCCTGTGCGGCCAATGTGCGGGCCACCTCGCAGGGGTCGGGCGGTGAGCAGGTGTCCTCGCCGTCGGTGATGAGGACGATCCGCCGTGTCGTCTCCCCGGTGCCGAGGTCGCGGGCCGCCGCGCGGAGCGCCAGCCCGATCGGCGTCCAGCCGGTGGGACGCAGCGTCGCGATCGCCGCCTTCGCCTCCACCTTGTCCATCGGCCCGACGGGGAAGAGCTGCCGGGTGTCCCGGCAGCCGAGGGCCTTGGGACTGCCGGGGAACCGGTGCTGCGACCCGAGCACCCGGATGCCCAGCTGCGTCTCGGCGGGCAGGGCGTCCACCACTTCGTTCAACGCCTGCTGAGCGGCCGCCATCCGGCTGCGCCCGTCGATGTCGCGGGCGCGCATCGAACCGCTGACGTCGAGCACCAGCTCGACTTTGGGAGGCTCAGCAGGACTATCGGCCCCGCCGTCATCGGCGACTCCGGGGGGCGCACCGAAAAACGTCAGAGCGGTCAGCAAACCGAGCAGGCCGCCGCCCGCCAACCATCGTCTGGTGATCATCGAAGGATCCTATTGACGACCTGCGGCCCGGTGGCCGAGATCGCCGTACTTCGGACGCGGGTCACCTACCGCCGGAGCGAACCGTGCGCGAACCCCCGAGCCGGCCCCGCCGACGCGATCCCCGCCCACCGCCCCGATCGCGCGGCTCCGCCCACCGAACCTAGCGCCGCCCATTGCCGCCTGCCGGTCGGTGCAGGCCGGTGAGATCCAGGGCGAGTCGGTTTCGTTCACCACCAGCCCCCGCTGCTGTGAGCACCTGGAGCGACATGCGGGGGAGCAGGGCGGCAGGTTCGCGGCCGGGTTCCGGAACGTGATCGTCACAGCCGGGCAGGCCGGTGCGCACCTGGGTGTTCGTGGTGACTGCGGTGGCGTCCGGCACCCAGGACGCGAGGACGCGGGAAGGCGTGAGACGTCCCTGACGGGTGGAAGCCGCGCGGCGGAGTCTGGGTACGCCTCCCGGCCGCGCGGCTGCTTGTGGTCACCTGTTCGGATGGGCCTTGAGGATGACCTGGACGAGATCGTCAGGGGTGGGCGCGTTGACGATCTGCCATCGCGTCCCACCGGGGATGAGCGCCCACCACTCTTTCGTGGAGATGCCCCACCAGCAGACGACGCCGGCGAAGCGTTCTTGCAACTTGGCGATGGTCACTGCGTGAGCCGGGTCCGGTGCGCTGGGGATGTCGGGGCACGTCAACTCGATGGCCGTTGTCTGGTGCGTGCGTGCGGCGAGCACGGCCGTGACGAACGGGGTCAGGATGCGGGTGATCTTCGCGGCGGCGAGGCCGGGTCGGTCGTACGGGGCGAGGTTCTCGCCGGTGCTCGATTGGTACCACCATGTGCGGGACGTTGGCTCGTGGACGAGGCTGACACTCTCCCCGAAATGGGGCACTTCGGGATCGAATACCCGGAGAAGTGGGTGCGGGCCGTCATAGCGACGTAGGGTTTGCCAGCCCTCGCGAAGGATTTCCGCTGAGAGCCTGTCGAGATGGGTCGTTGCAAAGGAAGTGGGGGACGACCCAGCGCGGATCTGCGCTTCGTTCCATCGCTTTAGCATCGGTCCCACCTACTGGGCCCTCCCGTAGTGCGGGTGGATGCGCGATTAAGTTCTATGGTCAGCGCCTTGCGTAGCTCTTCTGCGCTGTTGCGTACAACGGTCGGCTCTACGCCGGCCTTTGGGTCGTGCAGAGTGGCGACCCAATCGCCGAGCTTTCCGTCGTAGCGCGTCGCACGCCAGATGCGATGTCCTTGGAAGTCCTGGCGAAGTTGCGCCAACGCCTGGTCGGCGGGGTTGACGGGCGTGTCCATGATCAGTTGAACTTTCGGGTCGGCTTCTCTCCGTTACGGCTTCCCAGCCTTCCGTAATGGCGTTATCTTCTGGAAGGGCAAGAAGCCCAAGGAAAGAAACCCCCCGCGTGCGGTTAGAAAACCGTCCCGCTTTCGGATCTGGAGGCTCCCATGCCGCGCCGTCCTCGCGTCCCCGATGTGCCGTCCTCACCGGTCGAATACTTCGGCGTCGAGCTGCGCGCATATCGGGAAGCTGCCGGTATGTCCCGCCCGCAACTCGCTGAGAGGCTCGGCTACACGCCTCAGTGGATCGGGCAGATCGAATCGGGCAAATACGGTCCTTCGGAAGATTTTGCCCGAGACTGTGACACCTGCTTCCAAACGAACGGGACGTTCTACCGACTCTGGGAGTGGATCCAGCGCTTCGGGCGTCTCGCCGTTCTGCCCCCGGGCTTCCCGGACTTCATCGAACGTGAGAAGGAGGCGGAAGTGGTGTACATCTTCGAGACCATGGTGGTTACTGGCCTGTTCCAGACGCCCGAGTACGCCTACGAGGTGCTCAAGTCGGAGCAGGTACCCGAGACTGCGGAGCAGCTTGTCGCGACTCGGATGGAGCGGCAAGAGATCATCAAGCGGAAGACGCCGCCGCACATCGTCGCGATCTTCGATGAAGGAGCCATCCGGCGTCCCATCGGTGGACCTGAGATCATGAAGGGGCAGATCCAGCACCTTATTAACCTGTCGGCTCTGCAGCACGTCATGATCCAGATCGTCCCAGCAGCCAAGGGTGCCTATGTTGGGTTGCCTGGCGCCTTCACGATCTTGAGTTTTCGTGACGCCCCTGAAGCCGTCCAGGTCGAGGGCCATGTGGGAGCGCAGCTCATTGATCACCCTGACGCTGTCCGGAAGTATGCGGTACGTTTCGATTTGATCAGGGGTTCGGCAATGACCGCCGAAGACTCCGTGAACCTCCTCCGGACGATTATGGAGAGCCTATGAGTACCCGGCAGGGGTTGGCTGTGCGGTGGCGTAAGAGCAGTTACAGCACCGGTACGGGTGGACAGTGCGTGGAGATCGCTGCGGTACCCGCGAGTTGGCAAAAGAGCAGTTACAGCACGAACACCGGTGACCAGTGTGTCGAGGTAGCGCCTATGGCACCGGTCTCCGCCGCTGACTGGCGGAAGAGTCCCCGCAGTGACGACACCGGAGGACAGTGCGTCGAGGTGGCGGACTTGGTGGCGGTTGCGGTGCGGGACTCGAAGGACCCGGACGGGCCGAAGCTGGTCTTCGGCCCTGATGCGTGGCGGGCGTTCGCGGGCCGCGTCAAAGGTGGACACCTCGACCTGGTCTGAGATCCACCCCTGAAGCCCCGGCCGGTCAAGGCGACTGGCTGGGGTTCTCTGCGTCGGTGTTCGGCTGCCTTCATGTCGGGCGGGCCGGGCCCTGCGTGCGCGGTCGACGGCTCGGCTCCGGGCTGCCGGGTGCAGCATCGCGGCCCCCTTGACGGCGAGGACTCGCTGACGACTCCGCTCCGGGAAGCCTTGCGCCGGCACCGGTTCGTCGGATGGTCGCCGACAGTACCGAGATCGTGAGACGTCGAAGGCGGAGACGTCCGAGACGTGACGGGCGTAGCGGGATTCCGGGCTCGTTCACCGCCCGGGAGGGGCAAAAGGTGGTAGTCGACAGAAATAGCGGGACCGACAACCGCGCGGAGAACACCGAACCGCACGAACTGCGCGACCGGCCACCTGCACCACCGCCCGACCGTCCCGGGTCTCCTGGATTCCCGTCCCGGCTTGAGAGCCTCCGCGACGCTCGTGAAGCCCAGGTGGCCGCTGCCGCCGAGGAAGACCCAGGGCAAGAAGGCCCGCAGGACATCGGTACCGAGGCGGAAGCCGCGGGTTCCATCGACGAGTCCGAGAAGGCATTCGACTCCGCTGAGCGGCGCATCGCCGAGCTGCTGAAGTCCGAGGGGAACACGATCAGAGCACTCCGGGAGTCACCACAGCACAGGTGCGCACCCCCGACGCCATCGTGGACGGCACGCCGACGGAGTTCAAAAGCCTGCGCGAAGGAGCCGGCTCCAACACGGTCAAGAACGCCCTGAACTCTGCAAAAGGCCAAGCAGACCATGCCATCGTGGATGCGCGCGGCTCCGGTCTGGAACAACCGACGGCATACCTGTGCCTGAATAGGTTCCTGCAAGCCACCCCTGAACGGATGGACCGCATCAGAATAGTCGGCGACGGCTACGATATCGTGTGGTCGAAGGAGTGGCGTGAGCAGCTACTATCAGATCTTTCTCCGCGCTCCCGGAGAGAAGAAGCAGTTCATCGCGGACATCGCGAACGCTGCCGGGTGCGACCTCAAACCGGGTGCCGCGACCAACGGTGATTACGACTTCGCCGGAGGGTCCGACAACGCCAAGGTTCAGGTCGAGCTGTCTCACGAGTTCGACGATGACTACGGCATTCCTTTTTCACAGTATCCAGTGATTGTCACGGTCATCGACCTGGAACGAAAAGCGGACCGGGAGGAAGCGTACGCACGCAGTATTTTCCGTAAGCTGGCGGAAAGTGGGAAGTATTCGATGCTGCTGGTCCACGACCTGTCCGACCTGATCGATCGCCACGACCCCTGACCGGATTTCCGCAGCCACCTCCGCACGGGCGACGGGAGCGATTCGGATCCGTCCGCGGCCACGTTCCTCGTGATCTGTTGCTGGCTAAGCTCTGCTGTCGGGCAGGTCGTCTCGATCGGCGTCGTCTGGTGGGTGCGGGCAGTGAGCGCGGCGGTTCTATCTCGCCATGGAGTCTGGTGTTCGTTTCCCAGATTGTCCATGAAATGCGGTGGACGTTTGGCTCAGATGTTCGCGTGGATGGAGACGAGGGTCATTCTCTGCTCCGGCACGTGCGTCAAGGGCATTAGCGAGGTCCCGTGCGTGCATAAGAGTAGGAGGTGAAGCTGAGCGGGGGACCCCGCGTGCAGGGCGTACCGGAGGCAAGCGTGGGTGTGATCTTGTCCCCACCGCGCGTTGTGCCGGTTCGAGGTGGAACGCGGCCATGTCACGATGATGGCGCTGAACCTCAAGGGCCAAGACCGCTTCAACGGATCAGCCCAGGCATCGCGTTGTGCGCCGCCTGGGCTGAGCTCGCCGTCGTTTACGGCCGGCAGTACCGACCGTAGGTTTCGAAGAGGCCGATCACATCATTTGTCTTCGGCCGTCCCCGTTGAGTCCGCGACGCCGTCGAGCCGGGCGACCAGTTCGCGCAGGGCGGCCAGCTCCTCTGCCAGCGCACGTGACCCCTTCGGGGTCAAACTGAGCCAGGTCCGGGGACGGCGTCCGTGGTAGCCCTTGTGAATCTCGATATAGCCGGCCTCGTCCAGCGTCCGTAGATGCCGGGACAGATTGCCGTCGGTGAGGTTCAGGGTGTCGCGCAAATACCCGAAGTCGGCACGGTCGACCTCGTGCAGCACCGTCATGATGCCGAGACGGGTGCGATGGTGGACGGTGTCGTTGAGGCCCTGCGTGGGGTGCGGTGCCCCCGGCGGCCCGCTGGTCTCCCTCATACCTGGACTCGGGCCGCGACGGTGGCCGAGCGCAGTCGCGTCCACGCCCGCAACTGGACGAACAGCGCGCCGACCAGCAGGACGGCGGCCAGCAGGATCAGATTCTGTGCCGGGTTGAGCATTCCGTCGATCGTGCCGCCGTACGGGGGGACGACCCAGGGAGGGACTTGGCCGAGGCCGTAGCCGTTCATGATGACGCACAGCCCTCCGTACACGAGACCGCAGACCGCGACCCCCGGACTCCGTTCCACCTTGGCCAGGACCAGCAACCCGACCGCGATCGCCAGCAGAGGACTGATCACGGCGCTCGCCACGAAACTCCCTCCCATGGGCGGAGACGCTTGGTGTGCGCCGTGGTCCTGGGCGAATACGGCGAGCAGGAACACGGCGAACAGGGCCGTGCCCACGTACGCCCAGGGCCGCCACCGCACGGTGAGGCCGACGCGGGCGGCCCGTCGCCGGTACCACCAGGCGCATGCCAGGTAGCTCAGCGGTCCTGTGATCAGCCAGAACGCGATCGAGAGGGCTGCCGACCGGTCGAACCCGTCCAGCCCCGCATAGCCGCTTGTCGAACCGGGTCTGCTCACACTGCCGCCGTCCGGCAGCGTCTGCAGCGCGTGGAAGGGGTGGGAGTACAGCGGGATCGAGGCCAGTGTCAGCAGGCCGAAGATCATCAGCGGGACGGCCGCCCCGCGCGCACGGGCACGGGTGAGCCGCCGCAGCCTGGCCACCTCGTCGAGTATCCGGTCGGGGGACTGTGCATCCATGATGCCTCCAGCATCTTTCGCTTGCGAAGTACTTTGCACTAGCGAGTACTTTCGCGTCAAGAGTGCCAGCGACGTTCCCAGAGCAGGAGGACGGTCAGGGGCGGCGGGTCTCTCGCGCCCGCCGCCCGGGGACCCGCATCACGGTGTCGAAGCGGCGGTCGCGGTTCCTGGCCGATCGGCTGGAGGCCTGACCGACGAGCCGCGTCCGGCCGGCCGCGCACGATCAGCGATGAGCAGGTAGGGCGGTTGGTAACCAGGACGCTGGAGGAGGCTCCGGGCGCCGATGCGCACTGGTCGACGCGGTCGATGGCGGCGACCGGGATGTCGCTGTCGGCGGTCTCGTGGGCTGGATCGTGCGGGGCCGGTGGCTCCGCCGCTTCAGAGGCGACGGACTACCGAGATGACTATCCCGAGCACGACGGCCTCGTCGCCGTCGATGACGTCGTAAGCGGGGTTGCGCGGTTCGAGTTGGACGTGGCCGTTGCGGCGCCGGAACACCTTCACGGTGGCCTCGCCGCCATGATCGACGGCGACGATCTGGCCGGAGTGGGCTTCCTGCTGCTGGCGGACCACGACGAGGTCGCCGTCGCAGATCGCGGCGTCGATCATCGAGTCACCGCGCACGCGCAGGGCGAAGACGGTGCCGCGCCCGGTGAGTTCGCGGGGCAGCATCAGCGTGTCGTCGACGTGCTCCTCGGCCGGGATGGGGATGCCGGCGGCAATGTCACCCACCACGGGCACGGTCACCGGACCGTCGGAGGACTCTCGCGGCGACTCCTGCCGTAGGAACACGCGCGTGTCGATCGGCCGCGACAGCGCGGGGCCGCGCCGCAGGAACCCCTTGTCCTCCAGGCTCGCCAGGTGACGCGATACCGAGGACGATGACCGCAGGCCGACGGCGTCGCCGATCTCGCGCGTGCTCGGCGCATATCCGTACCTGACCACCCAGTCCCGGATCACCGCCAGGATCTGCTGCTGGCGCGGGGGCAGAGCGGAGGCGTCGAGGTCACCGAACGCATCGAGATCACTGTAGGCGGTCACCCTCGG
>CAYTMR010000165.1:0-7447 GCA_964438855.1 uncultured Micromonosporaceae bacterium
CCACGTCCCGCCCTGCACGGCACGACCCGCGCTGTGCGGCCTCCCGATCCAGCTGGGGAACGTCCTAGCCTCGAGTGGAACGGCTCGGGCCCCGGTGGAACGGCTCGGGCCCCGGTGGAACGTTTCGGGCCGCTGCGGCGCGTTCCGACCCGCCCGTGGAACGAAATTGTGACTTTCGACGGTGACTGGCGGTGTTCTGTCGATGCTCGGTGGCGGCCTATCTGGCTGATGCGGGCGGAGCTGCGCGGGCCGACGCTCCGTAAGCCGATCCTTCACCGGGACAGCGGCCGACGGCAGGCCAGAGGAATAGGCGTCGCGATAGGGTGCACCCCGCGCAACAGAACCGTTGCGAAAGGTCTAACACCCCAACGCAACAGAGTGGGCCGCCATGCGCTGCCACGGGCCCGTGAACTTCGGTGTCACAGGTAGCGGCAGACATCCTCGGGGGAGCACGTGGCCGGGTCGCCGGCGGCGGCGTCCTCGCGCAGGTCGGCGATCGTGGTGCGTAGCTGCGCGAGCTCGGCGAGTTGCCGGTCGATCACATCAAGGCGGGTGTCGAGCAGGTCGGTGACGTGCCGGCAGGGGGCCTGCCCCCGGTCGCGGATGTCCAGCACCTGACCGATCTGGGCCAGGGTCAGCCCGGCCGCTTGCCCCCGGCGGATGAAGTCCAGCCGGTCGAGCACCTCGGCGCCGTAGTCCCGGTAGCCCGCCGGGGTGCGGTCCGCGGCGGGTAGCAGCCCGACCTCCTCGTAGTACCGCAGGGTCTTGCTCGTCGTGCCCGACGCCCGAGCCACCTCACCGATCCGCATGCCAGTCATTCTCCCCCTTGACCTTCCAGTGCACTGGAAGGTCGATCCTGAGGGCGATGAAGGAGGAGTTCATGACGGCAACGGCTAACAGCAGGTCGTATGACCTGGCAATGATCGGGTCCGGTGGGGCGGCGTTCGCGGCCGCGATCCGCGCCACCAACCTCGGCAGACGGGTGGTGATGATCGAGCGTGGCACCGTCGGCGGTACCTGCGTGAACACCGGGTGCGTGCCCTCCAAGGCCTTGCTCGCGACCGCCGAGGCCCGCCACGTCACACTCGACGCCTCCCGGTTCCCCGGCCTGCCGCTCCCCGAAGTCCGGCCGGTCGACATGCCCGCCTTGATCGCCGGCAAGGATCGGCTCGTCGGGTCACTGCGTGGCGAGAAGTACCTGGACCTGGCCACCGAGTACGGATGGGATCTCCACCCCGGGGACGCCACGTTCGTCGGCACACCCAGCGAGCCGGCACTGCGCGTCACCGGCCCTGACGGCACGGTGGAGACGGTCCGGGCCGCGCACTACCTCATCGCCACCGGCTCCAGGCCCTGGGCGCCGCCGGTCCCCGGCCTGCAGGAGGCCGGTTACCTGACCTCGACCACCGCGATGGAACTGGACCACGTCCCGGAGTCGCTGCTGGTCATCGGCGGCGGCTACGTCGCGATGGAGCAGGCCCAGCTCTTCGCTCGGCTCGGCGTCCGGGTCACCATGCTGGTCCGCTCACGGCTGGCGTCCCAGGAAGAACCCGAGGCGTCCACCGCCCTGGATGAGATCTTCACGGACGAAGGCATCCAGATCATCCGCGGCGCGGTGCCCAGCGCGGTCCGCCGCGACCCGGCCACCGGCGAGGTCACGGTCACTGCCACCACCACTGACGGCTCACAGGAACTCCGGGCGGCCGAGGCACTCGTCGCCACCGGGCGCCGCCCGGTCACCGCCACGCTCGGTCTCGACACCGTCGACGTGCGCACCGGCGACCACGGCGAGGTGGTCGTCGACAGCCATCTGCGCAGCACCAACCCGCGCGTCTGGGCTGCCGGTGACGTCACCGCCCACCGTCAGTTCGTGTACGTCGCCGCGGCCCACGGCGCCCTCGTCGCCGACAACGCCCTCACCGGCGCCGGCCTCGAGGTCGACTACCGCCACCTGCCCCGGGTCGTGTTCACCAGCCCCGCCCTGGCCGCCGTCGGGATGACCGAACGGCAGGCCTCCGCTGCCGGGATCCGCTACGACAGCCGTGTCCTGTCACTCGCGCACGTCCCACGCGCGATCGTCAACCGCGACACCCGCGGGTTCATCAAGATGGTCACCGACGCCGACACCGGCCGCATCATCGGCATTACCGCCCTGGCCCAGGACGCCGGCGACCTCGCCGCCGCCGGGGTCTACATGCTCGAGGCCGGCATGACCACCAGCCAGGTCGCCAACCTCTGGAGCCCCTACCTGACCATGGCCGAAGGCCTCAAGCTCACCGCGCAGGCCTTCACCACCGACATCGCCAAGCTCTCCTGCTGCGCGGCGTGAACCTGCCCCGCACACAGGGACACCGATAGGGGACCGCCTCGCCCCGGGGCGCGAGACAAGAAAATGGGCGCCGATCAGCCCTACTTACTGGCACCCCTGCGTATCGGACCTGCAACCACCGGGGAGTTCAGTCGATGCAAGAACTCCCGTCCCAGGCCTATATCTGGACGTCTTCACGACCTCTACGTGCTCGACCCGACGAGGACAGCACTGGACGACGCGATGACCGCCTTGCGGCGCCGCCATGAGGCCGCGGTCCGTTTGGGCCGCGTCACCGCACCACCATGACCACGATCGTCACCACGTAAGCCGCGGCGACCAGACCGATCCCCAGCAGGGTGAGCACCACCCCGCGCCGGGCCGGCCGCTGGCCCTCGTCCGGCCCGGGGCCCTTGCCGTGCTTCGCGGTCATCGCGCGCTCCTAAGACGTTGCTCAAGCATGTGCGGCTCTCGCGAGCGGGCTTCCGTGCCGAGTGCTACCAGCTCAGGTCGTGACAGCCGTCGCTGCCGGCGCCCTCCACCTGCAAGGTGGCATGGGCGATACCGTAACGGTCGCGCAGCACCCGGCGCGCGCCGGCAAGCACGGCGCCGTGGTCCGCGCCCTGGTCAGCGACCAGGTGGGCCGTGGCCACGTTCATCCCCGACGTCAGGGTCCACAGGTGCAGGTCGTGGACCTCCTCCACCCCCTCGACCGCGTCCAGGTCACCGGCGACGTCCTCCGGGTCCACCCCTTCCGGGGCGTGCTGGCCCAGCACCGCGATCACCTGCCTGCCCAGAACCACCGCCCGGATGATGACGAAGACCGCGATGAGCGCCGCGACCACGACGTCCCAGATCGGCTGGCCGGTGAGGATGATCAGCACGCCGGCGACCATGACACCCACCGACCCGGCGGCGTCGGCGATCACCTCGTAGTAGGCGCCCTTGACGTTCAGGCTGTCCTTGGCCCCGCTGCGCAGCAGCAGCATGGAGATGATGTTGATCACCAGGCCGGCGAAGCCGACCGCGAGCATGGCGCCGGAGGCCACCTCCGGCGCGTCGCCCAGCCGGCTGATGGCCTCGACCACCACGTACACCCCGACCGCGAGCATCGCCAGCACCGCCAACGCCGAGGCGAACACCTCGGCCCGGTAGGAGCCATAGGTGCGTCGCCCCGTGGAGTCCGGCCGGCTCGCGATGCGCGTCGCCAGCAGCGCCGCACCCAGCACCACCACATCGGCAGCCATGTGCCCGGCATCCGACAGCAGCGCCAACGACCCCGACACCAGCCCCGCGACCAGCTCGATCAGGAAGAAGCCCGCCGTCAGGGCGAACGCCCCCGCCAGCCGCCGACGGTAGCGGCCACCGGCATGCCCGGTCGCCGGGGCATGGCTGTGTCCCGCCCCCATCAGCCCTGCCCCTCGTGGCGGGCGTGCTCACGGGAGACGTCCAGCAGCATCCGCACATGCCCGTCAGCGAGGCGGTAGTACACCATCCGCCCCTCCCGGCGGTTCTCGACCACCCCAGCGGTACGCAGCACCCGCAGCACCTGGGACACCGACGCCTCCGCGACATCGACCGACGCCGCCAGGTCACACACGCACAGCTCGCCGGCCTCCAGCAACGCATACAGCACCCGGGCACGGCGCGGGTCCCCCAGGAGCTTGAACAGCCCGGCCAACCTGCCGGCCTCGCGCTCGTCGGGGATCCTCTCCCGGGTCAGCGCCACCTTCTCCGGATGGACGGCGGTGACCTGACACGAATCCAACGGCGTCACACTCATGCCACGACCATACACCTATGCAGATGTGCAGATATCAGCAGCGGGAGCCACACACGAGAGGTCAGCAGGTTCTGTATGGTCAGCGCATGCTGACTATTGCTTCGCGGCTGGACGTGATGAACCGGCTGGGCCGGGCGATGGCCGACCCGACCCGCTCCCGCATCCTCATGACACTCCTCGAGGGCCCGAGCTACCCGGCGGTACTCGCCCGCGACCTAGGCCTGACCCGGTCGAACGTGTCGAACCACCTCACCTGCCTGCGGGACTGCGGCATCGTCGTGGCCGAGCCCGAGGGGCGCCAGACGCGGTACGAGATCGCCGACCCCCACCTGGGGGCGGCGATGACCGCGCTGGTCGAGGTGACGCTGGCCGTCGATGAGAACGCCCCGTGCGTGGATGCCACCTGCACGGTGCCCGGCTGCTGCCCGAGCGGGACCGTGGCATGAGCGCGACCACCCACACCCCCGTCGAGGAGCTCGAGACCGACGACGAGCACGAGACCCCGTGGTGGGCTGACCGCGCCGTCCTGATCCCCATCGCCTCGGGGGTCGCGTTCGTCGCCGGGCTGGCCTGTGAGTGGTCCGGCGCCCAGAGCGCGGCGCTGGTGCTGTTCTGGGTCGGTCTGCTGCTCGGGGCCTCCACGTTCGTCCCCGGTGCGCTGCGCAAGCTCGCCACGGGCAAGCTCGGCATCGCGCTCCTCATGACGATGAGCGCCACCGGCGCGGTCATCCTCGGCCACGTGGAGGAGGCCGCGGCCCTGGCCTTCCTCTACTCCATCGCCGAGGCCTTGGAGGACCGGGCGATGGACCGGGCGCGTGCCGGGCTGCGCGCGCTGCTCAAGCTCGTGCCCCAGAGCGCCACCGTCCTCACCGACGGCCATAGCGCGAGCGTCCCGGCCCGTGACCTGGCCGCGGGGCAGGTCATGCTGATCAGGCCCGGTGAGCGCATCGCCACCGACGGCATCGTCCGCAGCGGGCACAGCAGCGTGGACACCTCGGCGATCACCGGTGAGTCCATCCCCGTCGAGGTCGGCCCCGGTGATGAGGTGTCTGCCGGGGCGATCAACGCCGCCGGAGCCCTGCAGGTCGAGGCGACCGCGCCCGGCACCGACAACTCCCTGACCACGATCGTGAGCCTGGTCGAACGCGCCCAGGCCGAGAAGGGGCAACGCGCCCGGCTGGCCGACCGCATCGCCCGTCCGCTCGTGCCCGGCGTCCTGGTCCTGGCCGTGCTGGTCGCGCTCATCGGCTCACTCGCCGGTGACCCGCAGACCTGGATCACCCGCGCCCTGGTGGTGCTCGTGGCCGCCTCCCCGTGTGCGCTGGCGATCGCGGTGCCGATCACCGTGGTCTCCGCGGTCGGCTCGGCCAGCAAGTTCGGCGTCATCATCAAGAGCGGTGCCATCTTCGAACGATTCGGGGACATCGGGCACGTCGCCTTCGACAAGACCGGGACCCTGACCCGCAACCAGCCCACCGTCACCGCCGTCGTCCCCGCCGCCGACGTCACCGAGCAACAGGTCCTGGCCTGGGCCGCCGCGCTCGAGCAGCACAGCACCCACCCCCTCGCCACCGCCATCACCCACGCCGCCCCCACAATCCCCGCCGCCCAGGGCACCACCGAGGAAGCCGGCCACGGAATCCACGGCACCGTCGACGGCGCCGTAGTGCTGGTCGGCAGCCCCCGCTGGGTCGACCCCGGCGACCTCACCTACCGGGTCCGTGACCTGGAGGCCCAGGGGATGACGGTCGTCGTCGTCCACCGCGACGGCGCGGTCGCCGGGGCGATCGGGGTGCGTGACGAGCTCCGTCCCGAGGTCCCCGAGGTCATCACGACCCTGGCGGGCCAGGGCATCGACGTCACGATGCTGACCGGAGACAACGAGCGCACCGCCCGCGCCCTCGCGGCCCAGGCCGGCATCAGCGACGTGCGCGCCGAGCTGCGCCCCGAAGGCAAGTCCGCCGCCGTGGGCGAGCTCAGCGTGCGCCGGCCCACCGCGATGATCGGTGACGGCATCAACGACGCCCCCGCCCTGGCCGCGGCCGACGTCGGGATCGCGATGGGAGCCACCGGCTCCGACGCCGCGATCGAGTCCGCCGACATCGCCTTCACCGGCCAGGACCTGCGCCTGCTGCCCCAGGCCATCGCCCATGCCCGACGCGGACGGCGCATCGTCAACCAGAACATCGTCCTGTCACTGCTCATCATCGCCGCGCTGCCACCCCTGGCCATCACCGGCGTCCTGGGCCTGGCCGCCGTCGTACTCATCCACGAAGTCGCCGAGGTCCTGGTCATCCTCAACGGCCTGCGCGCCGCACGCACCCACCAGCCCACGCGCGGACACTGACCCCCGCGGACCAACGCGGCCCCACTGACCCACCGCCGGCGGTCCGGCGCGCCCCGAAAGGCACCGATGGAACTGCTCACCCCGATCCTGCAGGCGATCGGCCTGTTCGTGGCCACGAACATCGACGACATCATCGTCCTGTCCCTCTTCTACGCCCGCGGCGCCGGCCAGCGGGGCACCACCCGCAAGATCCTGCTCGGCCAGTACCTCGGCTTCGGGGGCATCCTGCTCGCCGCCGTGGTGATCTCCCTCGGGGCCCGCAGCTTCCTGCCCGAGGACGCCCTGCCCTACTTCGGGCTCATCCCCCTCGCCCTGGGCCTCTACGCGGCATGGCGAGCGTGGCGCAACCGCGGTGACGACGACGACGATGACGAGGCCAAGGTCGCCGACAAGCAGGTCGGAGTCCTGACCGTGGCCGCCGTGACGTTCGCCAACGGCGGAGACAACATCGGGGTCTACGTCCCCGTCTTCGCCACCGCGTCCACCACCGCGATCATCGCCTACTGCCTCGTCTTCCTCGCCCTGGTCGGCCTCCTCGTCCTCGCAGCCAAGTACGTCGCCACCCGCCGGCCCATCGCCGAGATCCTCGAACGCTGGGAACACATCCTCTTCCCGCTGGTCCTCATCGGCCTCGGCATCGTCATCCTCCTCGAGGGCGGCGCCTTCGGCTTGTAGCTCACGCCCGCGGCGCCCGACATCACTGGAAATTCAACGACGACTGACAGAACGTCGCGGTCCTCGGGAGCAAACGCTGTTACCTCTTCTGCGGCGGGAGGGGGAGGTCTGCGGCATGAGCATTGACCGTCCCGTAAGTGGAACCCGTTGCGGAGACGGTGCAGGTCATCGGCGGAGACCCACGCCCGAGTGTTCGCAAGACCCGCCCGAAAAGGTTGTCTGTGGCTTGCGCCGTTAAATGGCGCACCTTCGTTCCACTCGGGGGTGTTCCGGGACAACTTCGTTCCACACCGCGACGACGCACCACCGGTTCGTTCCACACCAGCGTGGGCCC
>CAYTMR010000166.1:0-7446 GCA_964438855.1 uncultured Micromonosporaceae bacterium
GGAGGTGATGGGCCGCCACGCCGGCTGGATCGCTCTGCACGCGGGCATGGCCGGTGGCGCCAACGTCATCCTCCTGCCGGAGCGCCCGTTCGACATCGACCAGGTTGCGGCGTACGTGGAGAAGCGGTTCCAGACCCAGTACGCGCCGATCGTGGTGGTCGCCGAGGGTGCGGTGCCGGTGGAGGGACAGATGATCCTGCAGAGCAAGGAAGTGGACGCGTTCGGCCACGTCCGGCTCGGCGGCATCGGCCAGTGGCTGGCGAACGAGCTGGAGTCGCGCACCGGCAAGGAGGCGCGTACCGTCGTCCTCGGGCACATTCAGCGTGGTGGCACGCCGTCGGCCTTCGACCGCGTCCTCGCCACCCGCTTCGGGCTCAACGCCATCGCCGCCGCCCACGAGCAGGACTGGGGCAAGATGGTGGCGCTGCGGGGTACCGACATCGTGCGGGTGCCGCTGTCGGAAGCGACCGCCGAGCTGAAGACCGTGCCGCTGGAGCGGTACCAGGAGGCAGAGGTGTTCTTCGGCTCATGACGCGGCGGGCGCACACGGTCGCGGTACTGGGGGCCGGCAAGATGGGCGAGCTGATGCTCGCCGGGCTGTTGCGTGCCGGCTGGCCCTCCGAGCAGCTGTTGGCCACTGCCCGCCGCGCCGAGCGCGGTGAGGAGCTCCGTCGACGGCACGGTATCGAGGTGGTGGACAACCTCATCGCCGTGGAACGGGCCGACGTGCTCGTGGTGGCGGTCAAGCCGCAGGATGCCACCGCTCTGCTGGCGGAGATTTCGCCGAAGGTTTCGCCGGGCCGTCTGGTGGTCTCCTTGTGCGCGGGACTGACCACCGGATTCTTCGGTGCCCGACTGGCCGCCGGCACCCCCGTGGTGCGCGTGATGACCAACACGCCGGCGGTGGTCGATCAGGCCATGACTGCGATCACCGCCGGCCCGTACGCCACAGAGGAGCACCTCGCGCTCGCCGAGGAGATGTTCACTCCACTGGGGCGCACGATCCGACTGCCGGAGTCGCAACTGGACGCGGTGACCGCGTTGTCCGGCTCGGGACCGGCATACTTCTACTATCTGGTCGAGGCGATGACCGACGCGGGCATCCTGCTCGGCCTGCCCCGGCAGGTCGCCCACGATCTCATCGTGCAGACCGCGATCGGCTCGGCGATCATGCTGCGAGACTCGGGCGAACACCCGGTCACGCTGCGGGAAGCAGTCACCTCTCCGGCCGGCACCACCATTGCGGCGATCCGGGAACTGGACCGGCATGCGGTCCGAGCGGCACTGGTAGCAGCGTTGGAGGCCGCTCGCGACCGGGCCCGGGAGATCGCTGCCCAGAGCGAGACCTGAGCCAAGGGTCGCTTGGTCGAGCATCGAATGGCCGGGCGCGTCGATCTTGCGCCCGGCCAGTACCGTGTCGCCCATGCGACGCGATCACACGCGTACACTGTGGATCCTGATGTCGATCGTCCTGCTCGTCACATCGGTGGTCGGGGGTGGCGCTGCGCTGTTGACGACACGTTTGTACACTCCCAGCCCGCTCGAGCGGGATCGTGCGGAGGTCGTGGCCGACGTGTTGCCGCGGTTGACGTTCCTGCGGCGAGCGCTGTACGACGGCGCGGCGGAGCGGATGCAGCGACTCTTCCCGGAGGGTTACTTCTTCACCTACGCACTGTACGGATTGACTTGGATCGATGTGGGGATGAGTGGCGATGCCCACCGGGTCGAGGCGCTGGAGCAGGCGCGATGGGCGCTGGCGGCGCTCGACTCCGAGGCCGGGCGGGCGCCATTCTCAGCCGAGCTCACCCCGCCGCATGGGGTCTTCTACACGGGGTGGACCAGTTGGCTGCGTGGAGGCGTGGTGCGACTGGCTGGTGGCCCCGCTGCGGCTCCTGAGGAGGCGCAGCGGTTCTTCGCGGACACCGACGCCTTGGCGGCTGCCTTCAGCGAGCAACTGGACCGCACGGGCTCTCCGTTCCTGCCCGCCTATCCGCGTCAGGCATGGCCGGTAGACAGCACAGTGGCGGTCGCCGCGCTAGGCCTGGCCGACCAGCTCGCGGGACGCCCCATCCATGCCCCGCTGATCGAACGCTGGCTGCGCGCTGCGGACACGCGGCGTGACGCGGCGACGGGGCTCCTGCCGCACCGCGTCGACCCGGACACCGGGCACCCGGTGGAGGGTGCCAGGGCCACGTCGCAGACCCTGACGCTGCGGTTCCTGAGGGAGGTGGCTCCGGACGTGGCGAGGCGGGACTGGCTCACCTTCCGCGAACAGTTCGCCTCCACTGTGGCGGGCGTGCCGGGTATCCGGGAGCATCCACGAGGCGTCGACCTGCCCGGCGATGTCGACTCAGGGCCGTTGATCTTGGGTATGTCCGCCTCGGCGTCCGTGGTCGCCCTCGGGGACGCGGTCCTCTTCGGCGACCGCCCGATGGCAGCGGCGTTATGTGGGCTCGCCGAGGCCACCGGCTTCCGGGTCGACTGGCGCGGTACGCGGCGTTACCTGGGTGGTGTGTTGCCGGTCGGTGACGCCTTCCTCGCCTGGTCCTTGATGGCCGACGGCTGGCTCGTCCCGTCCGAGCAGGCCGGGGCCGGGTCGCCGCTGTCGTACCACGACGATCCCTCACCCTGGTGGCGTGTGCCATGGCACGTGGCCACCGTGCTGGTGGTGGCGCCCTGGCTGGTGTCGTCGATCGTGTTGGTCCGTCGAGTGGTGAGGGGGAGGTGAGCAACAGCGGGGGCAGTGGTGGTCGATAACGTGTCCGACATGCGAGGGCGGGCGGGGACGTACGCGGCGGCCGCATGGCTGCTCCTGCTGGCGGTGGCGCACGTGGTGGGGTTCCTCGTGGTGCACCACGTGTTCGTGAATACCGTGCGGGGACAGCAACTCGACACGGCTGCGCTGACCGGCAACCAGATCGGCCGCCGTCACATCGAGGGGTTGGTGGACACCGTGCTGGACGCGGTGACCGTGGCCTCGGTCCTGTTCGCGATCGTGGTGATCGGATTCATCGCGGTGGCGCGCGGACGGCTGGCGTTGGCGGCGCTAGCCACCGTCCTCATCGTCGGTGCCAACACCACCACCCAACTGCTCAAAGGCGCCATCCAACGGCCGGACTTCGGAGTGGACGCGGCGTTCACCGGCGCGGGCAACAGTCTGCCCAGCGGCCATGCGACGGTGGCGGCGTCGGTCGCGGTGGCCTTGGTGCTGGTGCTCCCCACTAGTGTGCGCGGGCTGGCGGCGGTCTTGGGAGCGGGCTACGCCGCCCTGGTCGGAGTCGCCACCCTCTCCGAGAGCTGGCACCGCCCCAGCGACGTGGTCGCCGCCCACCTGGTGGTCGGCGCGTGGTCAGCGCTGGTAGGGCTGGTGCTGGTACTGCTGGACTGGGGCGCTGGCGAGGTACCACAGTGGCACCGGTATGCGCTGATGACGCTGGTGACCGCGGCGATCACGCTGGTGGCGGTGGCCGCGACTGGTCTCGTCGCCACGCTTCAGGTGCTCTCCACGCCCCCGGAGGGGTTAGGCCGGCGGCGCTTGTTCGCCGCTTACGCGGGCGGCGCCGCCGGCATAGCCGGCTCCGCCGCCGTGATGATGGCCCTGGTGCTCGCCAGCGTGCACCGAGTGGTGCCCGAGCGCCGACTGGTAAGGCTACGGGGATCGGGATCGAGCTAGGCGGAGGCGAGCTGGTCCAAGGCGCGCTCGATACGCTGCTGCGAGACCGGGTATGGGGTGCCCAACGCCTGGGCGAAGAAGCTGACCCGTAGCTCCTCGATCATCCAACGCACCTGTTCCAGTGCCACTGGATCGGCCACGCCGGCCGCTCGCAGGTCGTCGTGTTCGGCCTGGAGGTCCTGCACGATCTCCATGAGTCGCAGATCACGGTCGGGGTTGGACGGCAGACGGTCCAGCCGTCGTTCCATGGCTTCCAGGTAGCGTCGCAGGTGGGGCAGGCGAGCCCAGCCGGTCTCGGCGATGAAGCCCGGATATATCAACTCCGATAGCTGGGTGCGCAAATCAGCGCGAGCGGCGGCGAGTGCGGGGCCGGCCGGTTTCTGGAGGCGTTGCTCGACCCGGTGGGCGGCCCCGAGTACCGGCAGGACTTGGGTGATGACGCCGAGTGTGGCGCGGTTCAGCTCGCGGTTCACACGTCGGCGCAGCGCCGCGAATCCGGCTTCGTCCCACGGCGGCCCACCGGCTTCGCCGATCAGGGCGTCGACGGCACACGCGGCGCAGTCGTCCAGCAGCGCCCGCACGCCACCGTGGGGATTGCGTAGGAGCACCAGCTTGGCGTCGTCGGCCAGCCGCTGTGACACGTACCCGGCTGGTGAGGGCGCGGCTAGGAGAAGTAGGCGACGCACCCCCCGCGGATGGTGGTGCTGCTGCTCGCGCTCGGTGGGGAAGACTCGTACGTCGACCGCGTCGCCGGTGTCGACCAGAGCCGGGTAGCCGGTGATCGTGTGACTGCCCCGGGTTAGCTCCAGCCGGCGGGAAAGCTCGCCGATCGTCCACGTCCGCAACCCACGCTGCTCCACCGACGCGGCCGCGGCCGCGAGACTCGCGCGTGCGTGGGGGCGCAGCTGGGTGCGCAGCTCAGCCAGGTCCTTTCCTTCGGCCAGGGTGCGCTCGTGCTCGTCGGTGACTCGGATGGTGATCCGTAGGTGGTCGGGCACTTTGGTCAGGTCGAACGTGTCCGGTGTCACCGCCACCCCGTACCGGCGTAGTTCGCGGGCGAGGGCGTCGGTCAGCGCACCTTGGTACGGCGTCAGGTGGGTGAGCAGATCGTCGGCGACGTCCGGCGCGGGCACCAGCTGCCGGCGAAGCGGCTTCGGCAACGAACGCAGCAGTGCGATGACAAGGTCGCGGCGGAGACCCGGGACCTGCCAGTCCAGACCCACGCCGGCGGCCTGGTCGAGCAGGGTGAGCGGCACATGCACCGTCACCCCGTCCGCGGCGGTGCCCGGCTCGAACTGGTAGGTCAGCGGCAGTTTCACGTCGCCGTGCGGCCATACGTCCGGATAGTCGGCCTCCCGTACCTGGTCGGCGTCGGGATTGAGCAGCACCTCCGGGGTGAGAGTCAGCAGGTCCGGTTGTGTGCGCCGGGTCTGTTTCCACCATCGGTCGAAGTGGGCGGCGGAGACGATCTCCGGTGGTAGCCGCCGATCGTAGAAGTCGAACAAGACCTCGTCGTCGACGATCAGATCGCGGCGACGGGTCCGGTGCTCCAGCTCCTCCAGCTCCGCCCGCAGCGCCTGGTTGCGATGGAAGAAGTCGTGGTGGGTGTCCCAGTCACCCTCCACCAACGCATGTCGGATGAACAGCTCCCGGGACAGCTCCGGATCGATCCTGCCGTAGGCGACTTTGCGTCGGCTGACGATCGGCACCCCGTAGAGGGTGACCTTCTCGTACGCGACCACGGAACCGCGCTTGCGTTCCCAGTGCGGTTCGCTGTAGTGGCGTTTGATCAGATGCCCGGCGAGTGGCTCCACCCACTCCGGTGCGATGGCCGCGGCGGTCCGTCCCCATAGCCGGGAGGTTTCCACCAACTCGGCGACCATGACCCATTCGGGTGACTTGCGAAACAGTACGGAGCCGGGCGCGATCGCGAACCGGGCGCCGCGGGCGCCGACGTACTCATGGCGGCGACGCGGGTCGGTGGCGGTGAGGTCCCGCTTGCCGATGTGTGACAACAGTCCGGACAGGAGGGAGGAGTGGATCCGTTGCGGGTCCGCCGGTGTGCTGTTGAGCGACGTTCCGAGCGAGCGGGACACCCGCCGAAGTTGCTGGTGGACGTCCTGCCACTCACGGACCCGCAGGTAGTTGAGGTACTCGTCGCGACACATCCGGCGGAACTGGCTCGACGAGCGGGTCTTCTGCGCCTCCTGCAGGTACTGCCACAGATGGAGGTAGCTGAGGAAGTCGGAGCCTTCGGCGTGGAAGCGGGCGTGGGCCTGGGCAGCCGCCTCCTGACGGTCAGTCGGTCGCTCCCGAGGGTCCTGGATCGACAGGGCCGCCGCGATGACGAGGACTTCCCGCAAGCAGCCGTTGCGGTCTGCCTCGAGGATCATCCGGCCGAGCCGGGGGTCGATCGGGAGTTTGGCCAGTCGGCGCCCGAGTCGGGTCAGGCGGCCGCCCGCCAGCGCACCGAGCTCCTCCAATAGGCGGACCCCGTCACCGATCTGGCGGCGGTCCGGCGGGTCGAGGAAGGGGAACGAGGCGACATCCCCCAAACCGAGCGCGGCCATCTGGAGGATGACCGACGCCAGGTTGGTACGCAAGATCTCTGGTTCGGTGAAGGCGGGCCGGGCCTCGTAATCCTCCTCTGAGTACAGCCGCACACAGATGCCATCGGCGACCCGGCCGCAGCGGCCGGCCCGCTGCCTGGCTGATGCCTGCGAGATCGGTTCGATCGGGAGCCGCTGGACCTTCAACCGGTAGCTGTAGCGGGAGATCCGTGCGGTGCCGGGATCCACCACGTACCGGATGCCGGGTACGGTGAGCGACGTCTCGGCGACGTTGGTGGCCAGCACGATCCGCCGGCCAGTGTGCGGTTGAAACACCCGGTGCTGCTCGGCTAGCGACAGCCGGGCGTACAGCGGCAACACCTCGGTCCCCGCCAGTGACCGCTGCCGGCCGGCGAGCCGTCGGAGCGCGTCGGCGGTGTCGCGGATCTCCCGTTCCCCAGAGAGGAACACCAAGATGTCACCCGGTCCCTCAGCGACCAGTTCGGTGACGGCCTCGCAGATGCCGTCGATGAGATCCTTCGGTTCCTCGGCGGTCGGGTAGACCAAAGGCCGATAGCGCACCTCCACCGGATAGGTGCGCCCTGACACCTCGATCACGGGGACGTCTCCGGCGACCTCGGAGAAGTGGGTGGCGAACCGCTGCGGGTCGATGGTGGCCGACGTGATCACGACCTTGAGGTCGGGTCGACGGGGGAGCAGTCGCTTCAGGTACCCGAGGATGAAGTCGATGTTGAGACTGCGCTCATGCGCCTCGTCGATGATGAGGGTGTCGTACCGGCGCAGCATCCGGTCGTGCGCCAGTTCGGTGAGCAGGATGCCGTCGGTCATGACCTTGATCCGAGTCTGCTCGCCAACCTGGTCGGTGAACCGCACCTGGTAGCCAACCGCGCCACCAAGCGTGGTACCCAGCTCGGCCGCGATGCGGTCGGCCACGGTGCGCGCTGCCAGCCGGCGCGGCTGCGTGTGACCGATCATGCCGTGCTCACCACGACCGAGCTGCAGGCAGATCTTCGGCAGCTGGGTGGTCTTGCCGGAGCCGGTCTCGCCCGCCACGATCACCACCTGGTGGTGTCGGATCGTGGACGCGATCTCGTCCACGCGTTCGGTGATCGGCAGCTGGGGAGGGAAGGTGACCGGCACGGTTGACATGTCTCAGCCAGAATAGGCGGTGGTGGTTGCGTCGCCCACCGGACGGCCCGCTAG
>CAYTMR010000167.1:0-7334 GCA_964438855.1 uncultured Micromonosporaceae bacterium
GATCGTTGCGGGCCAGGTCGACGAGCATGACGTGCTCGGCGCGCTCCTTGGGGTCGGCGAGCAGCTCGGCGGCCAGGCGCGCGTCCTCCTCCGGCGTGGCGCCCCGCGGGCGGGTGCCGGCAATGGGGCGCAGCAGGGCGCGGCGGGAACCGTCCGCGGCGACGGTCACCCGCAGGTGCGCCTCGGGAGAGGAGCCGACGATGTCGAAGTCGTCGTAACGCAACAGGTACATGTACGGGCTGGGGTTGGTGGTGCGCAGCACCCGGTAGACGTCGAGCGGATCCGCCTCGGTCGTCCGCTCGAACCGCTGCGAGGGCACGATTTGGAAGCATTCGCCAGCCCGAATGGCTTCCTTCGCGGCCGCGACCGCCTTCGGGAACTCGCCCTCGGGCGTGCGGCTGACGAACCGGTCCACGCCGGGACGGTCCAGTATCGACACCATGGGTGGCAGCGGGCGGGACAGGGCCGTGGTCATCGCGTCCAACCGTCCCACCGCCTGGTGATACGCGGAGGTGACTTGGGCCGGCTCCGCGCCTGGTGGCAGCACCGCGTTGGCCACCAGGGTCGCCGAACCATCGTAGTGGTCCAGCACCACGAGATCGGTGGCGAGCATCATCCCCAGCTCGGGGACGCGCAGGTCGTCCTCGGCGAGGTCAGGCAACCGCTCGAACCTCCGCACGAAGTCGTAGCTGAGGTAGCCCACCATGCCGCCGGTCAGCGGCGGCAGCTCCGCGCTGACCGTGTCCGGGGCGAACAGGGCCGCCACCGTCTCGCGCAGCACCGTCACCGGATCGCCGCCGGTGGGTACTCCGGCTGGTGGCTCACCGAGCCAGACCGCCTGTCCTTTCCGCTCGACCAGCGTCGCCGCGCTGCGCACGCCGATGAACGAGTAGCGCGACCAGGCGGCGCCGGCACCCGCGCTCTGGTCGGCCGACTCCAGCAGGAACGTGCCCGGGCCACCGGCGAGCTTGCGGTAGATCCCTACCGGGGTTTCGCCGTCGGCGAGCAACCGTCGGGTGACCGGCACCACGCGTCGCCGCCGGGCCGCCGCTGCGAACGTCGCCTCGTCCGGGGTGACCGTGCCGGTGGTCATTCGCCGGCCACCTGGGTCGGGTCCGGCGCGGCCGGAGCGAGTGGAATCTCGTGGTGAAAACAGGAGCGTTCACCGGTGTGACAGGCCGGGCCCACCTGGTCGACGCTGAGCAGGAGCGCGTCGCCGTCGCAATCGAGCGCCACGGACTTGACGTACTGGTAGTGACCGGAGGTCTCGCCCTTCACCCAGTACTGCTGGCGGCTGCGCGACCAGTAGGTCGCAAGACCGGTGTCCAGGGTGCGCCTGAGCGCCTCGTCATTCATCCACGCGAGCATGAGTACCTCACCGGTGTCGTACTGCCGCACGACCGCCGCGATCAGCCCGTCACGGTCACGGCGCAGCCGCCGCGCGATGGTCGGGTCGAGCGTTTCGGTCACGGTCCTGATTCTTCCGCACCGGGTGGAGACAGCGTCCACCGCGTCCTGCGCCGGTCACCGGGTCGGGTCACCGGCGATTCCTCCAACCCGGTACCGTACCGATCCCGGTGGGGGACGTGCCAGTTGTCGCGTAACGGTAGGTTGACGCGGGAGCACCCACGGAGGACGAACCATGCATTTCCATCACGCCCCTCACCACACGGATGACGATCCCCCGACGATGCCGGCCAACGTGGCTGGTTTCACGCCCAGCCAGCGGACTCCGGCGGACAACCAGATCTTCGACGAGGCGACCACCGAGGTGCCGGTGATCACCCCCGTGCGTCCGGAGGCCGCCCCGCCGTCTCCCGCGCAGCCGGAGGCTCCAGCTGCCACAAGCGACGCTCCCGCCGCGCCGAGCACCGACGAGACGCACGCGAGCGAGGCGGCTGCGGAGGCCACGGACGAGACGGCCGACGAGGGTGCCGCCGACGATCAGGCGGCGACGAGCGCGGTGGAGGAGCAGACGCACGTACCTTGGGCGGACCTCGCCTCTCCCGCCCCGGTGGCGGAGGAGGCGGGCGACGACCCGGCTCCGGTGACGGCGGAGAGCGCAGAGGAGCCCGCGGCCCAGGAAACCGCCGATGAGCAGACCGACGCGGCCGCGACCGAGCCGGAGGCGGAGGACACCACAGCGGTCACCGACGACGCGGCATCCGACGTGGACGAAGCAGAGACCGGGCCGGACGCGCAGGCCGATTCGGCACCGGCCGAGGCCGCAGCGCCGGCGACACAGACCCCGCCGGCCGGCACCGGGCCGGCCGCGACCGAGGATGAAGGGACAACGGTGCAGGCAACTCTCGAGGAGACGGAAGCTTCCACATCCGCTTCTGCCCGGCCCGGCGACGTGGCGGAGACGCCGATCACGGTGTGGTCTGAAGAGGAGGCCCAGCGTCTGCGTACCGAGTGGCGGGAGCTGCAGATCCAGTTCATCGACGAGCCCACGGCCGCGGTGGCTGGCGCCAAGCGCCTGGTGACCGAGGCGGTGGAGCAGCTGTCACAGTCCTTGCTCGCCCAGCGTGACCAGCTCGACCCGCAGTCGGAGGACCCGGACACCGAGGCGCTGCGGGTGGCGATGCGCCGCTACCGGGAGTTTCTCGACCGGCTGCTCGCGCTCTAAGCACCGTTTTTCGCGACGCCCACGCCCTTCCGGTCTGGATGGGGCGTGGGCGTCGCTGTCTGTGGCGGTGTTGCACTGGGCACCGCGCCCGCTTACGCTGTATTTCATCAATCGTTGAATTAGAGTGGGGAGCCAGTATGGACACCGCAGTCGAGGTGGACCGACTCGTGGTCGAGCGGGGCGGACGACCGGTGCTACACGGCCTCAGCGCCCGATCCCCCGCGGCGTCATCACTGGGCTGCTTGGCCCCAGCGGGAGCGGCAAGACGACCCTCATGCGCACGATCGTGGGGGTGCAAATCCTCCGCTCCGGCACGGTGACGGTGCTCGGGCAACCTCGATCGCCTCATCGGCCTCAGCCGGGCCTGATCCGTACAGGGTCGCGAAGTAGCGGAAGTTCTCCCGGACGGTGAGGTCAGGGTAGACGCTGGGTGACTGGGTCACGTACCCGACTCGGTGGCGCAGCGCTGGTGAACCCGCGGGTCGCTGGGCTGGCGGGGCAGGCCAGGCGACTGGTGGGCAAGCTGTCCGGCGGCCAGCGCAGCCGCGCCTCCCTGGCCTGTGCCCTCGTCGGACGGCCAGAGGTGCTCGTGCTCGACGAGCCGACGGTGGGACAAGATCCGGTGCTGCGGGAGGAGCTGTGGAGCTGGTTCCGTCGGCTCGCCGACACCGGGACCACCCTGCTGGTCTCCAGCCACGTCATGGACGAGGCCGACCGGTGCGACCGGCTGCTGCTGCTACGCGACGGTGTGCTCATCGCCGAGGACACCCCGGCCGCGGTGAAGGCCGCAGCCGGCACGGACGACCTCGACGAGGCGTTCCTGCGGTTGGTCCAGGCCCACGACCAGGCGGTGGAGGTGTGACATGTCGCTTCGGATCCTGACCGCGACCGCCGGGCGAATCCTGCGCCAGCTGAGGCACGACCGCCGCACCGTCGCCCTGCTGATGCTGGCACCGCCGGGCCTGCTCACCCTGCTGTACTTCATGTTCGAGGCGACTCCCCAGACCTTCGACCGGGTCGCGCTGGTGATGCTCGGCATGTTCCCGTTCGTGGTCATGTTTCTGATCACCAGCATCGCGATGCTGCGCGAACGGACCACCGGCACCCTGGAGCGGCTGTTCACCACTCCGGCCGGCAAGCTGGACCTCTTGTTCGGCTACGGCCTCGCGTTCGGACTGTTGGCGGCCGTGCAGGCGAGCGTGACCACGGCGGTGGCGTGCTGGGTGCTCGACCTGCGCACCGCTGGCCCGACCGGTCTCGTGGTGCTGATCGCGGTGGCCAACGCCGTGCTCGGGATGGCCCTGGGTCTGCTGTGCAGCGCCTTTGCGCGCACCGAGTTCCAGGCGGTGCAGTTCATGCCCATGGTCGTGGCGCCGCAGATGCTACTGTGTCGCCTGTTCGTGCCCCGCCCGGCCATGGCCGGTTGGTTGCAAGGGCTCAGCGACGTCATGCCGATGTCGTACGCGGTCGAGGCACTCACCGAGCTGGGCCAGCACCCCGACCCGACCGAGGTGATGTGGCAGAACCTCGGCATCGTGGCCGGCGTCATCGTCGTCGCCCTCGTGTTGGCGGCGGCGACGCTGCGCCGCCGCACCCCCTGACCACTGGAGGCGAATGAAGCGACGCGCCGGACGTCGGCCTGGTAAGCCGGACACCCAACGGGCCATCCTGGACGCCGCACGGCAGACGTTCGCCGAGCGGGGGTACGACGGTGCGTCGATCCGGCTCATCGCCGCCACCGCCGGGGTGGATCCGGGCCTGGTCCACCACTACTTCGGGTCCAAGCAGGAACTGTTCCGGGCGACTTTGCAGGCTCCGGTTGACCCTGGCACCGTCATCGCCGACGTGTTCGCCGGTGGGGTGGAGGGCCTCGGTGAGCGGCTCTTGGACCGGTTCCTCGCCGTGTGGGAGGACCCGGTCACCGGACCGAACTTCGCCGCCTTGATGCGCACCGCGCTCTCCCATGAGATGTCCGCCAATCTCGTGCGGGAATTCTTCGCCACGCAGGTCGTACGCCGGCTGCTGACGACGTTGGGTGCCCACGTCGACCCGGCGGAGGTGCCGCAGCGCGCGGCCCTGGTCGCCAGCCAGCTGTTCGGCCTGGCGGCGATCCGGCATGTGCTCAAAGTAGAGCCGTTGGCCTCCACGCCGCGGGCGGTGGTGGTCGCCGCCGCCGGCCCGAACCTCCAGCGCTATCTCACCGGCGATCTCGGGTCATCGGCCTGACGCGGGGCGCCACGGTTGCCCGCTCAGCGGGTCTGTTCCAGCCAAGAGGCGTACAACCGGCCGTAGACCGACGACGGGTGGCGCACCAGCTCCGTGTGCGGACCGCGCTGCACCACCCGCCCGTGGTCCATCACGATCACCTCGTCGGCCGCCTCCGCGGTGGACAGCCGGTGGGCGATCGCCACCGTGGTACGGCCGCGAGTCACCGCGTCCAGCGCCCGCTGCAACCGGACCTCAGTGGCGGGGTCGACCGCACTGGTCGCCTCGTCGAGCACCAGCAGATCCGGGTCGGCGACGTACGCCCGGGCCAGGGTCACCAACTGGCGCTCCCCCACACTCAACGCTTCTCCGCGCTCGCCGACCTGTGTCGCCAGCCCATCCGGCAGGCTGGCGATCCAGTCCGCCAGCCCTAGCGCCTCGAACGCCTCCTCGATCTCGCGATCGGTCAACTCTGGCCGCGCAAAGCGGACATTCTCGGCGATCGAGGTGTGGAACAGGAAGCCGTCCTGCGGCACCATCCCCACCCGAGATCGCAGCGACTCGAACCGGACGTCACGCAACGGCACCCCGTTGAGGAGGACCTCGCCCCGGGTGGGGTCCATCAGCCGCGTGAGCAGCTTGGCGAAGGTGGTCTTGCCGCTGCCGGTCTCACCCACCACCGCCACTCGCGCACGCGCCGGGATCACCAGATCCACATCGGAGAGCACTTCTCGGTCGGTGCCCGGGTAGGTGAAGCCGACGTCTCGGAACGTGACCTCCAACGGGCCGGGCGGCAGCGGTCGACCCGGCACCGGATCGGCCACGTCGGGCCGCAGGTCGAGCACGTTCAGCACCCGACGCCACCCCGCCACCGCGTTCTGTGCCTCGTTGAGTACCTCGGTCGCTACCTGCACCGGCTGGATGAACATCGTGACCAGGAACAGGAACGCGGTCAGCTCTCCGGCACTCAATGTGCCGTCGACCCCGAGGTAGACACCTAGCACCACGACCCCGGCCAGCGCCAACCCGGCGGCCACCTCACCGACGGAGAAGCTCAACACGCTCATGCGCTGCGCCCGCTGCTGGGCCAGCCGATGGGCCTCCACCGCCGCGTCCAACCGGGCCGCGGTGCGGCCGGCGATGCCGTAGGCCCGGATCACCTCGGCTCCCACCACGCTCTCCCCGACCACCGACAGCATCGCGCCCACCCGGCGGCGCACCTCCCCGTAAGCCGCGGCGAGTCGACCCTGAAGGTGGCGGATGAGGAACACGGCGGGAACGAAGGCGGCGAGGACGGCCAGGGTCAACCGCCAGGAGTAGACCGCCATCACCGCCAGGGTGACGGTCAGCTGACCGACGCTGACCAACAGGGTCACCCCACCGAACTGCATGAACTGGGTGACCGTGTCGACGTCGCTGGTGACCCGAGAGACCAGCGAGCCACGCCGCTCCGCCTGCTGGTGCAGCATGGACAGGTCGTGGACGTGCCGGAAGGTACGCACCCGCACCCCGGCTAGCGCCGTCTCGCTGACCCGGAACAGACGCACCACCATCGCGTATCCGCAGGCGGTGGTGACCACCAGCAAGGCGATGGTGAGCGCCACGACCAACGCGATCACGCCGACGTCCGGCCCGCCCGGCGCCCGCAAGCCTCGGTCGATGCCCTGCTGGATGGCGACCGGCACCGCCACCCGGCCCGCCATCGCTACGACGGCGAAGGCGAGCGTGCCGGCCAGGCCGGTGCGCAGCTCCGGTGACAACGCCAGACCACGCCGCACGGTCCGCAGGATCGACTCTTCCCGCTCGGGCAACCCGACAGTGGCGCTGCTCACCGCGCCACCTCCTCCGCCGGTTCATCGGAGACCGGCAGTGTCTCCGGCGCTACCGCACCGTCGGGCTGCCACACCGACGCGCGCTCCGCCTCGGCCTTCTCGTAGGCGGTGACCAGCTCCGCGTATCCGGGCGTCGTGGCGAGCAGCTCGTCGTGCGTGCCCCGGGCCACGACCTCGCCTCGTTCCAGGTAGACCACCTCGTCGGCGAGAGCGATGGTGGCGCGCCGGTAGGCCACCACGAGGATGGACGGGCGGGTCCCCGCGGTACCGTCACCGGCGGCGCGTAGCCCGGCCAGGATCGCCGCCTCCACCCGCGGATCGACGGCGCTGGTGGCGTCGTCCAGGATCAGCAACCGCGGCCGGCCGGCAAGGGCCCGTGCCAGCGTGAGTCGCTGCCGTTGACCGCCGGACAGGCTGGTGCCGCGCTCCCCGACCACCGTGTCCAACCCTGCGGGCAGTCCGGCGACGAAACCGTCGGCCTGCGCCAACCTCAGTGCCCACCACACCTGGGCGTCGTCGATGCCGCCGCGGTCGAGGCTGACGTTGGCCCGCACGCTGTCGTCGAAACCGAACGGCACCTGCGGGACCAGCCCGACGGTCGCGGTGAGCGACGCGGCGCCCAGCTCGCGGACGTCGACGCCGTCCAGACGGACCGTGCCGGCGGTCGG
>CAYTMR010000168.1:0-7165 GCA_964438855.1 uncultured Micromonosporaceae bacterium
CGATGGCGCGGATCACATCACGCATCAGCCGGGCCGCGGCCGCTCACCGCCGAGCCGTCGCCCTGACCGAGGCGGCCGGCGCGGTGCTCCAGCGACTCGTACCCAAGCCCCGCTCCCTGGTCCACGAGCGCAGCGTGCGCGAGTTGACCGAGCAGCTCCGTATCGCCGCGGCGAAGGTGGCGCCGGGATGGTTGGGCGCCAACCTCGACGCGATGGCGGCTCACGCCCCGCTTGGTGACACGCCGTACCCGCAGTTCGTCAGGATCGGCACCGCACAACCGCTCGACGACGCCCGGTTCCCGGTCGTGCTCCCGTTGGGACACCTGGCCTACGACGCCGACTGCCGCGATCCCCGGGTGGCGTCCTCACTGCAAGGGGTGCTGCTGCGCCTGCTCGCGGCGGCCAGCGCGGGAAGCGTGCTGGTGCGAGTGGTCGGCACCGCCGGCAACGGGGCGGTGCGTCGGCTGCTGGCACCGTTCGCCCCGGTACACGGGGCGGGCATCATGCCGCCGCCGGTCACCGATCGGGCTGGTCTGTGTGGGGTCCTCGCGGAAGCAGAGCGGTGGCTCCGAGCCGGCAACGTGACTCGCACCCTACTGCTGGTGCTGGCAGGGTGGCCGCAGGAGGCGGGGCCGGACGAGCTGGCCCGGCTGCGCGACGTGGCCGCCGCCGCGCCCGGAGCACGCCTTCACCTCGTGATCGCCGGCTGGCCTCCGCCACCGCTCGACACCCCGGGCGATTTCCCGCCGCTGCCGCACACCACTCAGATCTCGGTGCGCAACCCGTACGTCCGGGTGGGTGACCCGCCCGGTGGGTCGTTCGCCGCTGTGACGGGCCCGGGGGCCCCTGCCACCGGGCTGAACGCCCGGGTCTACCTGGACGAGGCGCCGCCGGAGGAGCTCATCAGCCGGGTCTGCCAAGCGGTGGCCGACCGCGCCATGGCACGCAGCCGAGTGGCGCTCAGGGACCTCGTGCCGACTGGACCGCTGTGGGCCGAGGACGCCGCCTCAGGGCTCAGCACTGTCCTGGCTCGGCCCGACGGTGGCGAGGTGTCGCTGCGACTGGACGACCGCACCCCCCACTGGCTCATCGCCGGCCGGGCGCGAGCGGGCAAGACCAGCCTACTGCTGAGCCTGCTCTACGGGTTGTGCACGCGTTACAGCCCCGACCAGCTCAGCGTCTATCTCCTCGACCACAGCGGGAACCGTTCGTTCGTCGACTTCGCACCCTCCGATGAGGATGCCTCACGACTGCCACACGCCCGCGTGGTCGGGTTGGCGTCGACGATCGACGAGTCGATCGCGGTCCTCCAGGAGCTGACAGGCGAGGTGGCCGCGCGCGCCGAGATGATGCGAGGCGCCCAGGTGGCGAGCGTCGCGCAGCTACGGGCCACCGGGGTGAGGCTGCCCCGGCTCGTCTGCGTCATCGACGAATACCAGCCGCTGTTGGCGGTGTCCAAGGCCGAGACGCTGCTGCGCACCCAGTTGGCGCAGGGTGGCAGCTGTGGGGTGCACACGATCCTGGCCAGCCGGGACGCCCCCAGCACACAGACCCGCTACGGAGAACCGGATGCGATCTTCGGCCGGTGCCGGCTTCGGATCGCGCTACCGGGCGGCTCCGCGGTGCTCGACGCCGCCAACGACGCCGCGGCCGGGCTCCCGCTAGGCGCGGCCGTGGTCAACACCGCCGGCGGGCTGGGCGGACCTCGCGGCGCCACCCGGGCGCACGAACAGGTGGTGCACTTTCCAGACCCCTACGCCGACCCGGTGGCATTGGCCGGGCTACGACATCGACTGTGGCAGGAGGCGGCATGACCACGGTTGAGCTGGATCCGGATCCGACCCCGACCCGCACCCCCTGGCAGGAGTACCTCACCGCCGCGCAAGGGCTGGACGCGGTACGCCGGGCGATCGCGGACGAGGCGGCCGCCGCCACACGTACGATCAGCTCCGCTCGGGCAGAGCTGGCCCGCGCCCGGGCGCGCTTGGACGCCCAGCGACAACAGCTCATCGTTGAGGCGGTCTGCGAAGGCGTGCCGATGCCGCCGCTGGAACCGTCCTCAGCGGAACGATCGTGGGGACGGGCCACGGTGACCAGTGGCGCTGCCGGCGCGCTCGCCGCCCTCGGTCACGCTCACACGCTCATCGACGCCGCCGACGCGTACCTGCGCGGAGCACCACCACCGGTGGGGCCACTGCTCGACGCGGCACCCGAGTCGACTGCCCGACCATGGTTGATCGGGGCGGTCGCCGGCAGCGTCGCCGTGCTCCTGCTGTGTGCGCTTGTGGTGGTCGCTGTCCTGCTCGTGGCCTGACCCGGCGTGGTGCTGGGCCGCCGGTTGACGGCCCAGCACCATCGCGCGTCAGTAACCGAAGATGCCGAGGCGGACCTTGACATCCGACCGCACCACGGTCTTACCGGGCACGGTGTCGCTGGTCATGGTCGTCACGGCCGAGTAGGTGCCGGGCAGGATGCCCTGCACCCGGAAGGTGTACGAGTAGCTGCCACCCGGCTCCGGTTCGGAGGTCGTCACCACCAGGTCACTGCTGGGTGCCACGTTGATTCCGAGGGTGTCGCCCCCACTGCCATCGGGAGTTTCCGCACCGACCTCGAAATCCCACGGCGAGGTCGGGAGGTCGCCCGGAACGTACCCGTACGACACGTCCTCCACGCCGTTGACTCCGATCCAGAGCTGGAACGACTGGGGGTCGCCCGGGTTGCCCCAGACATCCAGCGTCCACTGGATCACCACCCAGTTGTTGACCCCGTCGGTGAGCGACACGGCATAGATGCCCGGCGAGGTGGTGCCGTCCAGGTCGGTCCAGAACGGCGCCAGGACGTTGTTCGGCGGGGCCGGATTGGGGATGCCCGGCGGCTGGAACTCGACGTCTTGACCGGTGCCACCACCGAGCACGATGTAGCCGTTGGAGACCACACCGATCCGGTCGTACGTCTGACCACCGTAGACGAACGACGGAACGTTGAAGTTGATCACTTCTTCGTCGCCGATCGGAATCGGATTGGCGAACAGCTCCATCGGCAACCATTGCCCGGCCGGAGTGCTGCCCGAGGACAGCGACGGAACCGGAGGTGCGGCTCCGGCCAGCTCGATCCCCTTGGCCTCCGCCTGGAAGGGATGCCGGACCCGGGCGCCGTCGGCCTTGGTGATCGGCAGGGCCAGGTCCGTGACGGTGGACAGATCGACCGCCGCGTCGGAGAAGCCCAGGTTCGTCGCGGTGACCGTGCAGGTGGTGCTGGCGAACCACGTGATCTGCGACGGCTCGCAGTGCTGGGTCAGCGCGACGTCACCCTGCTGTGGCACGAAGGCCACGGGCAGGTGCTGGGTGGGTAGACCACGGCCGTTCACCGGGACCAGGCGAATCTCGCCGAACAACTGCTCCCCGTGCGGGTCGGTGGCGGTCACCGTGACCGTGAGCGTGCGGCTCTTGCCCGCAGCCAGGGTGAACTGGCTGGGGCTCACCCGGATCTTGCTGCCGGCCGGTGAATCCGTCTCCACCCGGTACGTCACCGAACGGCCAGTCACGTTGGTCACGGTCCGGCGGGTGGTCAGCTTCCCCGGCATGATCGGCGCGTTGATCGACGGCAGGTTGAGGTGGACCGCCGAGACGACGCTGGACCCGAGCGCCACCATGTTCTCGGCCGTCTCGTCCAGCGTCAGGCCCGCCTTGGCGGCGACGGTGAGGTCGAGCCGACCACTGCCGTAGTCGAACGGGTCGGCGGGCGTCGTCAGGTCCTCCTTGACCACCTCCTGGCGGGCGGTGGTCATCATCGCGGACTTGATCTGACCCGGCGTCCACTGCGGGTGCAGCGCCCGCAGCAGCAACGCGGCACCAGCGACGTGCGGTGCCGACATCGAGGTACCGCCGATCGCCATGAACGTCTCACCACCGGGCGTGCCACCCTCCGTGGGATCGCCCTCGAGCGGTGTGGCTCCGGCGAGAATCTGCACTCCCGGTGCGGTGATGTCCGGCTTGATGCCGAGTCCACCCGGTCCGCGAGAGGAGAAGGCCGCCATCACGTCCGGCTGACCGTCCCGCTTCTGGCCCGCCGGGAAGCTCGCCACGACATCCGTGTGGGCGTCCATGAACTCCACGAACTCGGTGCCGTCGGCGAGCTGGACCGCCGGCAGCCAGTGACTGTCGGAGACCGTGTCCATCAGAGAAGGGTTGTAGAGGATCATGCCGACCGCCCCGCCCTGCAGGACGTTGTAGCCCTTCTCGACCCGCGCGTTCACACCTCGCTCACAGGCCACGATCACGCCTTCGAAGATGCCCTCGGGTGCCGGCTCCTGGCAGAGCGAATCGCCGTAGGGCGCGTCGGCGGCCATCACCACCGGCGCGGGGCCTGCCCCGGCCGTGATGGAGGTACCGACCAGTTCCAGCGTCGCACCGTCGCCAGCGGTGAGGGTCAGAGTGGTCGCGAACTCGCGGACCTGGGTAGAGGCCGCCACTGTGGTCGTCCACGGGGCGACGTGGTTGGTCGTGCCGGCACCGGGCCCGCTGTTGCCGGCTGAGGCGGACACGAAAACCCCAGCCGCGTACGCGTCGAGGAAGGCCAACTCGACCGGGTCGGTGAACGGGCTGGTGCCACCACTGATGGAGTAGTTGATCACGTCGACACCGTCGGCCACCGCCTGCTCCACCGCCGCGGCCGCGTCGGAGGCGAAGCAACCCTGCGGACCGCACACCCGGTACACCACCACCCACGCGCCGGGTGCCACGCCTTGGACCGGCCCGTAGTCGGTACCGAAGACCGGCGCCTCGTCGACAATGTTGCCGGCCGCGGTGGACGCGGTGTGGGTGCCGTGTCCGTCATCGTCGCGAGCCGTGCCGGGGAACTGCTCGTCCCCCACCTGGGCGTGATAGGTCTCGAGGAAGTTGTAGCCGCCGACCAGCTTGTTGTGACACTCGAACGGGTCGTGCTCGGGGGTGAGCGGGTTGTCCCCGAACTCGCACGGCAGCGCCGGCCCCGGCCGAGGGTCGAGATTGCCCAGGTCGGCGAAGGACGGATGCTCCGGCCAGGCGCCGGTGTCGAGCACACCGACCGTCGTTCCCTTGCCAGCGTCGGCGTCCCCACCCAACTGTGGGTAGAGAGAGTCGGCGCCGATGAACTCCACACTGGCGTCGGTCAGCGGCTCGCGCAGCTCGTCCGCCTGCACCGCCACGACACCGTCGATGTCCAACAGTTTCTCGACCTGGTTGGCCGGCAGCGTCAGCGCCACGCCACCGTAGACCGTCCGCAGGCTCCGGCCCACCTCCGCGTCGGGCACCGCCTCGGACAACTCGCTGACGAAGTCCGCTTCCCGCTCGGCGAGGTACGCCTCGTACCGCCGCTGTGCGGCGTCGCCGGTGAGTGCCTCGCCCGTCACCGCCGGACTCGTGGCCTCGTAGCCGGGCACTTCACCGGTGTAGGTGGCGACCGAGTCGTGGTCCAGCTTGACCAGGACCGGGATCGGCTCACTGTCGGTGCGTCCCAGCAGTGACGTATCCGTCTCGGCCAGCCTGGAAGTGGGGGCCTTCGGTGCCGTGAACCGCTCCTGCGGTGTGAGCACGTCGACCAGAGTGAGTGGTGTGGGGGGTTGCGCCGCGCCCGGAGTAGCGGACATCGCCACCACCACGGACACGATGGCCGCGCCGGCCACGCCGGCCCGGAGCCATTGTGGAGGCTTCATTCGGTTCCTCTCGCGCTAGGGTGCCATCGCCCCGTCACACGCCGCCCCGCCTCGGAAGGGCGAGGTACACCCGTCCCATCGGCGGAACTGACATACGGGATGGGGGCATCCTCACACACGTTTGACCGTAGGAGAAGAACCAGGCAGCCAGGTTACATCTGACCTATCACCCGATGACAGTAGGTAAATATCCGACTCGCGCGAGTCAGGGTGGACAGTTGATCATGCAGTGTGCGCCGTTGATCACGAGCCGATGATCAACGTCATCGCCTCGGCACGCGTCTTCGCGTCAGAGGCGAAGACACCTCGCACCGCAGAAGTGACCGTCCTCGAGCCCGCCTTCTGAATACCACGCATCGACATGCAGAGATGTTCACACTCCACGACCACGATCACGCCGCGCGGGTCGAGCTTGGTCATCAACAGGTCAGCCACCTGAGAGGTAAGGCGCTCCTGCACCTGTGGACGGCGGGCGTAGACCTCCACCAGGCGGGCCAGCTTGGACAGACCCGTGATCCGACCGTGGGGTCCCGGAATGTATCCGATGTGCGCCTTGCCGATGAACGGCAACAGGTGATGCTCACACAGGCTCGCCACCTCGATGTCCCGGACCAGGATCATCTCCTCGTGATTGGCCTCGAACGTGGTCGTCACCACCGATGCCGGGTCCACCCGCAGGCCAGCGAAGAGTTCCGCGTAGGCGCGCGCCACCCGCATCGGGGTACGCCGCAGTCCGTCCCGGTCCGGGTCCTCGCCGATCGCGAGCAAGATCTCACGCACGGCGCGTTCGATGCGGCCCAAATCGACGCTGCGCTCGACCGGCACCCCGGTGAGGCGTCCATTCACGAGGCGAGCGGCGAGCTGATCAAGCGCCTCGTCGTCGGGTTCGGTCGCCGACTGGGGCGGAGGGGTGGCGAGGGGATCTGGGTGATCGTGGCTCAGCGGGACCCCTCCGGTTGGTCGGTCTGCACCGCCTGCGACTGACCCCATGACGTGCCGCTGCTGCCACCACCGTCCACCTGCTTGAGCGCCTCCCGCTCAGCCGGGGTCAGCACCGGCGGCGCGCTCGACGGCTTGCGCTTGCCGTACCCGTTGAACGGGGCCATCGGCTTACGCTTCTCGACCCGTACGCAGATGCGGGCCATGTCCGCTTGGGAGAGGGTCTCCTTCTCCATCAGCTCGAGCACCATGTTGTCGAGCACGTCCCGGTACTCCACGAGGATCGCCCAGGCCTCGTCGTGGGCCAGCTCGATGAGCGCGCGCACCTCCGTGTCGATCTCGGCGGCGATCGCGTCGGAGTAGTCGCGCTCGTGCCCGTAGGTACGACCCAGGAACGGCTCGCTCTGGTCGCTGCCGTACTTGACCGCACCCAGCTTCGGGCTCATGCCGTACTGCGTGACCATCGCCCGGGCCAGATTGGTCGCCTTCTGGATGTCGTCCCCGGCGCCGGTGGTCGGCTCGTGGAAGACCAGC
>CAYTMR010000169.1:0-6955 GCA_964438855.1 uncultured Micromonosporaceae bacterium
GATACCGCTGCGCCAGGCCAGAGGGTGGCACATCGATCCACCCGACGCCGACGCCGCCTGGCAGGCGAAGTTCGCGAGTCTGCCAGCCCGGGTCCGACTGTTCCGACAACTGCTCACTGAACCGGCTCCCTACCGAGAGACAGCGGATCTCACCAGGCGCGCCGAGGCCCTTATCAGAGAGGCAGGGACGTTGAAATGAGACGCACCTTCGCCGCTCACGGCGCCTTCGTCCACGATCCCGCATCGGGCACGACGCACCGAGCCCCTACACCGCAACCCTTCGGCCGTCTCATCCTCGACGACACAATCGTCGCGTCATGGCCCGTCGTGACACCTGCCGAGCTAAACCGCAGCACTCCAGCCAGTCTGTGCTGGTCCCCGGTCGTGCGGTGCAACCTCCACTGCCCCCAGTGCCTCGATGACACCCGCGTGCCCGAACTGCCGGCAGCCGACCGTCGCCGGATCGCCGGCATCCTTGCCGCAGCCGACGTGCTCGGGGTGGACATCTCCGGCGGCGAGCCGCTGCTGCTGCGCGACATAACCGATCTAGCGTCGACCATCCGCGACGGCGGGCGCAGCGTCGTCTCGATCACCACCAACGGGTGGCACCTCACGCGCCGCGCCGCTGACCTCGCCCGGTGCCTCGACGCTGTGCGGGTCAGTCTCGATGGCCCCGACCCCGCACGGCACGACGCCATCCGGGGCGCCGGCAGCTTCACCCGCGCCACGGACGGCATCCGCGCCGCGGTCGCCGAGGGAATAGCCGTGCAGGTCCAAACGGTGCTGATGCGCCGCACCGCCAGCTACCTCCAACATCTGTGCGACCTCGCGTACGCGCTCGGCGCGGGAGGGTTCACCGTTCTACAGATGCTGCCCATCGGCGCAGGCGCCAGCATGCCCGACGAAATGCTCACCGACGACGAAGCCCGCGACCTTCTTCGCGCCCTAGCCGTACCCGCCGGACTACGCGTGAGGCTGCGTACCCGCGACGCGGCCGGAAACTTCACGGTCATCCGGGCGGACGGCCGGGTTTGGCGCAACACCTCCGACGCCCTGAACATCGGCGGCATCCATCCCCTGCGCGGTGTCAACGACCTCGTCTTGACCCGCCGGGACGGATCGCCATGAACGTGAGTAGCCCCCGCGTGTTTCGCCACCGGCGGATTCTGCGCATCAGCCTCGACGCGTACGACCACGCCATCCGGCTGCTGGCCGCCGCCGTGCGCCGCCGCTTTGCCCCAGTCAGCGCTGTCGTCGGCATCGCGAATGGCGGACTCGCCCCAGCGGGCGGCATCAGCGCCATCCTCGATGTGCCAAACCACCGGATCACCGCCAAACACAACCCCACCAACGCCGTCTACATCAAGGCAACCGGACACGTCACCGTCGACCTGGACGACATGGCCGCGGCCCTTCACCGCCAGCAACTTGCCGGCACCGTCCTGCTCGTAGACGACATCTGCGGCAGCGGCGCTACCTTCTCCACGGTGCGATCCGCGATCGATCCCTACCTCCAGCCCGACGCGGTGGTGCGCACCGTGGCGCTGTGCCGCAACGCCGGTGCCAGCCTCAACCCCGACTTGTGGGCGTGGACCGTGGACGACTGGGTCCACTTTCCGTGGGAGCCACCGCCGCAGACAACCATTGCCATCGAGGAGCTTCCCATCCCCGGGAAGGTCGAGCCCGCATGACCACTGTCGCGTTCGTCCTGGTGTCCTGGCGGCCAGACATCCCAGCGGGCATGGAACGCGCCGTAGCAGCCCACGCCGCCGGCCTTGCCGACGCCGGGCACCGGGCCGTCATCATCACCGCCGACCACACGGCACCTGCCATCTACCGAAGCGCGACTGTAGCCGTCCTCACCACGCTGAAGGGCACATTCCCGTGCGACGACGCCACCCTGCGTACCGCCATCAACGTCTCAGCCGACGCACTGCGGGATGAGCTGGTCGCGATCTTCACCCGGGAGCTGGTCGACGTCGTCGTCTACATCGACGCCCTGTGGGGTCTCGGCAGGATCATGCCGTCCCACCCCCGGGCCCGAAACGTCCTCGCTGTCCACGTCGTCGGCCACGACGCCGATCTCCACGCCGCCCTCATGCGCCAGCCCGCCGCGGTCATTGCCCCGTCCTGCACCGTCCTGGCCCAGGCAGCCGCACGAGCCTACGACACCGGTGTTTGGAAGATCGTTCCCAACGCCCTGCTCACCGCGCCCAATCCCCAGCCGCAACACCACCGCGACCAACTGTTCCGCTACGGGCCCGTCCGGGTGCTCGCCAGGCTCGGGCCAGAGAAAGGCGTCGCCACTCTGCTGCAACCCCGGACCGCCTTCGACCGACCCATCGAGGTAGCACTCGCCAACGCCCCCTTCGAGCTCACCGCCGGCAGCCAGGAACACCTCCTCCGACAGTGCCAGGCCCTGGCCGCCAAGACACCAGGCGTCACCATCCGGTCCGGCCTCACCTGGGATGAGGTCCCCGCCTGGCTCGGCGAAGCAAGCCTGGTCATCGTGCCATCCCACGCCGAGACCTTCGGCCTCGTCGCCTTGGAGGCCATGGCCGCCAGTACACCGGTTATTGCTCACGATGTCGGCAACCTGCCTGCCCTGATCGACGACGGCGGCGTGATCGTCCCACGGCGCCACGGCGCCGACGGGTTGTGGCGTGCTGCCCGGAGTCTGCTCAGCGACGCGGTAAGGTACCGGCGAACCTCACGGGCCGCGTACTACCGCTCGCGGGACTATTGGCCCGCCCTTGTCGCTAACCAACTGTTGAAGGTGGTGAGCTGATGGGCGGTACCGTTCTGCCCTCCGCGCCCAACACGGTCCCGCTGCTGCTCGTTGACGGCCACAACCTGCTGTGGGGTGCCACCTTCGGCTTTCCCGCCGAGATCCGCTCCCGCGACAAGACCCGCCTACTCACTGGCCTGTTCGGGTTCTTCGCCCTCCTACGCGTGGCTATCCGCGAAGACATCCCAGAACCACCCGAGGTCATCGTCGTCTTCGACGGCCAATACGGCGGTACCGATCGCAAGCAGATCGACCCGGCCTACAAGGCCCAGCGCCCCACCGACGACGCCGCGCTCGCCCCGATCCGGTTCCTGCCCGACGTCAAACGCGGCCTCAACCACTGCGGCATCGCCTGGATCGAGATCGAACACGCCGAAGCCGACGATGTGATCGCTGCGCTGGTGCACAGCACGCCGCCGCCGCGGCCGATCCTGCTCATGTCCCGAGACCGTGACTACTACCAACTCGTCACCGACAGGGTCACCGTCCTCAACACCAAAATGCGGCCAGGTCACCGCCACATCGGCCCCGCACAGGTCTACGAGCGCCACCAGGTCACCCCCGCACAGTGGGCCGACTTCCGCGCCCTCACCGGCGACCCCGCCGACAACATCCCCGGCATTCCCGGCATCGGCGCCAAGACCGCCGCCACCCTCCTCGCCGGAGGCCTCACCCTCGACGACCTGCCCACATCAGGCCGCCTGGACAACGGACGAGGCCGCACCGTCCGTGACCAACTCGACCTGGCCATCAAATGGCGCGACATGATCCGCCTCAACCACAACGTAGCCATACCGCAGACACCAACCGGCCAACCCAGCCCGGCACTACCACGCCCCGCAGACATCGTCGAGGCACTGGAGTTATGGTGACCGGACCCACGCTTCTCACGATCATGGCCCACCCCGACGACGCCGAGCTGTGGGCCGGTGGCACCATCGCTCGTCACATCCATGCCGGCGGAACAGCCACAATCGCCGTCACCAAACATGACCCGGTTCGCGCTGACGAGGCCGCCGCCGCTGCGCAGATCCTCGGCGCCGGGCTGTACCTGCTCGACGAGCTTGCACCGGCCAGCATCGCCACACTCCTCATCGACGTGCGACCTGATGTCGTCATTACCCACCCCACCGACGACATCCACCCCGAGCACCGACGCTGCGCGGAACACCTCCTCGCCGCGCTCCCGCAGGTCGTCATCGCCACCGGGCACCCCACCCGGGTCTACCACTGCGACGGCTACAACAACCTCAACCAGCACGGCAAGCCACTGGAGCTACCAACGATCGTCGACATCAGCGAGCACTGGGAGACCAAGATCGCCGCTCTTCGCGCACACACGTCCCAACCAATTCATGATCACTTTGGGCCAATGGCCGACGCACTGTCACGGCTACACGGAATGCGGATCGGATCCGCCCGCGCCGAAGCGTTCCACCCAATGCCAGTCCTCGGCCGCCTACCGGCCACCGAAGCGCTCTGACGACACTGCAACCATTCACGCCGCAGCGCCCCATCTCACGCTCGTTTGGCGGGAAATCAACGGACTCGTGGAGAGCGCAGGCCGCTGGGGGGCAAAGTAGTTCGAATTCCCGCCCAACGTTCCCAGGTGGAAGGACAGGTCGGCGAGAGCGATCACGGCCGGGTTAGCGGAGTTGAAGTTGATAGACAGCGCGGTCTTTTCCGGGGCCTTTGAAATCTTTAGTCACGGATACGCCGTTGGCGACGTAATCGCCGGCTACGTTCTCAAAGCCGAGCGACTCCCAAGCGGCTCGGGCGGCAATGTTGTCTGGTTCAGATGTGAGGTAGATCCGGTCGCACCCCCATCCATTCGCCCGGTCCCGTAGGCGGGTCATGAGGGCACGTGCGATACCTTTCTTGCGGTGATCCGGGTGCGTCATGACATCCTGGACGTACACGTCGCTGGGGTTGTCTTGACTGCGGAAGGCAATGATCGCGCCAGTAACATCGCCGTCGATGAGTGCTACGGGGCAGGTGGAGGAGAATAGGCTGGCGTAAAGCCAGTAATCCGATTCCATTCGGACCCGGATGTATGGGCTACCGTGTTCCATAAGACCCATCACCTGTGGGATCAGGTCCACGTTGAGCGTCGTTAGGATCATCAGTTTGCTGCTCTTCCTGTGCCGCGAGCCACGTCGATGAGATTCTTGACGGCGACGTCCGGGTGGACAGCCTCAACGATGCTGCGTCCCACGATGAGGATGTCCCAGTCGCGGGAGCTGGTAAGCGCGTAGTCGGTTGGGCCGAACCCGCCAGAGACTGCGACAGGCAGTTGGGTCCAGCTGCGGATAATGCGTGCCTTCGCCAACGGGTGACGACCCGCGACGCCAAGATCGATGTTGGTCGTGATGGAGAAGCCATCCACACCGACGCGTTCCATGTCGCGAACCCACTGCTGCGATGCATGAGAGGCGGGTATGTCGAGCACGACCGGCACACCGAGCCGCCTGCCAGCACTAACAGCGGCCGAGACGTTGGCGGACGTCGCCGGCCCGATCAGCAGCACGACATCGGCGCCGGCCTCGGCCGCCATGGCTACCTGGTCGCGTCCCCAGTCCGCCGACATCATCTCAGCGACGACCGCCACGTCGGGCGCCTCACGTTTGACGCGTTCCACGGCTTGTAGACCGACGTGTTTGATTAACGGATCGCCGACCTCGATGAAGTCGGCACCGGCGCTCGCCGCCGCGCGGGCCACAGTGACGGCGTGGTCGAGGTCGTGCAGATCGAGGGCGACTTGCAGTGAGCGCCCGCCGCGCAGGCGCCGGAACGCCTCCGAAGGCGACGGTGCGTGGCGCGAGGGAGCCGACGGCTCCTTCATTTCTTGGTGAAGCGCTTCCGCTTCACGGCGCACCAACCAACTACTGCTTCGCATCGCGCGGCCGGTTAGCGATTCCAATGCACTTACGGGCAGCCGCGTAGCCCCAGTTCGTTGCTCGCGTAAAAGGATGAATAGGGCCCGCTCACTTGCGGCTGATTCATCAGCCGGTGTTTGTGTGTCGTGAAGCAGCAGTAGGCGGTGCAGCAGCGTCGCGACGTGAGCTGGGCAGCTGCGCCAGCTCGGGTCGCCATTTAGGACATGCGCGACTGCTCGGTCAAGCGTCTGCGGCAAGTCCCGGTCAGCGTCGCGGGAGGCGAGGCTTTCGAGCGTGCAGCTGCGGACGTACCAGTTCTCGTCAGCAAGCAAGGTGGTCGCGTGGTGGGCGGTCACCGGTGGGGTAAGGCGGCCGACTACTCGGCCGACGGCGGCCCGCACCTTGTAATCAGCATCGAGAACCAATCGATCTAGTGTCCGGCGGTGTGCTCTGTTGCTGCGCGCTCGGTGGTCACCGATGCCTTCGGCCAATGCTGCTCGTACCCGCCAGTCCGCATGTGTGAGTAGGGTGTCGAGGAGTTCTGCTGGGTCGTGGTCGCCGCTGACGAACACGAAGAAGTGTCGGGCGAAGAAGGTCGCTTCGTCAGCGTCGTCGAGGTTGGCGGCGGCGAGCAGCCTCGTGACTTGAGCGGTGTCCATGGTCTGCTCCACGCAGCTGGCGATGTCGGTCCAGAGCGCGGATCCGAAGGCGCGTAGCAGTTCAAGGAGCCAAGCCGAGTAGTCGCGGTCGAGCGCTTCGGCGGTCGACGGTGTGGCGATCAGCGACCGCGATAGTGCGAGCGCGTGTTCTGCCACGCATCTGCGTGCACACGTGCGTAGCACCTCCGAGCCGAGGTGGGTGCCCACAACGTCGATGGTCATCGGTAGCGTCGTGTTGACGCTGATGGTGGGTGAGAGCACGAGCGCGGCGAGTAGGTCGGGCGCTTGTTGAGCGAGGCGGCTCACCACGAAGTCGAAGATGCCTCTTGCGGTGGCGGTTGTGGCTGCGTGGGCGGCGAGTTCGTTGAGCGCGGCGACCGTGGCCAGCGCTCGTCCCCGGCTCATGACGAGGTCCGATATCCGGGTCGCGACGAAGTATTCGCGCAGCACGTCGTGGGAGAAGGTCACGCGTCCGTCCTGCGTCGTGCGTAGAAGCGGAAGCGTCGTCGTCCACGCCTCGGCGTGGTGGGCTGTGGAGTTTCGTCGCGGGTCCTGCGGTGAGGTCAGTGTGTCCGGGACTAGGCCGTGTTTCATAAGTGTCGTTCCAGGCAGCGGAGCCAGGTGTTGATCAT
>CAYTMR010000170.1:0-6918 GCA_964438855.1 uncultured Micromonosporaceae bacterium
TCGGTCTCGGCCGCCTCCCGCCCCATGGTCTTGACCACGAGCGCGCCGTCGAAGCTTTCGTGCCCGATCGCGCTGAGCTCGGCACGGAGCTGCTGAGCCCGCGCCTGTCGGGGAGCCATGCGCCGGGAGTAGAAGACGTTGAGGGCGATCAGTAAGGGGAAGATCGCGAGGCCGACCAGACCCAGCACCGGGTCGGTGATGAAGACGGAGGTCAGCGCACCGACCAGCATCACCACCGTGCCCACGGCGAACGGTAGCGGCGCGATGGGAAACCACGTCGCTTCGACGTCGGAGTTGGCGTTGGACAGGAGGGTGCCGGTGGCGTGGCGTTGGTGCCAGGAGACCGGTAGTTCGAGGTACCGCCGGGTGACGCGGCGCCGGTAGTGGGCCTGCAGGCGGTACTGCATGTATCCGGCGCCGAGGCGCCGGGCGAACATGCTGGCCACCCGCAATGCGCTCACACCGAGTAGGACCGCCACCGCGAGCGCGAGGCCACCGGCGTCGACCCGGCCGGCGTCGATCGCCGGGATCGCCACCTCTCCGACCACCGCCCCGACAATGTACGCGGTGGAGATGACGAGTGCGCTGAAGGCGATACTGCCGACGACCCCGACGGCGAAGACCCGAGGCTCCTGCCGGATGCCGACGCCAAGAATGCGTAGCCCACGGCTCAGCACATCCCGACCTACACCCCGCGCCAATCCAGCCCCCGACCTCTGCGTCCTGTCTCCGCCCGTAAGTTCAGTTCAGCCTCCCCATCCTTACCGATCCCACCGACGAGCGGCACGTGGATAAGCGCTGTGTGAACCGTCACATCTCGGGACAACGAGTGGTGGTGGTACCCGTCCGGACGAGGTCAGGCTTGGCGGTGAGCAGCGAGAGCACTAACCTTCACTCACGAAAGCGTGACGACGATCACGCCGGCTGAGCCCGGAGGCACTCCCCTAATGACGATCGAAGTTCCCTACCGTTCCATCCCCGACATGTTCCTCCAGCGGGTCCAGGCCAGCCCTGACCGTCGGGCTCTCGGTTACCCGACCCAGGATGGCTCCGGCCCGCAGTGGCTGACCTGGTCGCAGGTGGGCGACCGGGCCCGCGCGATCGCCGCCGGGCTGCACCGGATGGGGATCGGGTTGGAGGACCGAGTCGCGATCCTGTCCAGCACTCGTCTGGAGTGGGTGCTCGCCGACCTCGGCATCATGTGCGCCGGCGGCGCGACTACCACGGTCTACCCCACCACCGGCGCCGAGGACACCGTGTACATCCTGCGCGACTCTGGCTCGAAGGTCTTGATCGTGGAGGACTCCGAGCAGGCCACAAAGGTCGCCGGAGCAGACTTGCCCGACTTGACCCATATTGTAGTGATAGATGGGCCGGTGCAGGACGACAGTGACCGTCCCCAGATGACGCTCGCCGAGCTGGAGTCGATCGGCTCCGAAGCGCTCGCCGAGGACCCTGACCTGGTCACACGGCTCATCGCACAGGTGGGACCTGAGCATCTGGCCACGCTGATCTACACCTCCGGCACCACCGGCCGCCCCAAGGGGGTCGAGTTGCTGCACGCCGGCTGGTGTTGGGAGGGCGTGGCGCAGGAGCAGCTCGACATCATGCGCCCCGACGACCTGCAGTACTTGTGGTTGCCGTTGTCGCACTCGTTCGGCAAGACGGTGCTGTGCGGCGTCATCCACGTGGGCGTCCCCACCTACGTCGACGGCCGGGTGGACAAGCTGGTGGAGAACCTGGCGGTGGTCAAGCCGACCCTGATGTGCGCGGCGCCTCGCATCTTCGAGAAGGTCTACAACCGGGCGGTCACCACGGCCCAGAATGGCGGCGCCGCCAAGGCGAAGATCTTCAACTGGGCGGTGCGGGTCGGCAAGGCGAAGGTCACGTTGGAGCAGGCCGGGCACCGGGTGCCGGGCTGGCTCCGGTTGCGTTACCGGATCGCCGACAAGCTGGTCTTCCACAAGCTGCAGAACCGTCTGGGTGGACGGATTCGGATCCTGATCTCGGGGTCTGCTCCGCTCAGCAAAGAGATCGCGCTCTTCTTCGCCGCCGCCGGGTTGCCGATCCTGGAGGGGTACGGCCTGACCGAGGCGAGCGCGGCCAACTTCGTCAACCGGCCAGGCAAGCTCAAGATCGGCACGGTGGGCCAACCGCTCGGCGACCTGGAGTGCCGGATCGCCGAAGACGGAGAGGTGCTGCTGCGGGGTACGCCGGTGATGCGGGGCTACCGCAACCTGCCGGAGGAGACCGCCGCTGCGTTGACCGAGGACGGCTGGCTGCACACCGGCGACATCGGAGAGCTGGACTCCGACGGCTACCTGACCATCACCGACCGCAAGAAGGACCTGGTCAAGACCTCGGGTGGCAAGTACATCGTCCCCAGCCAGATCGAGGGTCTGTTCAAGGCGATCTGCCCGTACGTGTCTCAGGCGGTCGTGGTGGCGCAGTCGCGCAACTTCTGCAGCATGCTCATCACGCTCGACCCCGACTCCCTCAAGGCGTGGACGGTGGGCGGCCCGTTGGCCGACAAGCCGTACGAGGAGGTCGTGACCTCACCGGAGGTGAGGGCGTTGATCGGGGAGTACATCGACCAGCTCAACAGCCGGCTGAACCGATGGGAGACGATAAAGAAGTTCGCGATCCTGCCTCGCGACTTCACGATCGACGATGGCGAATTGACACCTTCCATGAAGATCAAGCGCCGCCAGGTCGAGGAGAACTTCTCCGAGGAGATCGAGCGGATGTACGCCGGCACCGTCGCCGAAGTCGCCTGACCGACTCAGCTGCCGTCGCGTAGACCGGCCGGGCCACCCGGCGCGAACGTGATTTGATCGAAGGTCACCTCGCAGCCAGGCCCGGTCGGCGACTGCGCCTCGAAGCCCACCTCGACCGGCCCAGAGGTGCCTGGCAGGCGGAAGTAGCGGACCAGGTGCCAGAAGGAGCCGTCCACACTGGCGTGGAAGGCCCACGCATGCCCGAGTCGGGACACCCGCAGCCACACCTCGTCGCCCTCGACGGTGAAGCCGTTGGCGTCGTCCGACTCTCCACGGGTCACGACGGAGACCACCGTCGGTGTGTGCTGGGGCGAGAGTTCGAAGCACAGCTTGGCCCACTCCCGTTCCCCTGCCCAGACCAACAGCACGCCGGCGTCGTAGGTATGGGCGAGCGTCGCCCGCACCCTGGCGGCCAGCCGAAAGTCACCATCCGGCGCCGGCCCCAACAGCCGCGGCGCGGTCACGACCGGCTCGCCTCCGGCCGGATCGACGAACATGTCGGTCTGGCCGCCGGCGACGACCGTCAGCGCACCCTCACCGTCGATGTGGCTGCTCACCGGGGCAACCCGCCACGACAACGCGACCGGAAGCCCAGGAATCGATACGTGTGACATTACGTCAGTCTACTGAGGCAACCGCAGACGAGGCAGAGTAGGAGCACCCCACCGACGACGATGGCGCCGATCACCTGTGGTGGCAGATTCACGTCGCCAAACCGATTCGGCGCACGCGCCGCCCCAGGAACGGGTGGCGGGGGCACCGGTGGGTGCGGTGGCGAGACCACCGGTTGTCGGGGTGGTGTGCGGGGCGGTGGGGGTACCGGTGGGTGGGACTGGGGCGCCGAAGAGCCTGCCGTAGACACCGCCGCCGGGTCGGAGATGTCGCGTTGTGAGTCCGCTTCCTCGTCGCCTTGGCGGGGTGGGGCTGCTGCCACGTCCTTCCAAGACAGCTTTGGCTCCTCGTCCGGCGCTGGGTTCGTCGTCGTGTCCTCGAGCTGGTGGGCGTCCAGCTCGGGAGCCGGCTCGCCGAGGGTGGTGAAGAGAATCTCGACCGCGGCGTGCGGGTCGTCGTGGAACGCCGCCCATGGCCGGTCGGCGTAGTCGTCGAGGGCCGAACGGCTCGGCGCCAGGGCGCCCGCCGCGCGGCAGAACGCTTCTCGGAGTTCCTGGTCCGTCGCCGCCGACTCGGCCAGCACCACCACCGTCACGCGACGCCCAGTGAACTCCTCACCGACGTAGACCTCGGCGTTGGCGCCGGTGTGGAGACTGCGTAGCCTGGCGTAGCGCAACCGGAGCTGGCCGAGGGGATCTCGCATAGCCGGCACCCTAGCGCCATCACGCCACCAGAGCTGACCCGACGTCGAGCCGCTGTCCGGGGCGATCGAGGTCGTAGCGCGCGGCGATCAACCGGCGTACCGCCTCGACCAGGTCCGCTTCGGGGCGGGCGAACGGCAGCCGTAGGAACCGTTCCAGCGTGCCGTCCACGCCGAACCGGGGACCGGGAGCGATGCGCACCCCCATCGGCGCCACCGCCCGGGTCAGCGCGCTCGAGATCGGGGCGTCCAGCTCCACCCAGAGCGCCAGCCCACCGCTGGGTAACCGGAAATGCCACTGCGGCGCTTCTCGACGCAGGGCCGCGGCGAGCGCGTCCCGACGAGCGACCAGTTCGGCGCGTCGACTGGCCACCACGTCGTCGGCCTGCTCCAGCAGCCGCACGGCGACCAGCTGCTCCAGAACCGGGCTGCCCAAGTCGACGCTGACTCTGGCGGCGGCGAGCCGCTGCACCACCGGGGCAGCGGCCCGGACCCAGCCGATCCGCAACCCGCCCCAGTACGGCTTGCTCATCCCACCGACCGTGACCACCCGGGCACGCCGGTCGAAGGCAGCCACCGGCGGCGGCAACGGCGTGTCGTCCAGGCTCAGGTCCACGAACGACTCGTCCACCACCAGGTCCACCTTGGCGGCGTGGGCGGCGGCGACCAACCGCTCCCGCAACCGCGCCGGCATCAGGTGCCCGGTCGGGTTGTGAAACTCCGGGATGACGTACGCCAGGCGTGGTCGGGAGTGGCGAACGGCGCCTAGCAGCAGCTCCTCGTCCCAGCCTGTGGCGGGATCCAATCCGTGGGTGAGCACCCGGTTGCGCTGAGCGGTGCAGGCGGCGACCGAATTGGGATAGGTCGGCGACTCCAACAGCACCGGTGTTCCGGGCGGGGCGAGCAGGCGCAGCACCAGGTGGAACGCCTGCTGGACACCGCTGGTGATGAGGATCTGCTCGGCGGAGGTGGGTACACCCCGGCTGGTGAACCGGTCCGCCACCGCCTGCCGTAGCACCCCGATCCCAGCCGGGTGGTATCCCGCGCCGGTGGCGTAGGCGGGAAGGTCGGCCACGGCCGCCTGCGCCGCCTCGACGAGCTGCGGCGGCGCGGCCAGGGCCGCCTGAGTCAGTTCGATCACGTCGGGTTCGTCGCCGGCCGCCCACAGGCCGGAGCCAGCCACCCGGTGACCGGGCGGCAACGTGGTCCAGCTGCCGGCCCCACGCCGGCTGGTCAGGTGACCCGACTCGCGCAGCAGCCGGTACGCGGCCGCCACCGTGGTCCGCGAGACGCCCAGCGTGGCCGCGAACTCCCGCTCTGCCGGCATCCTGACCCCCAGCGGCAGCCGCCCGTCGGCGAGCAGACCTCGAACCGCGTCGGCGAGAGCGACGTAACCAGGCACCCGTCGGCGACCAGGCAACGGATGCCAATTGCCGACCAGACGAGCCAGATGCGCCCCTCGTATGGCGCCAATCACCGCCACTGCTCCACGATTGGCCCTTTCCTGCCATGAAACTGGCCTTCAGAGTGACAGCCATGGGCTCACCTGGCAACCACGTGGCTCGCCGCCTGTTGCTGCGGCGGCTCCTCCAGCTCTACATCGGCCTTGTCGTCTATGGCGTGAGTCTGGCGCTCATGGTAGAGGCGGCGCTGGGCCTCAGCCCGTGGGACGTGTTTCACCAAGGGCTGTCTGAGGTCAGCGGCGTGTCGCTCGGCTGGGTGGTGATCGGCGTCGGGGCGGTGGTGCTGCTGCTGTGGATACCGTTACGCCAACGGCCAGGTTTGGGCACCGTGAGCAACGTGGTCGTGGTCGGCCTCGGGGTGGAGGTCGGGTTGTGGTTGCTGCCCACGCCGACCTGGTTGCCGGCACGCATCGGCTTCCTGCTCGCCGGAGTACTGCTGAACGGGGTGGCGACCGGCATGTACATCGGTGCCCGTTTCGGTCCCGGTCCCCGCGACGGGTTGATGACCGGCTTCGTGGCGCGCCGCCCTGGCCGATCGATCCGCGTGGTCCGCACGGTCATCGAGGTGACGGTGCTGGTCGCCGGGTGGCTGCTGGGTGGCACGGTCGGGGCGGGCACGGTGTTGTACGCCGTCGCGATTGGGCCCTTGGCGCACGTGTGCATTCCCCTGTTCACCGTCCCGGAGGCCGCCCTTAGCCCGTCACGATCCGCCACCGGGGCCGACGCGGTCAGCCCACCCCCCGCCGGTCACGTCTGACGCGCCGGATCACCGCACCGGATGCCCGGCTTCCCGCAGAGCCGTCTTCACCTCGCCGATGGTCACCTCGCCGAAGTGGAACACGCTGGCGGCGAGCACGGCATCGGCGCCGGCAGCGACCGCTGGAGCGAAGTGCTCGACCGCACCCGCGCCGCCGGAGGCGATCAACGGAACGTCCACCGCCGCGCGGACGGCGCGGATCAGCTCGAGGTCGAACCCGGCTTTGGTGCCATCCGCGTCCATCGAGTTGAGCAAAATCTCTCCGGCCCCGAGGTCGGCGCCCCGCTTGGCCCAGGCCACCGCATCGATGCCGGTACCGCGTCGTCCGCCGTGGGTGGTTACTTCGAAGCCGCTGGGCGTGGCCGGCGCCCGGCGTACGTCCAGCGAGAGCACCAGCACCTGCCGGCCGAACTGCTGCGCGATCTCCGCGATCACCTCCGGTCGCGCGATCGCCGCCGTGTTGATGCTCACCTTGTCCGCGCCCGCCCGCAGCAGGGTGTCGACGTCGGCGACGGAGCGCACGCCTCCACCCACGGTCAATGGAATGAAGACCGACTCGGCGGTGCGCCGGACCACGTCCAGCATGGTGCCGCGTCCGTCGGCCGAAGC